>JBASZG010000206.1:0-13315 GCA_049277875.1 Venatoribacter sp.
GGTTAATAGGGAAACACGATAGAATCCGAACAGCACCTCTCCCATTAAGATAGATAAATTACCGTATTGAATTGCATTTGTATGTCCACTTACTCGGCTTGCGCCAAGATAAAACTTTTCCCAGATAGCCCAAGAACCTGTTCCTATTGCTCCAATACACACTCCTGCCCATATATAGTTTTCTTTAGGCGGATATTTGATTAAAAGAAGGAGGGCGATGATTGCCGCAATAAAGCGCAGTGGGTCATCGTAAGTTCTCAGCGATAACAAGTTATAAGCATTGTTGACCATCCAAACTCCACAAAAAGCTAAGAAGGTTGCTATAAGAATCAGATCATATTTGTTGAGCCGAGAGTACGATTCTTTTTTAAATAGTGAAGGTAAGGCGGCTAAAAGTAAAAGTGCCGCGCCATAAACAAAACCATCGTGAACAATTAATCCTAATCCAAAAAATATAAAAGAAAAAATAGATGTGAAATATCTATTAATGAAATTAGTTGATTTTGTTATTTCCACTACCTTGGTTCCAAATTATTTCTTTTCATAATGCAAGAAGAAAGCTGTTCCAAATTATTTAGCACATCCTCTACTTTTATCCGTGTCATGGCATCTTTGGCCTTTACTCTGGTGCGCCAGGAAACTTCTTGCACGGTTTTTCCGGTTTCCGCTAACAGCGCTTCGTCGTACACGTTCACCACATGCTCAAGTGATAAATAGGGGCCTGTGCGTGCTGGGGTTTGCGCAGCATAAAGACCAAGCACTGGGGTGCCAACTAGGGTTGCCATGTGGGCTGGGCCTGTGTCGGGTGAAACTAAAACATCGGCAAGTTTAATGAGGGCCAGTAGTTCGGTTAAGCGGGTTTGGCCAATTAAGTTTTCATCCACAGGCGCAAGGGCGCAGATTTTCTGGCCTAGCTGCACTTCGATAGCCGCAGGGCCGCCCACTAAAATGGTCTTAAAGCCTCGTTCTTTGGCATTTTGTAATAGCGCGCAATAGCCTTCGGTGGTCCAGTTGCGTTCTGCTTTGCTGGCAGAGGGGCACAGTAGTAGCAGTGGGCGCTGATCTTTATGCGCTTGCATTTTTTCCAGTAAGTCTGTGGGAATTGGCATAGCCCAGCTTGGTTTTTCTGCTTTAAGCCCTAGGGCGGTGGCAAAGTCCATAAAGCCTTCGGCGACGTGTTCACCGCTAATGGGGGCTTTCTCATTGGTGAACAGCCATTGCAGTTCGCGTGCACGTTCTTTAGCAAAGCCAATACGGCGTTTGGCTGAAATACAAAGGCTAACTAGGTTGGCTCGAAAATTGGCTTGCAGGTGCAGCAGCGCATCAAATTGGCGACCATGAAGCTTAGCGCGCAGTTCTTTAAAGGCTTGCTTGCCTTGTTTTTTGTCGAACACGATTAGTTCAACATTCGGCAGCAGGGTCATAAGTGAAGCTTCGGCTTTGCCAATAATCCAGGTAATTTGGCAGTTGGGTAGGTCGCGTTGTAGCTTTTGCACCAGTGCTACCGCGTGGCAGCAATCTCCGATGGCGGAGAGTCGAAGAATACAAATGGACGTGGGTGGGGTTGGCAACCTAAACCTCGCGCTGATCTATAACATGGCCAGTAACGTGGCTTCCAATTTATCTAAATCTGGTATGACAGCCACTATGTTTTGGGCGATGGAAACCGAGCAGGCATCATACTCGCCAGTGATGCCGGTTTCCAGTTGGCTTAGCTGCTTTTCTTCAAGCGGGCAGGCGCGTGGGGCGTCTTGGATTAGCATGGCGTAGTAGGGCAGCTTGGAGTGGCGCTCGACTGTGTTGAATAGGGCAAAGCGCGAATTTAGGTTAGGAGCGGGGTTTAGGTCGTTGTTGAGTTTTTCATAGCAAATAACAGGTACGGCTTGGCCGTGCCATTCAATGCGGCCCAATAGCCATTTTTTGTTGGAGGCGGTGGTGAGCAGTTGCGAGAAAGGGATAATGGCGGCCACGGCTTGTTCTGGCACCAGCAGGGTTTTGTCTTTTAGCGGTAGCAAGGTGCTGTTGAGTACTGTGGTGGTTTCGCTCATGGTGGGTTCCATTTTTTAACGGTGTTTCTTTAAGTAGGTGCGTATTAGGCTTAACAACTCGTCTTCATTGAAAGGCTTGCCTAGGTATTCGCTCACGCCCAACGCTTGTGCTCGTTCACGGTGTTTATCGCCTGTGCGCGAGGTAATCATAATAATGGGCACATTTTTTAGACGGTTGTCGTGTCGCATTTGCGTGACCACTTCAAACCCATCCATGCGAGGCATTTCAATGTCGAGCAGAATTAGGTCGGGTTTGATGTCGTTGAGTAACGACATTGCGTCCATGCCGTCTTTGGCGGTGATGGGCTCAATGCCGTTGCGTTCTAACAAGCGGCTGGTAACTTTGCGCACGGTCACCGAGTCGTCCACTACCATGATGCGTGGTTGTTCAAGGCTTAGATGATGTTCGGGTACAGCTTGTTTGCTTTCTAGTGTGCTTTGTTGGCGTACTAGGGCGGGCAAGTCGAGAATAATCACCACTGAGCCATCGCCTAAAATGGTGCCCCCAGATACGCCCATAACTCCAGCGAATTGTGGGCCAAGGGTTTTTACCACAATTTCGCGTGAGCCAAGCAGTTGGTCAACCTGTAGGGCAAATGGCGTTGCACCACGAGTAAGCAGCACAGGTACGGGCAGGCCGTTGTTGTTGAAGTTGGGCTGTTGTTTGCTGTGCAGCAGGTTGCCTAAATAATCAAGGTGGTATTGATTGTTGGCGTATTGGTAAAGGCGTTGATGGCGTGGCTTCTGGTAAAGCTCTTGCATTTGTTGGCCGGGAATCCGCACTATGCCTTCAATGTTGTTAAGTGGAATGGCGTAAAGGTCGTCGCCCATGCGCACCATCAGAGCACGGTTAAGCGATACGGTGAAGGGCAGGCGAATCACAAAGTTGGTGCCTTTGCCAAATTCCGATTGAATGTCGATGCTGCCGCCCATTTGTTTAATTTCGCTTAGCACAACGTCCATGCCAACGCCACGCCCAGAAATCTGGGTAATGTTTTCAGCGGTCGAGAAGCCAGCATGCAGTACAAATTGCATGATTTCGTTATCGCTTAGCTGGCTGTCGGCTTGCATTAGGCCGCGTTCAATGGCTTTGTTGCGAATGGCAGGCACGTTCATGCCTCGGCCATCGTCGGTTAGCACAATTAAAATGTCGCCACCGTCGCGGCTGATAGCAATATCAATTGAGCCGACTTCTGGTTTGCCTGTGGCTTGGCGTTGTTCACGGCTTTCCATACCGTGGTCGAGCGCGTTACGCACCATGTGTTCCAGTGGGGAAATAAGGCGTTCTAAGATGGCGCGGTCCATTTCGCCATCGGCGTTGAACACATGCAGGTCAACCTGCTTGTCGAGTTCTTGGCTAATTTGACGAACAATACGGCGCAAGCGCGGCACAATGCGTTGAAATGGCACCATTCGGGTTTTCATTAACCCTTCTTGCAGCTCGCTGTTCATGCGGCTTTGTTGCAGCAGAATGGTTTCGGTGTCGCGGGTTTTATTGACCAAAGTAGAGCGCAAATCAACCAAGTCTGAGGAAGATTCCAGCAGCGCGCGCGAAAGCTGTTGGATGGTTGAGTAACGGTCCATCTCTAGCGGGTCGAAGTCGTCGTAGTTAGGGCCGTGTCGTTCTTGGCGGAACAGCACTTGCGCTTCGGTTTCCATATCCAAACGGCGAAGCTGGTCGCGCAGGCGTTCTAGGGTAACGTCCATTTCTTCCAGCGAAGAGGCGAAGTCGGCAATTTGTTGTTCTAAGCGGCCCCGGCTGATGGAGGTTTCGCCAGCCAAACCAACTAAGTTTTCCAGCAGTTCTGCTGATACTTTTACCATTTCTGGTGCGGCTGCTTTGGCATCTGGCTCGGTTGCGGCTTGGCTTTCTTTAGTAGGAATTAAGGTAAAGGTTGGTAGTTCAACCGGAGCAACTTGTTGTTGCAGCTCGCCATCCACTGCGGCCACCAAACGCTGTAACTGTTCATGAGTTTGGTAAGCGCTTTGTATAAATTCTGGGCTGGGCTGATTGTGCTGTAACTGCTGTTCTATTTGTGTTTCAAACTGATGGGTAAGATCGCCAAGCTGGGTTAACCCGGCCAAGCGTGCTCCGCCTTTCAGGGTGTGTAAGGCACGTAAGACGGTGTCGCTGCCTTGTTTGCCGTCTGCGGCTTGTTCCCATTCGTGCAGGGCGTTGTCTAGCTCTTCAAGTAGATCAACGGCTTCTTCTAGGAAGATTTCTAATATTTCACGCTCGGAATCGTCGGCTTCGGCGGTACTTATGTCTGGCTCCGCTGGCATTACAACCACGGGCTCAGGCGCTTGCGGCACGGCTTCAGTATGGTTAGGTTGAGCCAAATAGTTTTGCAGTGCGGCAATAAGGCCGTCGGCGCTATCTAGGGGGGTGCCACTGCCAACTTGTTCCAGTTGTTGGGTGAGTTGGTCTTGAGCTTGGTTAAGCAACGAGGTCAGTTCTGGGCGAATGGCCGTGCGGCCATCGTTAATATTTTCGTAGAGCGTTTCCAGCTCATGACACAGATCGGCTATGGCCGAGAGGTTTGCCATCCTTGCGCCACCTTTGAGTGTGTGTAGTTCGCGTTGCAGTTGTGCCACGGGAAGATTTTCTAGGTTTTCTTGCTGCCATTGTGCCAATAGGCATTCAACGGTTTCGCTGATTTCAATGGCTTCTTCGAGGAAAATTTGAGTTAGTTCGTCATCTGCGTCATCTGTGTCATCTGCGTCTTCTGCTTCATCTGGCTCTGGCGCCGTTTCTTCAACCAGAGTGGGGGTGAAGCTGCGAAGCTGCTGCAATAGTTGGGCATCAATTTCAATGTCTTGGCCAGAGGCCAGCATATCAAAGGCATTCAGCAAGGTTTCATGAGCAGCACTGAGTAACTGCACTGCGTCGCTGCTAAGCAAGTCGGTTTGAGGAAGGCGCTGATACAGGCTCAGTAGTTCTACAGCCAGTTCGGCTATGCCAAGTAGCCCTGCTTGTTCGGCTTGGTGTTGGGCAATGCTTAGTTCTTGCAATAAGGGTTGCAGGTGTTCGGGTGTATGGTTATGCAGCCATTGTTCGACATTCAGAAGGGCCTGCATGTCTTGTGTCATAAACTCAACCAAGGCCTGTGGGTTGGCTTGGTTTTCTTCGTTTTGGTTGCTGATTAGCTGGTCGTATAGCTGTTTGGTGTCTTCAATTAGCTCACCTGCCCCTGCCAGCTCTGCGGTATCAAGTTGCTGGTGGCTGGCTAATGCAGCGGTGAGCAAGTGCCAACCGCGTTCGATTAAACCGACCACAGCCAGACTGTTGGGGTGTTGCAGCAGGCGCAGTTCTTTAATGAGTTTTTCTAATGCCGCTGCCAGTTGCGCAACGCTGCCTATGCCAGTAATGGCGGCGCTGCCTTTTAAGGTGTGCAGCGCTCGTTGCAGGGTTTCAGGTATTGGGTTTAGGTAATCTTCGGCTTTCGAGTGCTCGATATAGTCGAACAAGGCTTGCAGATGAGTTTCAGCTTCGGCTTGGAAGGTGGCGGTAAGGGGGTTTTCCTCTGTGGTTGACTGGCCCAGAGCCAAGCTTTCTGCACGTTCAACCAGAGCTTGGATGTCTGGGCTGCTGCGGCGTAGGCGGAAATCTTCTACCAAGGTTGGCAGCAGCGCCACGCTTTCATCCACCAAAGCGGCAACAGCTTGGCTAAACCCAATGCTGTTATCCAACAGGCGGTTGAATAGGCTTTCAATGGCCCAAGCTAAGTCGCCAATGATTAAGGCTTGCACCATGCGGCCACTGCCTTTAAGCGTATGGAACGCGCGGCGGGTGGTGGTTAGTGCGTCACGATTGTCTTGGTTGGCTTTGTAGGCCGGCCATGCTTGCGCCAGCTCTGCTTGAACTTCTTCGGCTTCTTCAATAAAGACTTCAATAATTTCGGCATCAATTAAGTCGTCTTCGTTGCTATCTGCCGGGTCGGGCTGATTTTCTAAATTTAAGGGAGCCGAGATGTCGGGCGCTAAAAAGATTTCTTCTTCGCTGTCGCTGCTGCTTTTAAATTCGCCAATTTGAATTTTGGGCAGGTTTTCTGCGCGCGAGAAGTCGACTGGTTCGTCGTCTTCTGGTTCTGGGTCTTGAAAATGGTCTGCCATCAAAGCGCTTAGGGTTTGTTCTAAGCGTTTTAGCAAGGGTTGATCTTCTTCTGGCTGGGCTAGGTAATTTTCTAAGTACAGGTCGATGCCAGAGAAAACTTCGGCCAAGGCGTCAATGCTGGCCCAAGCAGGGGGTGTGGTTTGGTGTTGCAGTCGAGCGATATAAGCTTGGCTGTGACTAAACAACGGTTGCAGTTGGGGCAAATTAATTAGGGTTAAAACACCCTTTAAGGTGGCTAAAATGCTGGGTATTTCAGTCAGTTCTTCCCTGTCCCACTGGTTGGCCATAAAGGCAATAATGCTGTCTTTTACTTGCTCTAACTGGTTGCGGGCTTCATGAATGGCAGCGCTTAAGGCGTTATCCAGCACGCTTTGGTTAATTTGAGCGGCTAGGTTGCCATCTTGGTGCATGGCTTCTAGGCTGGCTTCAACGTAAAGCAGTGCGCCTGCAAGGTCGATCAGCTCTTCGTCGGCTATCTGTTCTTGTTGCTGCAGGGCGGCAATATGGTTTTGCTGTTCAACTAGCATGTCGCGCACGTTGGCTAGGTCGAGCACATCGAGCGCTTGAGCAATGCGTTGTATCCCAGAACCAATATGAGTTAGCGCAAAGTGGCGTTCACCTTCACCGCGTAATAAAGGATTTAAACGTTCTTTAATGCCTTGCAGTTCGTCGATGAGCGCAGCCAAAACTTGCTTAATGGTTTGCTTGTCTGGGGCGGCCAGCTCGTCGCGTAACAGGGTTAGTTCTTGTTGCGAAGGCAGCAGGTTGCGCAGTTGGTATTTCTTTTGCACCAGATGAATGGCTTCACCATGCACGTCGGTGCGCGCCACAATAAACAGCATCAGGCGCAGCAGTTCGGTTGGCGGCTTGCTGTTAATGGCCTCGGCTGGTGCTTCTACTAAGTCTTTTAGAAGCGTATCAAGCTGGCGCAAAATAGCGGGTGCTTCTTTGGGAAGCGTGGCCTGTTGTTGCAACCATTCGCAGAAGGCTTGGGCGGGTAGCCAGATAACTCCTTGCGGAGTGTGGCCTAGGTTTTTCTGTAGATGCGAGAAAGTGCGCAGTAAATATTCTTTGGCGCCTGCATTGGTTTTATCTTTCAGCAGTTGCAATGTGGCACTTTGTAGCATTTGTCTGAGTTTGCGTGCCCATAATAAAAACTCGTCACTGACCAAGTTGGTGAGTTGTTCGCCTGATAGTTCTGGGTTGTGGATGATGTTAGGCGAGAAAAACGACGCTTCCGAAAGCGGCTTTTCGGCGCGCACTTGGCGCAACTCGTTAAGCAGCGGCAGCACCACAATGGGCAGGTCGCGGCGGCCCATTTTGATGTGTTCTAAATAGCTGGGCAGTTCAATAATGGCCTGCATTAAGCGTTGTTGTGCTTCTTGCTGATCGGTGGTTTTGCTGTGCAAGAGGGCATCGGCAACGGCTTCCATTTCGCTGGCGAATAGTGCCGCGCCATAAAACTCAACCATGTGCAAGGTGCCCTGTACTTGGTGTAAGTAGCTTACGCAAAACTTAAGCTGGCTGGCATCTTCTGGGGCTTCAACGTAGTTTTCTAGGGCGTTTTGCGCCTGCCTTAAGGTGTCGTTAATTTCTTCTTTAACCCATTGCAGAGCGAGAAAATTTTGGCTCATAACGAAACTCGCTCCTGATTGTGGCCGCCGCGTTTTTTAAAGGCACTAAAGCGATGGCTGTCTATTCGTACTAATTCTGGATGTTCAAAGTCGTTGGCCTCACCCAAACCAATAACCAGCAGGCCGCCTGGCACTAAGCGCTCGGTTAAAAGATTTAGAATTTGATTACGACGCCAGCGGCGAAAATAAAGCAGTACGTTTTGGCAGAAAATAAGATGTTGCGAATACAGCGGGTACTGCGCCAGCTTGAGTAAATTTAGCTTGGTAAAACAGGTGTTTTTTTGCAGTCGTGGCTTAATGGCGAAGTGACGACCATCGGCCAGCTTGTCGATGCAGGTCGTTTGTAAAACTTCAGGAATGCGGGCTAAGGCGCGCACAGAATATTGCCCTTGGCGCGCTTTGCGTAATGCCTGAGATGAAATGTCGGTGCCAGTAATGGCATAGCGTTTGGCGTAGGGGCTAAGGTGATGTTCGGCCAGCATGGCCAGAGTGAATACCTCTTCGCCAGTCGAGCAGCCAATGCTCCAAGCTTCAAAGGCTTCTGAAACGGGCAGCTCAAGTGCTTTGTCGGCCATAAATTGGCTAACCAGATCCAATGCTTGCTGGTCGCGGAAAAATTGAGTTTCTTGCACAGTTAGCTTGTCCAGCAATAGGCTCCATTCAATGGTGCCTTCTGGCCCTTGTAGCACATGCTGGTAATAGGTTTGATAGTCGTTGAAACCACTTTCGAGCATGCGCATACCAATGTGCGTTTGTAAAAACGGCAAACGCTGCGGCGCAAGGTAAATTCCCGTTCTTTTCTCTAGCAAGGTTTGCCAAGCAACAAACTCTTCTTCGTTCATTGCTGGCACGCTGCTCAAACTATGCACAGGCATGAATCAGGGTTCCGTTATCAGTAATCGCTCATAGCGTCGGCTTCTGGCAGCTTAAAGCCAGCCACAGATTGACGCAGTTTGTTAGCCATAACGGCAAGGGCGGCAATCGAATGAGCGGTTGCCGTGGTGCCCGTTGAGGTTTGCGAGGTGATTTCATGAATCACGTTCATGGTGTTGGAAATATGGCCAGCGGTGGCAGCCTGTTGTTTTGCGGCATTGGAAATGTTTTGAATTAGGTCTGCAAGGCTGGTGGATACGCTTTCAATTTCTTCCAGTGCCACCCCAGCGTCTTGAGCCAAGCGAGCACCGCGCACCACTTCGGTTGTGGTTTGTTCCATCGAAATAACTGCTTCGTTGGTGTCGTTTTGAATGGTTTTAATCAGTGCTGCAATTTGTTTGGTGGCCGAGGTTGAGCGTTCAGCCAAACGTTGCACTTCGTCGGCTACCACGGCAAAGCCGCGACCAGCTTCGCCTGCCATCGACGCTTGAATAGCGGCATTAAGCGACAGAATGTTGGTTTGGTCGGCAATGTCGGTAATTAACGAAATAATGTCGCCAATTTCCTGAGACGATTCGCCCAAGCGTTTAATTCGCTTCGAGGTTTCTTGAATTTGCTCACGAATGTTATCCATGCCGTGAATGGTGGCTTGCACCACTTCTGAACCTTTATTGGCAATGCCTACCGAGCGTTCAGCCACCGCAGAAGATTCCGAAGCGTTGGTGGATACTTGGTCAATCGAGGCGGCCATTTCGGTAATGGCGGCGGAAGCACCTGCAATTTCCATGGCCTGATGTTCAGAGGCTTCGGCCAGTTGGGTGGCCGTGCCTTGAGTCTCTTGCGCGGCAGAAGAAACCTGTACAGCGGTATCGTTAATTGCCGATACCAGCGAGCGCATTTGCGCGATAGCGTAGTTGATAGAGTCGGCAATGGCGCCAGTAAAGTCTTCTGTTACTGTGGCCGAGGCGGTTAGATCACCGTCGGCGATGTCGGCAATTTCATCCAGCAAGCGCAAGATAGCCAATTGGTTCTGTTCGCTTTGCTTGGCGGTGGTTTCTAAGTCTTGGCGAGTTTTGCGATACAGAATAACGCCAATGGCGATGATATTAAGCACGGCTAAAACAGCGGCAATATAGCCGATAAGTTGCAGGTTAGTACGCGCATTGGCACCTTGCTGAATTTCAGTGGTCAGTGCCGAGGTTTGTTCAAGCAGCGCTTGCGAGTCGTTAAAAATAGCGTCTGAGGCTTCACGCACTTGGAATAGTTCGGGGGAGGTTTCTAAAATTTCATCTACCGAACCCGATACAAATTCAAACTGCTCGGCCACTTCCGACAGCGCGATAATGGCTTCTTTGTTGGTGACGCGGCTAATGTTCATGGATACGTTGCCCGATAACATGCCATTGAGCACGCGTCCAAATAGCGAGGCGTCACTGCCAAACGCATCGGCGGCGTTTGCTGTGTCTTCACCACCTTCTAATATCTTGCCAACAGAGCGCAAAATACGCTCAGCCAGCCAAGATTGGCGTTGCGCGATGGCAACCTGTTCTGGCGTGCCACGGTTGTTGAGCAAAATTTCAACAATGCCATCGTATTCAATTTGCAGTTGTGGAATGGTTTCCGATAGTGTTGCCGCCACGTTGTGCAGCGACAAAATAACTTCTTCGTTGCGGATAATTTGGTCGGCGTTGTTGCGCACTTGATTCCACAGCGTGGCAACACTGTGGATGGTGTCGAAGTCGGCTGCGGCTAGACCGGTTTCAGGGTTGCCTTCGGAAAGATGCTGCCAGCGCAAAGCAAAGTTGTCGCGGGCATTTCTCAGTTCGCTAAACGCTGCTTTTTTGCCGCCAGCGGCCTCTACCGCGTTTTTCGCCAGCTCTTGCGAGAGCACTCGCAGCTCGCCAGAGTGTTCTAGGTATTGGTCATCGCGGTTTGACATCATGTTCACGAACACGGTTATGCCAATGAAAATAGCGAGGAAGATGGGTAGGGATACCACCAGAATGCTATTTAATCTGTTTTGAAAGGCGGCAGATAAAACGCTTCCTGTGTAATTTTTCATGCCTGTATCTCCACGTGCATGTTTATCGTTTTTGTTATAAATGCTTACACGGCTATTTGTAAAAATTCTTGTGTTCGCATGAGTTCTTTTAATTTAAATACTGGCCATTGCTCGTCGTTTTTTTCAAAACTAAATTCGATAAATGGGTCAAGATTGTTGTTAAAGCAAGGCTTTTCACCACGCTGATTAAGCGAAAACTGTTGAATACCCAACACCGTATCCACTAAGAAACCAACTGGCCCCTCGTTTTGCTCAACAATTAACACACGGCGGCTGCGCCATGTTCCTTGGCTACTAAAGCCTAATAATAGGGCTAAATCCATAATTGGAATTAAGCGGCCACGAACGTTTGCCACTCCCAACACCCAGTTACGCACTCCCGGAACTTTGGTGAGTTTCGGTGGTTGTAGAATCTCGGTCACTTCGCCGCTGTCGGCCAACAAACGCTGACCTTTGAGCATAAAACCAACGCTGCGCCAATACGCTTGATTCAGTGTCTCAGCAGGCAGTGCGGTGGCGTTCAGCTTAAGACGCTCGGCCAAATCCTGTAACAGAGCAAAAGGGGTCATCTTAGTTGGTCACCAGTGCAGACTTGAGTTCTGAAAGCAAACGGGCTTCGCTTACGGGTTTGACTAAGTAGCCTTGTGCGCCTTGGCGTTTACCCCACACGCGGTCAGTTTCTTGATCTTTGGTGGTGACAATAATAATAGGAATATGAGCGGTAGCAGCGTCTTTGGTAAGCTGGCGAGTCGCCTGAAAGCCGTTTAGGCCAGGCATAACAATGTCCATTAAAATCGCATCCGGCAGTTCTTGGCGAGCTAAAGCAACTCCGTTGGCACCGTTGTCGGCGGTTAAAACCTGATGTCCGTTTTTCTCTAGCATGGAGCGGAACGCTTCGGTTTCGGTTGGAGAGTCGTCTACGACTAAAATACGAGCCATGCTCATTTACCTCATTCTGCTTTTATATATTGACGGATAGTACTTAAAAGTTCGTCCTTGCTGAATGGCTTAGTTAAATACTGATCTGAGCCAACAATGCGTCCTTTGGCTTTGTCGAAAAGGCCATCTTTGCTCGATAGCATAATGACTGGGGTTGATTTGAACTTGGAGTTGTTCTTAATCAAGGCGCAGGTTTGGTAGCCGTCTAAACGTGGCATCATAATATCAACAAAAATGATGTCGGGGCTGCTGTCGGCAATTTTAGCTAAGGCGTCAAAGCCATCGGTCGCGGTAATCACTTCACAGCCCACTTTATTAAGCAAGGTCTCGGCTGTGCGGCGAATGGTCTTGCTGTCATCAATAATCATGACTTTTGTATTGTGAAAATTATCTTCCATAAATAGGCCCAATAATTGAGTTCTTGGAGAAAGCCCTAACAGGCCGACGAATCGACCAAGGCGAGAATACGTGCGTTTGTACCACAAATCACAAAGTGAAGGCTAGGCCGTTGTGATAGCATTAGCCAAACAAATTCAGAATGACGCAATAAATAGGTAAATGGTATGGCAGTTCAGCTTGGTGTGGTTATGGATCCTATCGCAGGGATTCACTTCAAAAAAGACACTTCCTTGGCTTTGTTAAATGCCGCGCAAGAGCGTGGTTGCGTGCTGTGGTATATGGAACAATCCGACCTTTATATTAAGGCTGGGCGTGCTTGGGCGCGCATGGCGCCAATCAAAGTGTTTATGAACCCTGAGCACTGGTTTGAACTGGGCGCATACCAAGAAAAACCCTTGGCCGACCTTAATATCGTCATCATGCGCAAAGACCCACCCTTTGATAACGAATTTTTATACAGCACTTATATTCTTGAGCGCGCCGAACAAGAAGGCGTGCTGGTGGCTAACAAGCCGCAGTCGTTGCGTGATTGCAATGAAAAAGTATTTGCCACGGCCTTTCCAGACCTTATGACGCCCACCATAGTGACGCGCCGTGCCGATTTGCTTAAAGCCTTCCATAAAGAACATGGTGATGTCATTTTTAAACCATTGGATGGCATGGGTGGGGCGTCTATTTTTCGCCTAAAAGCCGACGACGCTAATATCAACGTGATTATCGAAACGCTAACCCAGTTTGGTACTCAGCAAATTATGGCGCAGCGCTATATTCCTGAAATTAAAGACGGCGATAAACGCATTTTGATGATTAACGGTGAGCCCGTGCCTTATTGTTTGGCGCGCATTCCCATGGCGGGTGAATCGCGGGGCAATTTGGCCGCAGGTGGCACTGGCCGTACTCAGCCATTAAGCGAGTCCGACCTCGCGATTGCTAAGCAAGTTGGCCCTTACTTAAAAGACAAAGGGCTGTATTTTGTTGGCCTGGATGTGATTGGCAGTTATTTGACTGAAATTAACGTAACCAGCCCCACCTGTGTGCGCGAAATAAGCCGCGATAGCGGCATAGATGTGGCTGGTCAGCTTATTGATACGCTGTTGAGTTTAGCGGCCAAAGCCTAAGAGCTTGGCTTCGATGTCTGCCTCAAGCGGTACTGCAGTGTTAATCAGCAGTGCCGCCACCATTTGATAATGACCAATTAACATTAAAATTTCGACCAAGCGTTTGGCATCGTAATGGCGGCTTAGCT
>JBASZG010000207.1:0-2151 GCA_049277875.1 Venatoribacter sp.
TGGGGGTTATCTTTCTAACAAGGCTATTACCATTATCCGCAACGTAGATATTGTCGTGTTTATCAATAGCCATTCCCCTAATAAAGCCAAACAGTGCCTCGTTTTTATTGCCATCTTTATAACCCGCTTCTTTACCCACAAAGGTACTTACTGTGCCGTCGGAGGCTATTTTTCGAATGCGAGTGGAGCCGTCTGATACATAAAGATTACCTTGGCTGTCGAGTACTGTGTACGTTGGGTTTTCAAACCGCGCTTGGTCGGCCTTGCCATCTACATTGCCATCTCCGCCTACTTTGCCTGCCACAGATTCTAAGTGAAATTCTGTGTTATTTGCCGCATTGAAATTAAAGGAACGTGCGGTAGCCGCATGAGTGGTAATGGGAAGGTAATTACTAATGGCTCTTTCGCAGAGTGATGGTGTGGGATCGTTGCCGTTGTTGTTATTGCTGTCGCTGTTATTGTTGCTGCTGCTGTTATTGTTGCTGCTGTTATTGTTGCTGCTGTTATTGTTGCTGCCGCTGCTACAAGCTATCAAAGAGCCAGCTACAAAAACCAATAAGCAGGCTTTGAAATAAATAGGTAAAGAAGATAAGGGAGAAAGCATAATGGCAACGTCCTTTTAAAAGCCGATGGTGGTGATAAACACAGTCGGCACTCTAAACATTATTTTCGCCTATTGCAAACCATGGCTTCACTGCCATGGGGGGCTACATTAAGCTCGTTGAAAGCCAGCCTATTCGCACTCGGTAGGGTGATGCGGAAGAAGCCACGGCACAAACCTTGCTCCTAATTATGTGACTGAAAAAGTTCACAAGGAATTACGCATGGTTCTCTCATCTTCTTTGCCGCTTGGTGCTGTAGCGGCAGCACAAGCGGCAAGCCCTCGTTCCATTCAGACCCAACCAGCACCAAACTTTGCCGATGTGCTGCAAGCACAGCAGACGCAAACCCCGCCTACTGCTGCTGACGAAAAAGAACATCCTGCATCTACCTCTAAGGCCAGCGAAGATTTTCGAGCGTGGATGGCAAAATCACCCGCCGAAAAAATGCGACAAGCGATACTGCATAGGATGGGGCTGACCGAGGAAGAGCTAGAGGCCTTAAAGCCTGAAGAGCGTGCCAAAATAGAAGAGCAAATCGCAAAAGAAATACAGCAAGAAATTGAGCGCGAAGCCAAAAATAAAATCGCCACCAATAAGATTGATTTTCATAATATTTCGCTCAATGAAATTAACGACCTAATAAAGGCAGGGCATACCGAATTACTAGACGTTGCCCCCTTTATTCCGCCACATATTTTAGAGCAGCATCAATACAACCCAGAAGCCATTGGCCAGTATCGCTTTGACTTACAAAGCCAAATTGAAAATACAGCGGCCTATAAAGAGCATTACGGAGAAGATGCCAGCCTTTACCGCAAGTATTTAGATAAGTTGGAAAGCTTATCTGGTCTTTTAGCTTAATGCGTAATTAAAATCTGCTATCTTGTGCCTACTTAAATTACATTTTCCAAGGATAAGGTTGCCCCTATGACAGATAAAAAAATTAAGCTCTTTGAAAGCCAGCATGTTCGCGCCCAGTGAGATGAAGATGCTGAAAAGTGGCCAAGCGCGGTGGTAGTATCGCCAAAAAACTGGAAGCCGAAACTGGCAAGGCTGTAGTTAGTCCTAAAAATGTCAAGAATTTAGCCCAACCGATAAACACAATAAAGAAAGACTAAAAAACCCCACCGTTACCTTTCAATAGCGGCAGGGTTTTACAGCTATAACAGCCTTTCTATTTCATTCACTTACACCGGCAAGGCCACTAGCGGGTTGCCATTCATGGGGTCGTCCTTTTTTGAATCCAGCGCTTTGGCTAAATCTAGCCCTAACGCTTTAGCCACACCTGCGCCATAGGCGGGGTCGGCGGCGTGGCAGTTGCGAATGTGACGGAATTTCACAAACTCAGGGGCATCGCCCATGCCGCGTGCGGTGTTGTCAAACAGGCGTTGTTGTTCGTCACTGCTCATAAGCTGGAACAGGGCGCGCGGTTGGCTGAAGTAGTCGCTGTCGTCTTCATGGAAGCTCCAGTGTTTGGCCTCGCCAGTAATGCGTAGCGGTGGTTCGGCGAAGTCGGGCTGTGCTTGCCATTGGCCAAAGCTATTGGGTT
>JBASZG010000208.1:0-4713 GCA_049277875.1 Venatoribacter sp.
ACAGCAAATTATCACGCGCCTGCCCTGCCACCTGTGCAGCCTTGGGTAAATCGCTTAGTTTAAAGAACACGCCTTTAGAGGTGCCACCGCGCATATAAGTGGCTGGGATTTTGATTTGTTTCATGTTGTCTCGCTCGATGGTTAGCCCAGAAAATTGGCTGTTTTGTTAATTGTTTTTGGTTTTATACAACAGATCACTGGCTGCTGTAACGACAATAAAAAGTGCGGGAAGTGTATCAGAAATGACAAGCGCAATGCTGGGTTTAATGATGACAGCCATGCCTTGCAGCGAAGCCAGTGGGCTTCATGTGACGACCAAAGGCAACCGTCACGAATGATTAGCAGTCGGTCTTTGTGCTGTATGTGCTAGATAAAACGCCTTGTGATACGACACCTCGCCTTGTGGAAATTCGCCAAGCACCACGCAACCCGATGCATCACTTGCTGCCAGTGCAGCCAGCGCATTTTTCATTAATTGAGCGCCAACACCAGGTTGCTGATAGGCCGGCAGAACCGATATCGGCCCAAGCCCAAACCAACCACACGCGCCGCTGGAAATCGTGATGGGTGATATAATGCCGCAAGCAGCCGCGCCGCTTTTTGGCGTCGGCCTGCCTTTCCTTGTTATGGGTGTTTTGGCATAATATACCAATATTTGGTACAGGAGGCGCTCCATGGCTAGAAATACCAGCATTACACTTGGCCCCCACTTTGACGATTTTATAGCCGTACAGGTTGAAAATGGCCGCTACGGTTCCGCGAGCGAGGTCGTGCGTGCCGGACTGCGCCTGCTTGAAGAAACGGAGAGTAAGATTGAAAGGCTCCGGCGTCTCTTGGATGAAGGCGAGCAAAGCGGGATTGCGGACTACTCCCTTGGAAGCGTTATTGCCGAGCTGGATAACGAAGCTCACTAATGCGTCCATACCTGCTCACCACCGCCGCCCGAAAAGACCTTATTGATATTGGCCGCTTTACCACTGAGAAGTGGGGCAAACGGCAACGCGACAAATACCTCAAGCAGCTTGATGATGCCTTCAAACTGCTTGCTCGCCAATCTGAAATAGGCCGCGATGCGGATGACATAAGACCTGGGTACAAAAAATTCAGCCAGGGCAGCCATATCATCTTTTACCGAGCTGGTACAGAACCCAAAATCGTTGTGATCCGAATCCTCCACAACAGTATGGATGTGGATCAGCACCTCTGAAACCCATAACGACGCGCTAAACGGCGGCGTCCGAGGCCACGTATTTTGTGGCCGATTTTGAGCGCCTTGTTAGCATTCTGCTTACCATAGGTACATACTTGACTTCTTATTGAGAATCTTCAGCTCGAACGATTCTGCACATGCGCTGCCTGCTAAGCCGTAGCAGACATGCAAAGGCAATAGGTGCTCTTCTCGAGGGTGGCAAAACCGAGCACCCGGCGCTTTTACCCATTCACACAATCTTTGTTTTCTTTCTTCTTCAGAGATATTTGTGTTTGAACAAGTATCCAATAACCAAGACTCAAATGCTTCATTCAAATCTTTTGACTCCGTAGTTTCTGGAGTAAAAAAGGCCTTCATATTGTGAAAAGAAAATCCTGACCCTATTAAAAGTAAATCTTCATAGTCTAAGCCCTGTAGCGCCTGACCAATACTAATATGCTCGGCAGGACTTAAGTTATTCATAAGCGACAACTGAATACAAGGAATATCAGCATCTGGGTACATTATTTTTAGTGGTATGAACAAACCGTGATCAAAGCCCCTTTGTTTATCGAGATTGCAAGCAATGCCAGCACGCTCTAGCTTTTCGTGGATTTTATTTGCAAGCAGTGTCTCGCCCTTGCAGGGATAGGTAATACTGTAAGACTCTTCTGGAAATCCATAATAATCATATATAAGCGATGGGCTCTCGCCAGCAGTAATTGTTGGCAATTTCTCTTCCCAATGTGCACTCACAACCACAATGGCCGATGGTTTACGTAATAAAGATGTTATGCTTTTCAAGCAATCAACCATTTCTGTATGCCCAGCATCGCCCAAAAGAGGCATTGGCCCGCCGCCATGCGACAAGAACAATATTTGAGGTTTAGAGCTCATAATGACTTCCTTATTTGGTAAATGCTAACGCTTGCATAAGGGGCAATTGTTAGGTTTCATTCTTTCGCTCATTGTTTATCGCTTTTAAAAACAAAGCTCAAGGGAAAACTGCACGCTAACTGCTAAACCCTTTTTTTATCAGCACTAAAATAACGAGCAGAGACAGAAAAATAGCCAAAGGTACTACGCCAAATGTTGCAAAGCTGTAAATCACTGCAACAATTGCCCCTTCGAATACAGCCTCATATAACGAGCAATCAGAGTTTAACCCACCTCCATGAAGGCCCGAACAGGCGAAGCCGTGGTACACTTCCCCAGTTATTTCAGCAGCATAAACTTGCAAAGCAATTACAAACAAACCAAGCTGCACTATTGGCGTCATCAAAATCGAAAAAAGCGCCAGCTTTATAGATACCACTTTTTTGTAGGATGGCGAAATCAACGTTATGAATGAAGCTAATGCCGCTATAAAGGCAGTGGCAAAAATCGCATAATACATTTTGTCTGAAAAGCTCATTCTCATTTCACCCAAGACTGGCACTCATTCTGAAAATCTAACGCCTGAGTTCACTGGCAAAAAAAAGCGTAGCCAGATTTTGCCAGTGCAACGATTTGTTAGACCACGGAGCGATCTGACTCAGGACTCTTGTAGCGACCTAAGGAATGTAAGCTGATACTCGATCGAAGTTGAGAAAGTAGGCTCAAAATAGGGCTCAAAATGATTGGCTTCGACTGTTCGGATCTGGATACAAGGATTGTTGGCCTTCCGAATCGTATTTTCATCAAATGGTGCAACAGAGTCTCGCGTCCCTCCAATAATTAGCAGCGGTACACGAATATCTTTGAGCCGCTTGCCGGGACGATAAGGCCCCATCTTGAGTAGTGAGCGTGCGGTGACCCGATTGTCGTAATCACTTTTTGTCGCCTCCTTAGCCAGCATCATTGCTTGGTAGGCATCATCTCGATCCATCGACCCGAACTCTCCCGGTTTCGACACAACTGGCAGGTAAATGGGCTGGCCTATTTTTACAAGATCAGCCAGCGCGTAGAGCCCAAATCGCAAGAGACGTAATGGGGGAACGGCGCGAACTGCGAGCATGCCATTCAGCATTGGCACGTGGGCGATAGCGCCGAGTAAATCGTGGTGTTCGGCGGCCAGCTCAATGACATGTCCACCACCGAAAGAGCTGCCCCAAAGGACAATTTTTTTCGGATCAATTTCTGGAAAAGATTTTAAGTGCTCTAGCGCAGCATTAGCATCGCGCACCCTTTGCTTTGGATCGATAGTGTTTCGCAAATCTCCTTCGCTTTCTCCCCAGCCTGGGTAGTCAAAGGTCATCACCGCAAAACCAGCGCGACAAAACTCTTCGTAGAAAGGCGGTGTCAACGCATCTTGCACACCGCCCCAACCGTGAACCATCAGTATTGCTGGCATCGGCTTAGCGCTATCGACCGCTAGGCGCAATGTTGCCGCGCACTGTATGCCGTCGGATGAAAACGAGGATTTTATTGACGTAAAGTTGGGTTTCGCGTAAGTACGCTCAGGGATCTGCATCTTCTAACCTCCAATTAGGTAAGGTCCTAGGTGTATTTCGTGTGGTCTAACGCTTGAGCCTTGTGGCCGCTTGTTAGGTCGCTGCCTTAAGCACATACTCTGCAATCCGTCTGTTGCGAGCTGTGGCAAATAACTCTACCTTATTCTTATAAAGAAGGTAATCATCAACCTCTTTAAAATTTCGTTGACCTTTCCCCATCTTTAGTACCACCACTTAGATGAGATAACTCATATTATGCCGCCTTTTTCGCATACTCGGGAGGGGCTTGGTAATTCAGTGAGCTATGTGGTCGAACATCATTATAGTGTTGCCGCCATTGCTCTATTTCATAAGTGGCTTCAGCCAAAGTTCTAAACCAATGCTGGTTCAAACATTCATTTCTAAACTTGCCATTTAAGCTTTCAACAAAAGCGTTTTGAGCAGGCTTCCCTGGCTGAATAAAGCTAAGTGATACCTCTTCTTTGCTCCATAAAACATGGCTTTGCTGGTGTATTCAGAAACAATATCAGTGGCCCATTTGCGAAACTGCACAGCACGTTCTGAATTGACCTTATAGCCCACAGCGATAATGGCATTTAAATTGTAGTGCTTGGTGTTGTAGTTTTTGCCATCGGTGGCAGTTATCCGGAAATTCCGGATAACTGCTTCTTCTTCGAGCTCGCTGTCGTTAAAAATATTTCTCAGGTGTTCGCTTACCGTACGCACATTAACGTTATAGAGCTCACCCATCATCTTTTGCGATAACCAAATGCTCTCGTCGGCATAAATAGCTTCAACGCCACTTTCACCACTGGCGGATTCTAAACAATCGCTGGCTGATACTGTGTGATGCATACGGACATCAAGTTCTGCATCAGCAACTGCAACAACCACTTCGATGGTACAAGGAAAGCTAATGGCAGAAGTTTTGCATAGCACACGACGTTTTAATACCGCGCCAAAATAAACGTTGATAGCTCAAATACCACCATATACCTGCGCAATCGCCGCAAAATCTGCTGCCGCCTCTATAGCTGCAAGCGTGGTTAACTTCATGCTTCCCCGCGTGGAGGCGTAAGGCACATTAACGCC
>JBASZG010000209.1:0-1748 GCA_049277875.1 Venatoribacter sp.
CCATTCGCCAGCACTACGGTGCAGAACAATTTCACTTGGTTGGCCATGATTGGGGGGGCGCTGTGGCTTGGTGGTATGCCCTGCACCACGAAGCCAAACTCAAAAGTCTAAGCATTTTAAACCTGCCGCACCCTTTAGCTTTTTTAACTAAGCTCAAAGGCAGCCCAATACAGATGCTAAAAAGCTGGTATATGTTTTATTTTCAAATTCCTTTTATTCCAGAGCTTTTCTTAAAGCTAGGCCGCTTTGCTATTTTAAAGCAGGTGCTAACACGCTCATCCACTCGCAACGCCTACGACCAGCAAGACTTTGCCAACCTTGAAGAGGCCTGGAGCGAACCAGGTGCGATTAAAGCTATGGTGAATTACTACCGCGCTTTGCTGCGTAACTTACGTTTGCCCACTACAGACGGCACGCTTCATTTGCCTGTGCAAATATTGTGGGGTGAAAAAGACCTCGCGCTAAGCGTACAGGGCGCACACGATAGTATGCCTTTTTTAACCAATGGCACACTCACAGTTTACCCCGATGCTACGCATTGGCTGGCCCACGATAAGCCCGATATTATTAGCCAGCGCTTAATTCAACATGCGCAAGCGAATGAAAATCATTGATCCATAAAAAGTTGCCCGCCTAGTTCACAACAGTCCTATAATGCCCCCACTTATCATTTTTGGGGAGGCGTTATATGCAACGCATCGTAATAGTAGGCGGTGGCGCAGGCGGTTTGGAACTGGCCACCAGTTTAGGGCATAAGCTTGGCCGCAAAGGCAAAGCCTATATCGAATTGATTGATGCCAACCGTACTCACCTATGGAAGCCTTTGCTGCATGAAGTTGCCACTGGCGCATTGGATTACGGCATCGACGGTTTGGATTATTTAGCCCACGCCAACAACCACGGTTTCCGCTTCCATTTAGGCCGTATGCAAGGCTTAGATCGCACTCGCAAAGAAGTTATCTTAGAGCCAATTTTGGATGAAAAAGGCGAAGTTATCGCTCCTGAACGTCGTATTCACTACAACCTTCTAATTATGGCGGTAGGCAGCATCACCAACGACTTTGGCACCAAAGGCGCAAAAGAGCATTGCTTCTTTCTTGATAACAGCGACCAAGCCAAAAAATTTCACCACAGCCTGCTTAACGAATTCTTGCGCGCCAACGCTGGTTCAGAAAATGGCCATGAAACTCTGAACATTGGCATAGTCGGCGCAGGGGCCACTGGGGTAGAGCTATCCGCTGAACTGTACTACACCGCCGAAGTGCTGGTTGGCTATGGTATGCGCAAACTTATGCCTGGGGATGTGCATGTGCACCTTATTGAAGCAGGCGAACGTATTTTGCCAGCCTTGCCTGAACGCATTGCCAGTGCCGCCAAGCGCAAACTTGAAACCTTGGGCGTCAGCATTCACACCCATACTATGGTTACCGAAGTTACCGAAAACGGTTTTACCACCAAAGAAGGCAATGAAATTCCAGCCAAAATTAAAGTATGGGCGGCTGGCGTTCGGGCACCTTATTTCACCTCAAACTTAGGTCTTGAAACCAACCGCGCTGGCCAGCTTGTGGTGAACAACCATTTGCAAACCGAAGATGAGTTCATTTTTGCCATTGGCGATTGTAGCGCCATGACCGACAAAGACGGCAAACTTGTACCACCACGCGCTCAAGCAGCGCACCAGCAAGCCAGCCACATGCTAAAAGTCATTATGGCTAAACGCACTGGCCGCGCACTGCCTGAATACGTTT
>JBASZG010000210.1:0-6022 GCA_049277875.1 Venatoribacter sp.
TTTTCTACTACCACGATGGCGTCGTCTACTAAAAGGCCAATGGCCAGCACCATACCAAACATGGTTAGGGTGTTGATGGAGAAACCAAAGGCGTACATCACCCCTAAAGTACCGAGTAAAACCACAGGCACAGCGATGGTTGGAATCAAGGTTGCGCGGAGGTTGCCTAGGAATAGGAACATCACCATAAATACCAGCGCTACGGCTTCGATTAGGGTTTTTACTCCTTCGTTAATCGAGATTTTAACGAAAGGCGTAGTATCAAACGGATACACCACTTGCATACCTTGTGGGAAGAAGGGGCTGAGTTCGTCAATTTTGGCGCGCACGGCTGCAGAGGTATCAACCGCATTGGCACCCGGCGCTAACTGAATAGCAATACCGGTAGAAGGTTTGCCATTAAAGAAGCTTTCGGCCATGTAGTTTTCAGCACCAAGCTCTACACGAGCTACGTCTTTTAAGCGCACTTGCGAGCCGTCGTTGTTTACCTTAATTAAAATATTTTCAAACTCTTCCACACTTTGCAGGCGTGTTTGCGCAATGATGGTGGCATTAAGCTGCTGGTTGGCTACGGCAGGAGTACCGCCTAACTGGCCTGCCGCAAACTGGCTGTTTTGTTCACCAACAGCGGATCTCACCTCCAGCGGAGTTAAGCCATAGGCGTTAAGCTTGTCGGCTTGCAACCATATGCGCATGGCATATTGCGAACCAAACACGCGCAGCTCCCCTACCCCTTGGGTACGAGACAACGGCTCTTTAATGTTACTGTTGGCGTAGTCGGCTAAGTCGTATTTGGTGAGTTTGCCATCAGTTGAAACCAAGCCAACAATCATTAAAAACGAGGAGGAGGCTTTGGTTACGCTAATACCAAGTTGTTGCACTTCAATAGGCAATAAAGCTTCGGCCAAGGCAAGTTTGTTTTGCACCTGCACTTGAGCGATGTCTGGGTTGGTGCCTGGGGCAAAGGTAATCCCAATACTAACGTTACCAGAGCTATTGCTTTGTGATGACATATACAGCAAGCCATCCAAGCCAGTCATGGCTTGCTCGATAACCTGAGTCACACTGTCTTCAATGGTTTGCGCTGAAGCACCTGGATAATTAGCAGAAATACGAATTTGCGGTGGCGCAATACTTGGGTATTGCTGCACCGGCAGATTAAGCAGCGAGAGCGTACCTGCAAGCATAATAATGATTGCAATCACCCACGCAAAAATGGGGCGATCAATAAAAAACTTAGCCATGATTATTTCTCTTCAGGGTTTACTTTAATGCCAGGCTGAACTTTCATAATGCCGCTGGTGATTACACGATCGCCAGCGTTAAGGCCACTTTTCACCAGCCAGTTATCACCATAAGCACGAGAAACCTCAATAACTCGCATTTCCACTGTGTCTTCAGCATTAACAATCATGGCTACGGTTACGGCACTGCCTTGGCGCACAACGGCTTTTTGTGGTACCAGCAAGGCGTTCTCGATATGAGTGCTGGCTACTTGTGCACGCACAAACATACCAGGCAGAAGGTTGGCATCTTTGTTGTCAAACAGCGCACGCAAGTTTACGGTGCCAGTTCCGGGGTCAACGCTCACATCCGTAAATTGCAACTGCCCTACTTCTGGATAGTCGGTGCCATCATCAAGCTCTATTTTCACATCACGAGAAAGGCTAGAGTTTTTCATGCTAATAAGTGACGCTGCAGGGCGTTGAATATCAACATAAATAGGAGACAATTGGCGAATGGTAGTCAGGGCTACCGCCTGTTGGGCTGAAACCAAAGCGCCTTCGGTAATGTTGGAGCGGCTAATCACGCCGGGGATGGGCGCAGTAATTAAGGTGTAACTTAAGTTCACTTTGGCACTTTGCACGGCGGCTTGAGCAGCTTTTACCTGAGCTTCAGTTTGCTTAGCTTGGGCTTCAGAATCGTCTAGTTCTTGGGCACTGATGGCCGATTTTTTAGACAGTTCTTTGTAACGTTGAGCCTTTAATTTAGCGGCATAAGCGTTGGCTTCGGCTACAGCTAGTTGCGCTTCGGCGCTGGCCAACTGGGCTTGATACAAGGTTGGATCAATTTGATACAGTTTGTCGCCTTTTTTAACCACCGCGCCCTCTTCAAAGTAGCGTTTGGTAATAATGCCACTCACCTGTGGGCGAATTTCAGCGGAACGAAACGCGGTAACACGACCAGGCAGAAGGTCGGTTAAATCTAAATCAATGGTTTTTAAGGTAGCAACTTCTACAGCCGGTGGGGGCATTTGAAAACCTGCCGCAGCGGGTGCATTTTTATCACCACAGCCAGATAAGGCCAGAATGGCTGCCAGAGTGGCTGGCAATAGAATGTGGGTGCGTTTCATCATTGTTCCCATGATATCCTCTTGAAATAAGACATAAGGCAAGGGCACCTTATGAAAATAGGTTGCGATTTATAACTCGACTAGGTTTTGGATTCTAGACCAAGAATGCGGAATGCATTGTTGGTCGCAGCGCAACAATCGTAATTTATTTGTCGTATTTCACATGAATTAAGACAGTGATTGCGGCAAATTTTAACTAAAGCCTATTCTTTCGGTTGATTTGTAGGGCGACGACGTCCTTCACTTTGGCGAATTTTTTGGCGTTTGGCGATGCGCTCAAACTGCTCTTTTTCTTTACCAATTTTGCGTTTTACTTTCTTAGCACGTAGGCCAACCAAGGCATATAAGTCATTAACTTCTTTCTGGCTAAGTTCTACCCAAGTGCCAACCGGCACGTTAGACGGCATAAAAATGCAGCCATAGCGCACACGTTTTAAGCGGCTTACTTCTACGCCTTGGCTTTCCCAGAGGCGGCGCACTTCGCGATTTTTACCTTCCATAAGCACAACGTGATACCACTTGTTTTGGGCTTCACCATCGAAATACTGAATATCGGTAAAGCGCGCCATACCGTCTTCTAATAAAACACCTTCTTTTAGGCGTGCAATCATTTCTTCATTAACGTCACCGCGCACACGCACAGCGTATTCACGGTCAACGCCGCCAGAGGGGTGCATAAGTTTGTTGGCCAAGTCGCCGTCGGTGGTGAACAACAGTAAACCGCTGGTGTTGATATCAAGACGGCCTATGTTAATCCAGCGCTCGTCTTTGGTTTTAGGAAGATGCTGGAAAACGGTTGGCCGACCTTCTGGGTCGGTGCGAGTGCAGACCTCGCCGATGGGTTTGTTGTAGGCCAACACTCGCACGGCGCGGCCTGCTTCATTGAGGTCAATTTTCCGGCCATCCACTGTAACTTCGTCAAAGTGATTCGCTTTATCACCGAGTTTGGCCGTAACACCGTTAACTTTAATTCGGCCTTCGCTAATCCAGCCTTCTATTTCTCGGCGTGAGCCGACACCAGCCAAAGCGAGGATTTTTTGAACACGTTCTATCATTTTTTCTCCTGGGCGCCTTACGGCGAGCCTATTTTTACTATTAAAGATTATTGCGGTGCGGCCCATAACCGCAGCCCACGAATACCCACACAAATGGGTTTGGCAAATGTCACGCGTTTAAGAGTTATCTTTTAGGCGCTGTATCGTGGCTTTTATTTCTGGGTCGGCATTGTCCTCTTCGCGTGCTTGCACGTCTACCCCAAAGAGGTTGGCTTCAACTTTAGCAACTAGGGCGGCAGCGGCGCTTAGGTCATCTTCGGTGGCAGCCAACACGTCAGCACCGCGCGCTTCAATGCTGTCGGCAGAGGAAAAGTCGTAGTCTTTAACTGGTTCTATTCGTGCTTGGGCGT
Source organism: Venatoribacter sp. (assembly GCA_049277875.1). GTDB lineage: Bacteria > Pseudomonadota > Gammaproteobacteria > Pseudomonadales > Oceanobacteraceae > Venatoribacter. The sequence continues at coordinate 3,759 of JBASZG010000210.1, forward strand.
CATCGCCAAGTTCCAATTCGCGGTTTAATTCTTCCAACTCTTTTATCTCTAAAAGGCTAGGCAGTTGGTCTAGGCTTTTTAAATTAAAGTAATCTAAAAACTCTTTGGTGGTGGCATAAAGCGCAGGGCGGCCTGGCACTTCGCGGTGTCCTACTACCCTCACCCACTCACGTTCTAGCAGGGTTTTTATAATGCTGGAGCTAACCACTACGCCGCGCACGTCTTCGATATCACCACGAGTAATGGGCTGGCGATAGGCAATAAGGGCAAGGGTTTCAAGCAAGGCACGAGAATAGCGTTGTGGACGTTCGTCCCATAGCCGCGAGACATAGGCCGCAAAGCTTGGGCGCACTTGCAGGCGATAACCGGATGCCACTTCGACGCATTCGATGCCACGGCCAGTTAAACTTTGGTTAAGTTCGGCTAAGGCCGCACGCAGCTCGCTAAAGCTGGGTGGATTATCTTCTCCAAACAGAGTTTGCATACGCTCTAGTGATAAAGGCGCACCATAGGCCATCATTGCAGCTTCAAGAATACTAGCTAGGTTCATGGCTTGACTCGCTGTGGCGAATACGCAAATGGATGTTGCCAAACACTTCTTGCTGCACAATATCCACTAGAGCTTCTTTAACTAATTCTAAAACTGCCATAAAGGTAACCACGACACCCAAGCGTCCTTCTTCGGGGGCAAACAGAGTGCGAAAGGTGACAAAATGGCCGCCTTTTAGTTTTTCTAATATCTCGCTCATGCGTTCGCGTGTGGTGAGTTGTTCTCGCTGCACTTCGTGGCTTTCAAAGCGTTCGGCGCGGCGCAGCACACTGGCAAAGGCCAGCATAAGCTCTTTCATATCTACTTCTGGGTGAATGCGCTCGGCAATGCGCTCTGGCGCGTCGATATTGGCGGTAAAAATATCGCGTTCTAGGCGTGGAAGGTCGTCTAGGTCTTCGGCAGCGGTTTTAAAACGTTCGTATTCTTGCAAGCGGCGCAGTAACTCGGCGCGCGGGTCGTCTTCTTCGCCTTCCAAGGCTTCTTGGTTACGAGGCAACAGCATACGGCTTTTAATTTCGGCCAGCATGGCAGCCATTACCAAGTACTCAGCGGCAAGTTCTAGCTGTAGCGATTGCATCATGTCGATGTATTGCAGGTACTGCTCTACGATTTCGGCCACGTTTACTTCTAAAATATCGAGGTTTTGCTTGCGAATTAGGTAAAGCAGCAGGTCGAGCGGGCCTTCAAATTGCTCAAGAATAACTTCAAGTGCATCGGGTGGAATGTATAAATCCAAGGGCAACTGGGTGTATGGCTGCCCTTGAACTAGCGCAAAAGGAGCTTCTGCGGTGTTAGGCATAAGCCCTAATACCCACAGCATCGCGCACGCGTTCTAGCATGGGAGCACTGATGGCACGAGCTTTGGTCGCACCTTTTTGGAGGATTTCTTCAATGTCGGCTGGGCGAGCTAATAGATCGTTATAACGCTCACGCGCTTCGCCAATTTCATCGTTAATAAGTGTAAATAAGCGTTTTTTCGCGTCGCCCCAACCTATGCCGTCGGCAAAGGCTTGGCGCATTTCTGCGGTTTGCTCGGCGTTAGCAAAGGCTTGGTAGATTTGGAACACAGTGGAGCTGTCTGGGTCTTTTGGCTCGCCGGGTTCTTGTAGATTGGTTACGATTTTATTGATGCTCTTTTGCAGTTGTTTTTCAGGCAAAAACAGCGGAATGGTGTTGCCATAGCTTTTGCTCATTTTGCGGCCGTCTAAGCCTTGCAGCAGAGCGACGTTGTCGTCTACCAAAAACTCTGGTAGCACAAAGATTTCTTCGCCTTTACCAAAAATATGGTTAAAGCGTTGGCCCATATCGCGTGCCATTTCAATATGCTGGATTTGGTCGCGACCAACCGGCACTTTATGTGCGCCAAACATTAAAATGTCGGCGGCCATTAACACTGGATAGTTAAATAAACCCATAGTAACGGCTTTGTCTGGGTCTTCACCTTCGGCCACGTTAGCGTCTACAGCGGCTTTGTAGGCGTGGGCACGGTTCATTAAACCTTTGGCGCACACGCAATTTAATAGCCACATAAGCTGAGGGATTTCTGGAATATCCGATTGGCGGTAAAAAGTAGCCTTGTCGGTATCTAAGCCCAAAGCCAGCCAAGTGGCGGCAATTTGCATGCTCGATTCGTGTACGGCGACAGGATCTTGGTTTTTAATCAGAGCGTGAAAGTCGGCCATAAAATAAAAGGTGTCGGTTGCACCTTTCAAGC
>JBASZG010000211.1:0-2032 GCA_049277875.1 Venatoribacter sp.
GTGACAGGCTCTACAGTAAAGTCTTGCGAAACCATTATTCCAAGCTTGGATAGTTCGTGGATCATGCTCTGCTGCCGTTCCGCACCGTGCACATTTAAACGACTTTTCTTTTGGCTTTTTCTGACGATTTAAAATTAAAAAAGCGACTATTGCAGGAATACCAAAAGGCCAAGAGCCTCCGATGTCGTTCGAGCGATAAAACTCAAATCCTACAGCAGCAACCGAGACTAGAATAATCAGCATAGAAATGTAATCGACGACACCTTTCTTAGGCCCTGCGGTTCGAATAGAACGTTTCTTGAGTGTTGTTCGAGAGTCTTTAGCTACTCCCTCGATCACGACACTCTTAGCCTTGAGCCTTTGCTGGGAATCTCGCATTGATTCATAGAGCACGCTGTCACCTACTTGAGGTCTGCGATCGCTGCTTTTAACACTAGAGACGTGAAAAAAAAGTTTTTCAGAGCCATCATCAGGCTGAATAAAGCCAAAGCCTTTATCGTCTTTCCACTGGGAGATTTTTCCTCTCATAGAATATCCAAAAATTCCTTACTGTAGGCTAAACCATCTAACACCCAGCTCAGAGCTGCATGGGGCAATGCACTGTGCAGTCCCTAACAGCCATTTACTAGGCTTTTTTGGGTGGTTAGAGAAAACTATTGATAACATATCTGCAAACCTTTAACTCTTTGGCGTTTTAACTTTCCCATGCACCGGACTGGTCTAGCTGCACATAAATAACACTGCTAATGTTGTTTGGTGTTTCCATGCCGCCTTTTACTAAGATGTATACCATTCCCCTACCTAGCTTAGCCATGAGGTAGCGACGGAGACCAATTAATAATTTCAAATTTGACTTACCATCCTATCAATTGGGCATAATTTATTACCAAAGCGTCGCTCCAACTCCCAATGTTTAAATACGCCCTTTTGTGTTTTGTGGCACGTTTTTCTTTGTCCTTTTTGGTCGTAGCACTGATATTTAATTTTTTGTACCGGTAGCATTCAGCAAGTGCGTCCATGCGATATTGAATAAAACAATAAAGCTCTCGGATTTAAACCATATATTTAGGTTATTGAAAATCTGAACTGCCGCAAGCATGAACTCTCTGGATTTGGTCAGAAGCTCTGCCTTATAGGCATGCTTATTGTGTCTTTCGGCATCTCTACTCTTTTTTATTTAAGTAGCTGATTCTGCCCAAGTTATTGCAAGCTAACAAGCAGAAGGTAACAACGAAAGCCAAGCAAATCATAGACTAAGCTCTTGTTGCCTTATCTTAGCTACCAAAAAAGCGGCCTAGGCCGCTTCTGGTTATTCCCACTCGATGGTGGCGGGTGGTTTGCTTGAGATATCGTAAGCCACGCGAGAAACCTGAGAGATTTCATTGATGATGCGGCGGGATACGGTTTCCAGCAGTTCATAAGGCAGGTGCGCCCAGCGAGCGGTCATAAAGTCGATGGTTTCCACGGCGCGCAGGGCAATAACCCATTCATAGCGGCGGCCATCACCGACCACACCCACGGATTTTTGCGGAATAAACACGGCAAACGCCTGTGCGGTTTTGTGGTAGTAATCGGCTTTGCGCAGCTCTTCAATAAAGATGGCATCGGCTTCACGCAGAATGTCGGCGTATTCTTTTTTGATTTCACCCAAAATGCGCACACCAAGGCCTGGGCCTGGGAAGGGGTGGCGATAAACCATGTCGTAAGGCAAGCCAAGTTCTAGGCCAATTTTGCGTACTTCGTCTTTAAAGAGCTCGCGCAGTGGCTCGACCAATTCCATTTTCATGTCTTCGGGCAAGCCGCCTACGTTATGGTGCGATTTAATGACATGAGCCTTACCGGTTTTGGCAGCGGCAGATTCAATTACGTCTGGGTAGATGGTGCCTTGCGCTAAGAAAGGCACGTCTTTTAGTTTGCCCGCTTCGTCGTCAAACACTTCGATAAAGGTGTTGCCAATGATTTTACGTTTGGCTTCTGGGTCAGCCACGCCTTTGAGTTTGCCAAGGAACAATTCTTCGGCATTCACGCGAAT
>JBASZG010000212.1:0-7191 GCA_049277875.1 Venatoribacter sp.
TTCAATCCAATCGCTGTTTACTTCATTGCCAGGGAAGGTTTGAATTAATTCTTGGCGATCCATACCGCATTTGCGCGTCATTAATGTAATGATTTGGCGCTCTTGGGTGCGAATTTGTTCCAATGCACTGCGGGCATCGTTCACCAATTGATCAAAATATTTTGGTGTAAGCTTGATGGGCGCAAATAATTCGGCTAAGGCTGCAATGGCTTCTTCGGTTTTTTTGTGGGCACGGCCATGTTTGCTAAGGGCTTTTTCGTACAGCTCATGAGCCGTGCGAATTTCGCCAAAGCGGCGGGCCACTTCTTCCATATCGATGCCGCTGTTGTCGGTATCGTCACTGCTGTCTTCATCGCTGTCTTCGTCGCTATCGCTTTCTTCTTTTTCAGCTTCTTTTAACGCTTCAGCTTCTGGGCCAGATTGGGGGCCGGGTTCTGGGTCTACGTCGGAAGGGTCGATAAAACCAGAGAAAATATCGCCTACACGGTTAGGGTCTTCTTCAGCTTCTTGGAAGGCGTGCAGAATAACCTGCACTGCACCTGGGTAGTAAGCCAAAGCCGACATCACTTCGCGGATGCCTTCTTCAATACGTTTGGCGATAACAATCTCGCCTTCACGAGTTAATAGCTCGACAGTGCCCATTTCGCGCATATACATGCGCACAGGGTCGGTGGTGCGGCCAACGTCTGAGTCAACAGAGGTTAGTGCGGCCACAGCTTCTTCTGTGGCGGCTTCGTCGGCGGCGTCGGCCATAAATAGAGTGTCGCCATCAGGTGCCGATTCGGATACGGGAATACCAATATCGTTAATCATGCGGATGATATCTTCAACCTGATCTGGGTTGGCAATATCATCAGGCAGGTGGTCGTTTACCTGAGCATAGGTTAAATAGCCTTGCTCTTTGCCTTTGGTAATGAGTTCTTTAAGACGAGATTGATGATTGTTCGCTGACATAGTGCCCCTACAGTCGGAATCTTACGGCGAAATAAAAGCGCGGAATTATACCCTTCTAGACTGAATAAGGCCAGAGGAGTTCGAGGATAAAGAGTAAAGATTAATTAGCCGCTGAGGCTTTAATGCCTAATGAAAGGTTACGCGTTAAATATAGGGGCGAATTTTATAATCTCAAGGGCTGCAGGAAATTATTTGCTTGGCGTTAATGAAAATGTTTCATGCCACGCTTGCCTTGGATTTTTTGCAGTTGCTTTTGCAAGTTGCGTTGGCGCTCTCGTTCGATGTCGGTGAGGCGAATGCCTTGTTTGTAGCGTTGGTCTATTTGGTTAAGCTCTTCTTGCAGTTTGCGTGCATTCATTTGCATTAACACGCTGTCGATATCAGCTGCGCTGGCTGGTTGTTCTAGGTTGTCTTCGACAATGCGTTTCATGTCTTCCCAAAAAGGCGAGCCGGTCCAGTGAATGAGAAGCCCTACGCTGTTGGCTTGAGGGGTTGCTTGCAGATCTTTAATTAGTTCAATCAATAAGCGTTCTTCTTGAGTGAAGGCGTCCAGTTCTGGCAGCTCCAGCTTGTTGGCCAGTGCTGGGTTGCAGATAAGACTTTGTAGCGCTTTTTGTACCTGTAGAGCAAATTTGCTGTTGGGTGCTGGCGTTTTTTCTGGCTGAGTTGGGCTGCTTTTTGGCTTTACTGGCGCTTCTATGGGTTGTGGTGTTGCCGCTTCTGGTGGCTGCTTGGCTATTTTTTCCATAGCACTGCTGTGTGTGCCTATTTCATTTTCCAGTTGTTTGGCCATTAGACTGCGTAAGGTGCCATGCGGTAAGCGGCTAATTAAAGGCGCAGCCAGTTGGTCGAAGCGGGCTTTGCCGTTGAGGCTGTCGAAGTCCACCTGAGCTTTGATGTGCTGAAATAAAAACTCAGGTAAGTGAATGGCGTGATTAAGGCGTTGTTCAAAGGCTTCTTTGCCTTCTTGGCGCACTAAGGTGTCTGGGTCTTCGCCTTCGGGTAGGAATAAGAAGCGTATCTGTAGGCCATCTTCGAGCAGTGGCAGGGAAATTTCCATGGCTCGCTCTGCGGCAGAGCGGCCAGCGTTGTCACCGTCGAAACAAAAAATCACTTCGGGCACCATTTTAAACAGTCGGCGTAAATGGTGTTCGCTGGTGGCGGTGCCAAGTGTGGCAAGGGCATAGTGAATGCCATATTCCGCTAAGGCGACAACATCCATATAGCCTTCAACAATGACAACTCTGGTGAGCTTTTGGCGAATTTTGCGTGCTTCAAACAGCCCATAAAGCTCTTGGCCTTTGTGAAAAATGGGGGTTTCGGGCGAGTTTAAATACTTGGGTTTTTCATCGGTGAGTACGCGTCCACCGAAAGCAATGTAGCGGCCACGCACATCGCGGATGGGGAACATGACGCGGTCACGAAAGCGGTCGTAAATGCGGCCATCCTCGCGTTCAATTAACATGCCGCAGCTAATAAGCTGTTTGGTGATTTTTTTATCGTCGTTGGGATTTAGGGTTTTGAGGAGGTTGTCCCAGCCGCTGGGTGCATAGCCAATGCCAAAAAACTTAGCAGCTTGGCCTGATAAGCCCCTACCTTTTAAATAGTTAACTGCGACGGCTTTTTGCTCGTGTGTGCGTAGCATTTGTTCATAAAACTCACCGGCTTTTTGCATGAGTTCAAACAGTGGTGCCTGCTCTTGCTGCTGTTGAATTTCTTGGCGGCTGGCTTGTTCTTTAGGTACTTCTAAGCCTGCTCCAGCGGCCAGTTTTTCGACAGCATCGGGAAAGCTTAGGCCGTCGTAGTCCATGACAAATTTAATCGCGGTGCCCGAACAGCCACAACCAAAGCAGTAAAAAAATTGTTTGTCGGGGCTAACGCTGAATGATGGGGTTTTTTCGTTGTGAAAGGGGCAGCAGGCAGAATAATTTTTGCCGGTTTTTTTTAGCTTGATGCGGTTAGAGACCACATCAACAAGGTCAACGCGGGCAAGAAGTTCATCAATAAAGCTTTGTGGAATTAGTTGTGCCATGCATCTCTCAAAAACAAAAAAGCACTGCCATCTAAGATAACAGTGCTTTTTTTTAGCTCAAGCGATAATTAACCCAGTTGGGCTTTTACCAGTTTGCTGATGAGTGCCATATCGGCACGACCTTGCACTTGTGGTTTGAGGATGCCCATCACTTTGCCCATATCCTGCATGCTTGCAGCACCGGATTGTGCAACCGCATCAGCCACCAGTTTGGCCAGCTCGGCTTCGCTGAGTGCTTCTGGCAAAAACTCGTTGATTACGTCTATTTCAAACTGTTCAACGGCTGCCAGTTCGTCACGACCTGCTGCTTGATATTGAGCAATAGAGTCACGACGTTGTTTGGTCATTTTGTCGAGAATGGCTAAGGCGCGCGCGTCGTCAATTTCGATACGCTCGTCTACTTCTACTCGCTTGAATTCGGCTGTGATTAAACGTAAGGCTTGCAAACGTTCTTTTTCTTTTGCGCGCATTGCCGCTTTAACGGCTTCTTTTACGCTTTCAACCAAGGTGCTCATGCGAATGTCCTTCTCTTAATGGTTCTTAGTACAGGCGAACCATTTTACGTTGTTCACGTTGCACTTTTTTCAAGTGACGTTTTACCGCAGCAGCGGCTTTACGTTTACGAACCCAAGTGGGTTTTTCGTAGTGTTCACGACGACGTACTTCTGCTAGTACACCGGCTTTTTCACAAGAACGCTTGAAGCGACGTAGTGCTACGTCAAAAGGTTCGTTTTCTTTTACTTTTACAGCTGGCATCCAATCACCTACTTTTGTTAAAGGGTTAGGGGGCAACCACAAGCCCCAATTCGAGGGCGGGTATTCTAAGGGCTTTGTTTTTTAATGTCTAGCCCGATTCTCATGAGCGAGGTAAAAAGAAAGCTGCTAAAATGCACGTCTTTTAGCCATAAGCCGTAGCCATGATTGTTTTAGGCATAGAGTCCTCTTGCGATGAAACTGGGATAGCCCTGTACGATACCGAGCAAGGCTTGCTTGCTCATCGTATTTATTCACAAATTGCCGTGCACGCCGAATACGGCGGTGTGGTGCCCGAATTGGCCTCACGCGATCATATTCGCAAAGCCACTCCCCTTATTAAAGAAGTTTTGGCCGAAGCCAAACTTAGCCTTAAAGACATAGAAGGCGTGGCCTATACCTCAGGCCCCGGCCTTGTGGGGGCTTTGCTGGTGGGCGCATTGATTGGCCGCTCTTTGGCTTGGTCGCTGGACGTGCCGGCGGTTGGAGTGCATCACATGGAAGGGCACTTGCTTGCCCCCATGCTAGAAGACAACCAACCTGAGTTTCCTTTTATTGCTTTGCTGGTTTCGGGGGGCCATACCCAACTGATGCGGGTAGACGGCATTGGCCAGTATCGGCTTTTAGGTGAATCGCTCGACGATGCCGCAGGCGAAGCCTTTGATAAAGCCGCCAAAATGATGGGTTTGCCTTACCCAGGTGGCCCTGCTTTAAGTAAGTTGGCCGAGCAGGGCGATAGCCAACGCTTTAAGTTTCCACGCCCAATGACCGATCGCCCAGGGCTTGATTTTAGTTTTAGCGGCCTTAAAACCCAAGTGCGTACCACTATTTTAGATTTGGCCGAAAATGGTGTGCTGGCCGAGCAAAATAAGGCCGATATCGCAGCTTGCTTCCAAGAGGCCGTGGTCGATACCTTAGTGCTTAAATGCAAGCGCGCTCTTAAACAAGAAAACGTAAAACGCCTGATTATTGCAGGGGGCGTGGGCGCCAATAAAAAGCTGCGCGAAAAACTAAGACAAGCGGTAGAAAAACTGGGCGGGCAAGTGTTTTATCCGCGTTTAGAGCTGTGTACCGATAACGGCGCCATGATTGCCTACGCTGGCGCACAACGATTATTAGCAGGGCAGAGCGAGAACATGGAAATAAAAGTAGTGCCACGTTGGCCTATGACCGAACTGCCTAAAGTGGAGCTACAGCATGGATAAAGTTTTTATTCACGGCCTAGAAGTCGATGCCATTATTGGTGTGTTCGATTGGGAAAAACAGGTGCGCCAACCGCTGATTTTTGATGTGGAAATGGCTTGGGATATTCGCCAAGCCGCCGCCACCGACGACCTCACTTTCGCCCTTAATTACCAAGCCGTTACCGAGTTTATTGAGCGTTTTGTGCGCGAACAAAACTTTCAACTGCTGGAAGCTTTGCTGGAGCGTTTAGCCAGCGACTTACGCAAAGAGTTCGGTATGCCTTGGCTGAGTATTCGCGTACAAAAGCCTGCCGTTGTGCCCCAAGCTAAAGCTGTGGGGCTGTATATCGAGCGTGGCGAAGATATTAAAGGGCTAAAATGACCCGCGTGTTTTTAGGGCTTGGCTCAAATATCGACCCCGAACTTAACCTTAACAAGGCATTGGCCTTGTTGTGTCAAGAATTTCAGGTGGTGCAGGTGTCGCCTTGGTATCGCAGTGCGGCTCAGGGGTTTGTCGGCCCCGACTTTATCAACCTAGTAGTAGAGCTAAACAGTGACCTTGGTTTGGCCGAGTTTGCCAAGCAAATACGAGCCTTAGAATACCAATGCGGCCGCCCTGAAAACGCACAAAAACTTAGCTCACGCGGCATAGATATTGATATTTTGCTGTTTGGTGAATTAGCAGGCAGGCATGAAGGCATAGTGTTGCCACGCGCTGATCTGTGCCAGTGGGCTTTTGTGCTCAGACCATTATTGGATATCGCACCTAATTTGCAGCACCCTGCAACAGGTGAACCATTGGCAAACTATTGGCCAGCCTTGGCCTGTCAGCCGCTTTCACTAATCTAAAATAATTTGCTCGTTTTCAATATGAAAAGGCAAACGGGTGAGATGGTCGTTTTGGCAGGGGCCAGCAATGCATAGGCCGCTATCAATTAAAAACAGCGCACCGTGCATAGAGCACTGAATTAAACAGCCGTCGTTATCTAAAAACTGGTCGGGCAGCCACTCCAAGTTAATGCCCATATGGGGGCAGTGGTTGCGATACACATAGTAGTTATCGCGCATACGCACCACAAACAGCTCCTCGCCGTTTACGGCAAAACCCTTACTTTTGCCTTCCTCAATATCGTTGATGTGGCACAATACGGTCATTTCTATCTCCAAGGATTGCTGTGCGTACGTCTTATCTTCTAAAGCCAAGGGCCATTTTATTGCTGTGTTTGCTTTTGCCCTTACTGCTTATTATGGGTGGTGTGTTTACGGGTAGCCAGCCCTTTTCTTGGCTCTTAAACACCGAAGTGGGGCAAACTGTGCTATGGCAAATTCGTCTACCACGCGCACTGCTTGGCTTTTTAGTGGGGGCGGCTTTGGCTTGGGCTGGGGTGTTAATTCAAGGCATAGTGCGCAACCCCTTAGCCGACCCAGGTTTAATAGGTGTTTCAGGTGGTGCGGCAGTTGGAGTAGCCTTGGTGCTCTGGCTTTCTAGCCTTGGCCTTAGCTTGCCAGCTCAAGCTATCCCTCTTGCTGCTGCAGCAGGAGCGGCGCTGGCTCTGCTTTTCGTTTTGCGCATTGGTGGTTCTCAAAGTGCTTTTCAAGACATGGGCTTTCTTATCTTGGCAGGCATAGCTGTAAGCGTTATGACTGGCGCGGTAATTGGCCTTTTGGCTTATCTTTCCAGCGACCAAGCGCTAAGGCAAATAATGTACTGGTCGATGGGCAGCTTATCATCGGCCAGTTGGTACTGGGTGGCGCTCATTGCGCCGGTATTGACTGTGGCGCTGCTGCTTTGGCCTAAACGCTTACAAGCACTCGATGCGTTGTTGCTTGGCGAAGTGGAAGCACGCTCGCTGGGGGTTAATGTGAAGCGCCTACAGTGGCAGGTGGTGCTTTGGACAGCATTGCTCGTTGGTGTGGCCGTAGCAGCCTGTGGCATTATCGGCTTTGTGGGGTTGGTTAGCCCTCACTTAGCGCGCTTGCTAACCGGGGCATCGCATAAGCGTGTGTTGCCTGTAGCGGTGTGCTTGGGCGGCACACTCTTAGTATTGGCGGATATGGTTGCCCGCACGCTCATTGCTCCGGCTGAAATTCCCATTGGCATAATCACTTCGTTAATTGGCGGGCCTTTGTTTATTAGCCTACTGTTGCGTGAGCGGAGACAGTCTGTATGAGTGTGCTGGCTTTAGCACAATGTGGCACACACCCTATTTTGCAGCAAATTCAGCTTAACTTTGTTGAACCGCAGTTGGTGATGCTGGTTGGGCCAAA
>JBASZG010000213.1:0-2544 GCA_049277875.1 Venatoribacter sp.
CGGCGTGGTGATGGGCATGGGCTACAGTTGGCAAACCGCACTGGGAGCGGTGTTTTTGTCGGGTGTTATTTTTATTCTGCTAAGCCTGTTTAAAGTGCGTGAATGGGCCATTAACGCCATTCCTAACACGCTTAAAAAGGCCATTGCCGCAGGTATTGGCGCGTTTTTAGCACTGATTGCCTTAAAAAACGCCGGCATTATTGTGGCGCACCCAGCTACCTTGGTAAGCCTTGGCCCACTCACCGAGTTTGGCCCAGCCATGGCCGTGTTAAGTTTCTTTTTAATCATCGCCTTTGTGCAGCGCCAATGGCACGGTGCGGTAATGATTGCCATTTTATTGGTTACTGCGATTGCCATGTTAATGGGGTATGTGGGTTACAGTGGCCTAGTGTCTATGCCGCCTTCTATCGCCCCCACTTTTATGCAAATGAATCTTAAAGAAGCTTTTGACGTGGCCATGCTTAGCGTCATCTTTGCGTTTTTATTTGTCGATTTGTTCGATACCACAGGCACTTTAATTGCCGTGTCTGAGCGCGCTGGCTTAATGCGTAAAAATGGCGAAGTACCCCGCTTAAAACAAGCACTTTTGGCCGACAGTACCGCCACCGTAGCAGGGGCAGTGCTTGGTACTTCCACGACTACCAGCTATGTAGAAAGCGCGGCGGGTGTAGCGGCGGGTGGCCGTACTGGCTTAACTGCGGTGTTTGTGGGCATCTTCTTTGTACTTAGCATTTTCTTTGCCCCCTTGGCGGCCATGATTCCTTCTTATGCCACCGCAGGGGCAATTTTTTATGTATCTATCTTGATGCTCTTTACCCTAAAAGACGTGCATTGGGACGACCTAACCGAGGCCGCGCCTGTTACCGTGGTGCTGTTCTTAACCCCTCTTACCTTTTCCATTGCCCAAGGCATTACGCTGGGTTTTATCACCTACACCTTCTGTAAAATATTGGCGGGCAAAGCGCGTGAACTTTCGCCAGCGGTATGGGTAATGGCGTTGTTGTTATTGTTAAAAATAATCTACGTTGATGGCTAACCCATGCGCTTAGGGGATATTTCGGTTGCCTTTGTTGAGCTAATGGCCAGAGCCGTTAGTGAGCAAGGGCACAACCCTAAGCCCATCTTGCTGCAATACCAGCTCGATGAGGTGCGTATTAGCTCGCCCCAAGCACGCATTAGTATTCCGCGTTTTATGCACTTGGGGCATGCCTTTATTCACGAGTTTAATTTACCGCAGCTTGGCCTCTTAATGGGACAACTGAGCGGTGGTAGCACCTCTGGCCTGGCTGGCATGCTGGCTCAGTGCGCGCCCAATCTAGGCCAAGCCTGCAAAGACCTAACCGAATTTGAACTGTTAACCAGCTTTAATGCACGAGGACGATCTATTTTTAGAATGGAGCAGGGCAGGGGCGTGTTGGAGTTCTACTCAATCAGCCCCTACAACAGCTACAACCTGTTTGTGGTGGATTCGGTGCTGGGTGGCTGGGCGCAGTTTTTAGCTGGTCTTGCGCCTAAGCACAGGCTGATAGAGCGCATAGAGTTTGAGTTTGAAGCCCCCAACTACAAAGACCAATACGAACGCCACTTGCCAGCACCAGCGCACTTTGGCTGCGAGCGTAACGCTCTAGTGTTCTACCCAGACGCTTTAAAAACCCCAGTACACACTCGTAATGCCTCTACTTGGGCATTGCTGCGTGGCTACGCCGAGAACGAACTGGCCAAAGTAAAGCACGGCCTAAGTTTTAAAGAGCAAACCGAGCGCGCCATTGGCTCGCTGCTTAATGGCAGCACCCCAAGCCTAGACGACGTAGCCAAACGCCTAAACAGCACCCCCTGGGTAATACGCCGGCGTTTGCAAAGCGAAGGCTACAGCTTTCAACAACTGCTGAACGACACGCGCAAAGACCTAGCCATAGCCTACGTTACTCGTACTAGCCTAACTTTGGGCGAAATAGCCTACCTGCTAGGTTTTGGTTCTCCGGTTGCGTTTCAACGCGCTTTTAAACGCTGGACAGGCATTGCCCCAGGACAGTATCGACAATCGGTAACGCCCTAAAATGCCGCAAGTTACTGAAAGAGTTAAATAAACTAAAAATAACGTTTGACATAAAAAAGAAGATCAGTAGAATGCGCACCAGTTTCGAGCGAGGGGTGTTTAGCTCAGCTGGGAGAGCATCTGCCTTACAAGCAGAGGGTCGGCGGTTCGATCCCGTCAACACCCACCAAATCGAACAAGAGTATTATGCGGACTGGTAGTTCAGTCGGTTAGAATACCGGCCTGTCACGCCGGGGGTCGCGGGTTCGAGTCCCGTCCAGTCCGCCATTTACTAATGCCGTCAATGGAAAGCATTGGTTGAATAAAGGGTGTTTAGCTCAGCTGGGAGAGCATCTGCCTTACAAGCAGAGGGTCGGCGGTTCGATCCCGTCAACACCCACCAAGTTTTGAATTTTATATTCTATCTGCGGACTGGTAGTTCAGTCGGTTAGAATACCGGCCTGTCACGCCGGGGGTCGCGGGTTCGAGTCCCGTCCAGTCCGCCATCT
>JBASZG010000214.1:0-2356 GCA_049277875.1 Venatoribacter sp.
GCTGCGCGCGTGCCGCTTATGAGCACGCACTGGCCTATGCCAAAGAGCGTAAACAAGGCGGTGTGAGCATTTGCCAACACCAAAGTGTGCGCGCACGCCTACTAACCATGTTCCGCAAGGTAGAAGCAGCACGGGCATTGTCTCGCCGCAGCATGACCTTTACCTTGGCGGCGCCCATACCTGCGTTGCAAGGCTCGATTGCCTCTAAAATCACCGCCACCGAAACCGCCTTTGAAGTGGCTTCCATGGCCATTCAAATGCACGGTGGCAATGGCGTAACGCGCGAATACCCAGTCGAAAAACTACTGCGTGATGCGCGCTCCTCCATGATTGAAGACGGCTGCAATGAAGTGTTAGCCATTAAAGGCGGGGCATTACTCAGCATGGCGTAGCCATTTCATTATCGCCAAAAATTATCCGCTGATTACACAGATTTCACAGATTAAAACCAATCTCATGCACTCATAATTAAGTCTTGCTTAAAACCTAAAAATCCGTACTCTTCATGCAACTTTTTCAATTACCAAGGAAATTGCATGAAACAGTTTTTCTCTATCTTTGCCGTTATTTTTGCCTTAGCACTGACGGCAGCACCTGCCGAAGCCAAGCGCTTTGGTGGCGGCAAGTCCTTTGGCAAAACGCACCAAACTGCACCGAAACAAGCTCCGCAAAAACAACAGGCGGCTCCCGCTGAAAAAACGAACGCCAGCCCTGCCGCTGGTGCGGCCAGCAAGGGCGCTATGGGCGGCATGCTGGGTGGTTTGTTAGCCGGTGGTTTGCTTGGCTATATGCTGGGTAACGGCGCCTTTGAAGGCATTCAGTTTATGGACATTCTGTTAATTGGCTTGGCGGCGTTTATTTTAATCAAGCTGCTAAAAAGCAAAGCTCCGGCGCAGCGTCAAACCGCGCCTGCTTATGGTGGGGCGCAGGCCCGAAACACCATTGAGCCACCCAGCAGTCAAGCTCGCACACCTTTGGTAACTGAAATAGGCGGTTTTGGTGCGACCGCTGTGCCGCTTAATTTGCCCAGCGATTTTGATCTAAGCAGCTTCTTAATAGGTGCGCGCGAGCATTACCGCACTTTGCAACAAGCTTGGGACAGCAACGATTTCAGCCTTATCGAAGAATACGTTAGCCCAGAGCTTTTGCATGAATTAAAAGCCGAACGTGCAAGCTCTCCAAGCCAACAGAACAGTGAAGTGTTGTTTGTTGATGCTCAGCTCGTGCGTGCTGATTGCAACCAACAACGGGCCGAGCTAAGCCTTAATTTTACTGGCCGTTACCGTGATCTAAGCAGCCAGCTTGAAGAAGAAATTAACGATACTTGGCACCTAGAGCGCGACCTAATCCAAGCCAATGCGCCTTGGTTGATTGTTGGTGTAGAAAGCTAAAATGTGGCTGGATTAGAGCCAGCCACGCTCGGCAAAAGACTCGCAATACCCATCGCCCACTATTAAGTGATCAAGCACTCGTACATCAATGGTGTCGAGTGCTTTTTTTAGCCGCTCGGTAATGGCGCGGTCGGCTGGGCTGGGTTCGGCAACGCCGGAAGGGTGATTGTGCACCAGAATCACCGCTGCCGCCGCTTGATTAAGTACCAGCTTAATTACTTCCCTAGGGTACACCGCTGCACCGTCGATGGTGCCACGAAACAGCTCGTGGTATTTCAAAACACGGTTCTGATTGTCTAGCAGCAGCATGGCAAAGACTTCAAAATCCAGATCGCGCAGTCTAGAAACCAAATATTGGCGTGTTAGCTCTGGGCTGGTGAGCGCGTGGCTGTTTTTCATTTGCTCGGCTAAATGCCTGCGTGCCATTTCCAGCACCGCTTGTAGCTGGGCAAATTTGGCATCACCCAAGCCTAAATGGCTGCAAAATTGCTCTTTGTCGGCGGTAAGCAGTGAGCGCAAACCGCCAAAATTATTTAACAGCTCACGCGCCAAGTCGACCGCGCTTTTGCCTTTAATACCAGTGCGCAAAAAAATAGCCAACAGCTCGGCGTCTGATAGCGATTGCGCACCCTGCAACAGTAATTTTTCTCTAGGACGTTCTGCCAATGGCCAATCATGAATTGCCATAACCTGCCTCTCCTTGTTAGCCTTTGCGCTTAAGTAAGTGAGGGCTTACTTTAGCCAGAAGAAAGAATTATGCTCTCCTGCTTTTATCTTATTTTTAATATACTGCGCGTCATTCTTTAGTAGGAAGTGGCTATGTTGTCTTTGGTTAATAAACGAATTTTACTGGGCATTACCGGTGGCATTGCGGCGTATAAAGCCTGCGAGTTAGTGCGCTTGTTTACTAAGGCGGGGGCGCAGGTGCAGGTGGTGATGACCGCCGGCGCGCAAGAGTTTATTAC
>JBASZG010000215.1:0-8485 GCA_049277875.1 Venatoribacter sp.
TAGTAGGTTGTTCTAAGAACTCACGACCCATAGTAGGTAGTAAGTCGTTACGAGTTAGCTCGGATAATTTAGCGTAAGGAACGGTTAAATAACCAACGATGGTTAGTGCACCAGCGATAGCGAATACCCAGAATAAAATCCAAGCCAATTTAGGGCTGTAAAGCTCGGTTTGTGCTTCTTCTGGAACTAGGTAGTAAGTAGCGCCCATAAAACCAAATAGGAGCCACACAATGAGCAAGTTGGTGTGCACCATACGAGCTACGTTAAATGGGATTTCGGGGAATAAAAAATCACCAATGATGTACTGCGTACCAAGAATCAGACCAAAAACAATCTGACCGACAAACAGTATCATGGCAAATACAAAGTAGGGTTTAGCAACCGCTTGGCTTTGATATTTCATGAAAAGTTTCCTTAAAAATAAATAAACTAGGGGTTAAGTGTTTGTTAGCCTTCGATATTTGGCGGCCAGTCCATCGCAACTTTAATTTGCGATACGTGCATCAAGAACTCAGAAATATCATTCACTTGTGCATCGGTTAGATTAAATTGTGGCATTTGACGGCGGCCAGGAACGTTGGTTGGCATAGCGCCCATCCACGCTTTCATGTACGCCTTGAATGCATATTCGTTGCCCATGCCGCGACGTTGGTAAACGTTCATCAATTCAGGAGCAAAGTAGGCACCTTCGCCAAGTAGAGAATGACAACCTTTACAGTTGTTTTCTTCCCAGATCGCCTTGCCGCGAATGGCAGAGTCGGTCATTTCAGCGAGGTTTTCGCGCTCAGGAATTACGGAAACGGTGTCTACCGTTAACGCAATAAACAGCAAGAAGAAGAATATTCCTCCGCCGTAGTAGATGTTACGGGCCATGCCCTTGGTAAAGCGTTCAGACATAGAGTTTCCTCATCACGGTTAGGTTATAAAAAGCAGGTTAAATTATGCGCTCAAAATGGCTTTCACTATTTGACGCAGCGCATCTTGAGTTGCGAAATCATCGGTCAAAGTTTGCACTAATGCGGCTTCTGCTGCTTCCAGCGCAGGCAAGCCAGTTTTAATTAAATAAGCACAGTGAATTAATAAGCGGGTAGAGGGTGCCTCTTCCAAATCGGCGTCTTTTAAACTGCGCAATGCTTTAGCAATTTGAGCCAGCTCGTTAGCTCGTTTTTCGTCTATCCCAGTTTCATGCGCCACGATAGAGGCTTCCATCTGCTCGTCTGGGTAATCAAACCCAAGGCTCACAAAACGTTGGCGCGTGCTTGGCTTTAAGCCTTTCATTAGGTTGCGATAGCCTGGGTTGTACGACATTACCAACATAAAGCCCGGCGCGGCTTGCAGAATTTCACCCGTGCCATCTAAAGGCAGGATGCGACGATTGTCGGTAAGTGGGTGGATAACCACGGTAGTGTCTTTACGCGCTTCAATGACTTCGTCTAGGTAGCAAATAGCCCCTTCACGCACGGCGCGAGTAAGTGGGCCGTCTTGCCAAAAAGTGCCGTCTTTGCCAATTAGAAAACGTCCGACCAAATCGGCAGCGGTTAAGTCGTCGTGGCAAGCAACGGTATAGAGTTTGCGGCCTAATTTTTCAGCCATGTGCTCAACAAAGCGCGTTTTACCACAGCCAGTTGGGCCTTTAATTAAAACGGGTAATTGGTTTTGGCTGGCATGCAAAAACAACTCTACTTCGCCGCCATGTGGCTGATAGTAAGAACTATTGGCTTGAACCGCTGTATTCATTGTAAAACCCTAGACGCATCGAAGAGTGTGTGTATCTTGACTGTATTACTCGGTTACTTAAATACCGAGTAGGTGAGCAGAATCTACTTACTTGGTGGTAGTTATCTGCTGGCTTGGTTGCAAATACCCAGTATTGTAGTCTTGATATTGGTCAGTTAACTTGCTCTAAGTCATTGATGCTTAAGATAAATAGAGTGAGTAGATGAGTCTCTCTTAGGGTGGGTAAAAAGGAATTTTGATCAGGGTAAAAAATACCTTTTTTAATCTTATTTAAAATTAAAAACACCCGCTTAAAAACGCCCTCTTCTTTGTTTCCTTGATTTAACTCATTGGTCAGTTTCCCGCTTGTGGGTCACTATCTAACCAATTCTGTTTGTAATTATTTAAAACTAAGGCGGTTGATATGTTTACCCAGAAGTTAACCCTAGCCGTTGCCATTCCCTTTATTTCGCTAGGAGCTGGGCTGGCTCCTGCTGCGCTTGCGCAGAACGATGAAGTGAAACTGCCAACCCAAGTTGCCAGCGCAACTGGCTTTCGCCAAGAGGCCTTGCTGGCACCAGCGGCTATTACGGTGATTACTAAGGAAGAAATTCAAGCTAAGCCGGTTTCCGATTTAGGCGAAGTATTTCGCGATGTGCCTGGGGTGGCTTTGGTTGACTCCCAAGTTTCTGGCATGAAACGGCTATCTATTCGGGGCGAAGATTCACGCCGCGTACTGATTAAAATTAATGGCCAGCCCTTGGCCGATCACTCAAACTATGGCACGCCTTTATTATTAGATCCCAATATGATTGAGCGCATTGAAATTGTGCGCGGATCGGCTTCGGTGGTGCATGGCAGTAACGCTCTTGGTGGTGTTGTGAATATCACGACACGTCAAGCGAATGTAGGGGAAGTGGAGTTGTTTGCCAGTGCAGGCTTGTACTCGGCTACGCGCGGTTACCGTGCTTCGGCGGGAGTGTTAGGTGCGAGTGAAAAACTCGACTATCGCCTGCAAGCAAGCACAGTAGAACACCAAGACCGCCGTATTCCGCATGGCAAGCTGGTGCCTTCGGATACGAAAGACAAATCGGTTTCAGCCGAATTGGGCTTTCGTTTAGATGAACAACAGCGCATTGCTTGGCAAGGGGATTATTTTGATCAAGAAGCTAACGCTTGGTTAGATGACACAACGATGGCGCTGAGTTTTCCAAAACGTAAGTCTGTTCGCAATGCTTTAAGCTATGAATACGCCAACGACCATGCTTTGTTGCAACGTATTGAAGCTCGTGCCTACTATCAAGACGGCACAAGGGATATGAGTAATACAGTTAACACTCCGGCTTTAAATACGGATATTTTATCTACCGATGACCTAACCGTGCGCGGCGCACAGTTAACCGCTCAAAGTCAGTTATTGGGTAATAATATCTCGTTGTTTGGGGTGGAGTACCAACAAGATAAGCTTGATAAAAAGGTAGCGACCGATATCGAGTTTTTAATGGCTGTTCCTCCCATGCCGGTTATTCCGCCGCCAAGTCATAGCACAGATACAGAGCTTGCCACTCAAAGTTTTATTTCAGCCTTTGTGCAGCAACAAATTAAGCTCACTCAGGCTCTTGAAGCTAACTTGGGTGTTCGTTATTACCATATGGAATCTAAGCTTAAGCGCAGTGATAAACGCGCTACCACTAAAAAAGACGACGACCAATATCTTGGATCTGCAGGATTGGTATGGCAAAGCACAGAACAGAGTGCGTTAAGAGCCAATATTGCCCAAGGTTATACCTACCCAAGCTTAACCCAGCAGTTTTCTGCTGTTCGAGGTGGTGGGGTAATGAACTACGGTAATACGGAATTAAAACCAGAAACCGCAACCACCTATGAGCTGGGTTATCGTTTTGACGGCACGGCCTTAATGCTCGATGCGACTTTGTACTATTCCTCGGCGCGCGATTTTATTGATAAACACCAGCTAACAGGCAAGCCCACAGACTTCACTGCTACCTGTAAGCCAGCAGAATGCTTTGAATGGATCAATATCAACCAATCGCAAACCTACGGTGCTGAGTTAGATCTTGCTTACCAGTTAGATTCGCTGCGCCCATACACTCAATTAAGCGCCCAGCGTCGCAAACTAACCGACCAAGGGCAAAGCACTTGGCATAGCGGTTTGCCTATCTATCGCGTTCGATTAGGCACCCAGTGGCAAGCCACTGATAAAATGATGCTCGATGCCTTTTTGCGTAGCTATGGCAAATCCAAGCGTTATGGTTTCGATGAAAAGGGCAAGCCAGAAACTCAAGAAAATAGCACCTATTTTACGCTTAACCTAAGTGCTCAATACCAAGCCCTAGAAAATTTAAATATTACTATGGCGCTTAATAACCTAACCAATAAAAGCTATCAGCACCCCGATGAGCTGCCCGGTTCAGAGCGCTCTGTCGATGTTGAAGTAGGGTGGCGTTTTTAGGAGTAAGTAAAGGCAAAGAGGTCTTGAAAGTTGAGTTAAATCAATGAACCTTCATTCCTCTGGGCGCATATTGTGGTTAATGAAAGCTTAGATGAATTGTGTTTCTACTATAGAGGAAGGGCCTATGAAAAATCTGAAAACTCCTTTAGCTCTAGCTGCCTTATTGTCTTTGGGTAGTATGGGTGTTACGCACGCTGCGGAAAATGTAGTGCGCACGCCGGGCGCACCAGATTTAACTCAAGCGGAATTTGATAAAGCACGCGATATTTACTTTCAGCGCTGCGCTGGTTGTCATGGTGTGTTGCGTAAGGGGGCAACCGGTAAGCCATTAACTCCAGATATTACTCAGGAAAAAGGTCAGCCTTACTTGGAAGCCCTAATTGGTTATGGCTCACCTGCGGGTATGCCTAACTGGGGTTCTTCTGGCCAGTTTACGCCCGAAGAAGTGACCTTAATGGCTAAGTATGTAATGCACGAGCCACCAACGCCTCCTGAGTGGGGCATGAAAGCCATGAAAGACTCTTGGAAGGTATTAGTTCCACCAGAAAAACGCCCAACTAAGCAAATGAACAAGCTTAATTTAGATAACTTGTTCTCGGTAACTTTGCGTGACGACGGCAAAATTGCCCTGATCGATGGCGATACGCACAAAATCGTAAAAACCATTGAAACTGGCTACGCCGTACACATTTCGCGTATGTCCGCTTCTGGTCGTTACCTGCTGGTCATTGGTCGTGATGCTCGCATCGACATGATTGATCTATGGATGAAAGAGCCAGCACGCGTGGCTGAAATCAAAGTGGGCATCGAGGCGCGCTCGGTAGAAACCTCTAAATTCAAAGGCTACGAAGATAAGTACGCCATTGCAGGTTCTTACTGGCCACCCCAGTACACCATTATGGACGGTGAAACTTTAGAGCCGCTACAAATCGTGTCCACGCGTGGCATGGTCGTAGGCACTCAAGAGTATCACCCAGAGCCTCGAGTGGCGGCTATTATTGCCTCGCACGAACACCCAGAGTTTATCGTGAACGTAAAAGAAACCGGTAAAGTGCTGCTGGTTAACTACGAAGACATTGATAACCTAACGGTAACCACCATTGGCACTGCGCCATTCTTGCACGACGGTGGTTGGGACGTGTCGCACCGCTACTTTATGACGGCAGCTAACAACTCCGACAAAATTGCGGTAATCGACTCGAAAAACCGTAATATGGCGGCCTTGATTAATGTGGGTAAAATCCCTCACCCAGGCCGTGGTGCTAACTTTGTACACCCAGAGTTTGGGCCAGTTTGGGCAACCAGCCACTTAGGTGATGAAACTATCTCTTTAATTGGTACCGACCCAGACAAGCATCCACAACACGCGTGGAAGGTAGTGCAAACCCTTAAAGGGCAGGGCGGTGGCTCACTCTTTGTGAAGACGCACCCTAAATCCACTAACCTGTACTTAGATACCACCTTCCACCCAGACGCTAAAATTGCGCAGTCGGTAGCGGTGTTTGATATTAACAACCTGGCAGCCGGTTATAAAACACTGCCTATTGCCGAGTGGGCAGGCATTAAAGACGTAGGTGCGCGTGTCGTGCAACCTGAGTTTAACGCCAACGGCAATGAGGTGTGGTTCTCGGTGTGGAACGGCCAAGAGGAAGTGTCTGCCATCGTAGTGCTAGACGACAAAACTCTTAAACTGAAAAAAGTAATTAAAGATAAACGCTTAATTACCCCAACCGGTAAGTTCAACGTGAAAAACACTCAGCACGACATTTACTAATGCCTAGCTGAGTAGCAAGAACAAGAGGTCGCAGATGCGGCCTCTTTTTCATTTCAGCTGCTATGGCCTATAATCCGCGCACTTTTTACTAATCGAGATTTACCATGACCGTTCGTACTCGCGTAGCACCTTCTCCCACTGGCGACCCTCACGTTGGCACAGCTTACATTGCACTTTTTAACCTCGCTTTTGCTAAACAGCACGGCGGCGAGTTTATTTTGCGTATCGAAGATACCGACCAAGTGCGCAGCACCCCAGAATCTGAGCAAGCCATTATGGATAGCCTACGTTGGTTAGGTATTGAATGGTCGGAAGGCCCAGACAAGGGTGGTAAACACGCGCCTTATCGCCAAAGCGAACGTGCTGCTATTTATCAAGAACATGTACAAAAACTGCTGGATAACGGCCATGCTTTTAAATGCTACCGCACCAGCGAAGAGCTAGACTCTATTCGCGCCGAGAAACAAGAAAAGGGCGACAGCAGCGCCCTAAAAGCCCATGACCTTGCGCTCAGTACCGAGGAAGTAGCAAAGCGTGAAGCCGCAGGCGCTCCTTATGTAGTGCGTATGAACGTACCCGTTGATGGTGTATGCGTGGTAAACGATATGCTGCGTGGCCCAATCGAATTGGACTGGTCGCAAGTAGACGCGCAAGTGCTAATGAAATCCGATGGCTTGCCAACCTACCATTTGGCTAACGTGGTAGATGATCACCTTATGGAAATTACCCACGTTATTCGTGGTGAAGAGTGGATTAGCTCTGCCCCTAAACACAAACTGCTATACAGCTACTTTGGTTGGGAAATGCCACACCTGTGCCACATGCCGTTACTGCGTAACCCAGACAAAACCAAACTGAGCAAACGCAAAAACCCAACCTCAATTTTATTCTACGAACGCATGGGTTTTATGCCCGAAGCCGTGCTTAATTACTTAGGCCGCATGGGATGGTCTATGCCCGATGAGCGTGAAAAGTTCAGCAAAGAAGACATGTTTGAACACTTTGATATTCGCCGTGTGTCTTTAGGCGGCCCAGTGTTCGACGTTGAAAAAATGCGCTGGCTAAACAGCCTATGGCTGCGTGAATTAAGCAGCGAAAGCTTTGCTGAACGTTTTGCCAACTGGGGCCTACAACAAGAACGCTTATTGCCGCTTGTTCCGCATATTCAACCTCGCGTAGAAGTGTTTACCGACGTGGTGCCTTTGGCTGGCCATTTTTTAGCAGGCTTGCCCACTTTGGTAAAAGAGCAGCTTGAAAACAAAGCCTACGATGACGAAAAACTAACCGAAATCTTACAGTTTGGTTTATGGCGTTTGGAAGCACTGCGCTACTGGACCCGCGAAGACATAGAACAAGCCCTGTTCCCACTGGCTAAAGCCTTAGAAGTAAAACTAAAAGACTTCTTATTCCCATTCTTTATTGCCATCGCCGGCACCTCGGCCACCATTTCTGTGCTCGACAGCATGGTATTCCTTGGCCCAGACATGAGCCGCGCTCGCGTGCGCCATGCACTGCAAGTAGTAGCTGGTGAGCTGGGTAAAAAGAAACTTAAAAAACTTGAAAAAAGCTATCAAGATTTAGTTTTTGAGTAAGTACGGCGAATAGGCATTTGTTTTAAAAACAATAGCTTGACAGCTAGGGTGCGCATCAGTAACATGCGCGCACCTTTTGAAGAGGGGCTATAGCTCAGCTGGGAGAGCGCTTGCATGGCATGCAAGAGGTCCACGGTTCGATCCCGTGTAGCTCCACCAAATCAAAAGAGTTTGTCCTTGTGTCCCCATCGTCTAGAGGCCTAGGACACCGCCCTTTCACGGCGGTAACAGGGGTTCGAATCCCCTTGGGGATGCCACCATCTAATTCAATTAGATATTTTGGGGCCTTAGCTCAGCTGGGAGAGCGCAACACTGGCAGTGTTGAGGTCAGCGGTTCGATCCCGCTAGGCTCCACCAAATATTTATCATTCTCCCTCTCGTAGTTTCTTCTTGGTTAGTGATACAGTGCGGTTACACAACTGTGTTTAAATAATAATCATTCTTAACAGTTGGGTTTTAGGTTCTGTGTATAATGCGGCCAATCTTCGATTGAGGTTTGATTATGTTTTTTTATAACTGGAAACGTGCGTTCCAAACAATGCAAGCGCACAAGGAAACCTTAGAGAAGGAACGAGAAAGTTTATTGCAGCGTATAGCTTCTTTAGAATCCGAGCTTTTAAGCGCGAACAAGCAAAACCAAAAGCTATCCGTAGAACAGCAAAATCTGAATGGCATAGCGGTAAACTTGGGTAATTTTGGTAACTCATTAGAAGGTGTTAGCCTTTCTTTCAAAGAGCTGGTGAGCACCTTAAACCACGAAAAAAACTCCGCTATAGAAGCATCCAGCCAAGCCGTTAGTAATCGAGATGCCTTTTCCATCACGGCACAAAATTTAGACAGTTTGCAGCTTAAAATGAATAAAGCCTCTACCGACGTCGAGGCTTTAAGCGTGCGCGCTAATAACATTAGCGACATAGTGAAATTGATTTC
>JBASZG010000216.1:0-14757 GCA_049277875.1 Venatoribacter sp.
AAACCCTTGCGTATTTAGTTAGCGCGCTGCCCATTGCCATGCAGCGTAAGCGTAAGCTGGTTATCTCGACCGCTACCGTGGCGCTGCAAGAGCAAATTCTAAATAAAGACCTGCCTAACCTAAAAGATTCCATCACTCTGCCTTTTAGCTACACCTTGGCCAAAGGCCGTGGTCGTTACCTGTGTTTAACTAAACTGGATAAAAAGTTGAAGCACTTGGATGGCGTTATTTCCACCATGGATGACATGTTCAACCAATCGCCAGAGGCTCAAGAAAAAGAACAACTGGTGGATTTGCAAATGCAATACGGTAGTCACCGCTGGCAGGGCGATAAAGATTCTCTTACTACCGATATTTCAGACGAACAATGGGCGGGCTTAACCGCCACCCATAGGGAGTGCTCTAACCGCCGTTGCCCTTATTACGACAATTGTGCGTTTTATCGCGCGCGCGCCACCATGGAGGATGCTGATGTCATAGTGGCAAACCACGATTTGGTTTTGGCCGATCTCGCTTTAGGTGGTGGTGTGGTGCTGCCAGCACCAGAAAAAACCATCTATGTTTTTGACGAAGGGCATCACCTAGCCGCCAAAGCGCTTGGCCATTTTCGCTTTGATATGGGCATGAAAGCACAAAAAAACTGGCTGCAAGATTTTGAAAAAGCCCTAGGCTCCTTGTTTAAAGACAGTGGCATTCCGGCTGTGCTGGCGTCGGCTTATGCCAACGTAACCGATCAAATTAAACAAACTCAGGGGCAGTTAGGCTTAATTACCCCGCTGTTAGAAGATCTAATTTTACGCGAACCGCAATACCGTTTTCCTCAGGGCGTTGTGCCGCCTGAGCTATTAACCTCGTTACAAAACCTTAAAATTTTATTAAACCCAATTTTGCAGTTACTAGAGGGGCTGAACGAGCTATTGCAGAAGTCGCTCGACAGTAAAATTCCGGGGGAATTTCCATTGGATGTGGCCGAAAATTGGCAGGCACCAATGGGGCTTTTTTTGCAAAAGGCCGAGCAAATGAGTGAAGCGCTCACTTGGCTTTGTGCCGTTGAGAAAGAAGGGGATATTCCAGTGGCGCGTTGGATTTCTCAAGACACCAACAAAGACAACACCGAGCTTTACTTAAGCGCTTCGCCCATTTCAGTTGCTGGCCAGCTAAGGCAAAACTTGTGGAAGCGCTGCTATGGTGCGGTTGTTACCTCGGCCACTTTGAAGGCCTTAAATAGCTTTAATAAATTAATTTATGAAACTGGGTTGCCCGATTGGGCCAGCTTTATAACGGTTGCAAGCCCCTTTAACTATGCCGCTTTAGGCGAGTTGGAGCTGGTGTCGTTAAAGTCTGAACCCAACCAGCCCGACTTTCAGTTAGATGTGCAAGATTGGCTAGAAAAAAACGTGCAAATCAATCAAGGCACCTTGGTGTTGTTTAGCTCGAAACTACAACTTGAAAGCACTCGTGATTACTTCTTAAAAGAGTGGAAAGACTTGCTGTTTTGCCAAGGCTTTTTGTCGAAAGCTGAAATCGTGCGCCGCCATAAAGAACGTATTGATGGTGCTCAGGGCAGCGTTATTTTTGGGCTGGCCAGTTTTGCCGAAGGCATCGACTTACCCGGCGATTACGTGAAGCATGTGGTGGTGGTGAAAATACCCTTTGCCGTGCCAGATGACCCCATCCTTGAAGCCACCTCAGAATGGATTGAAAGCAAAGGGCGCAACTCTTTTATGGAGCTAAGTTTGCCTGCTGCATCGGTACGTTTAATTCAAGCCTGTGGACGTTTGATTCGTACGGAGCAAGATACCGGGCGGGTTAGTATTTTAGATAAGCGCCTTGTAACTAAGCGCTATGGCCAGCAATTGGTTAATTCATTGCCAGCCTTTCGACGAATCTAAGGCGGCATGAGCTTGAGAGCTGTTGTTGCTGACCAAAATATTTTGGGTAAGAAACTGCAACAATGGCTCTACTGCTTTAAATTCACGTTGAATAAATAGGCCCCGCAAGGTTTTTTTATTCTTGGATAAGATGCGTAAATGGTAGCGGTAGCCAGTTTCAGGCAGGGCAAGATACAGGCTGTGGTTGTCTTCTGTTAGCGAAAAATCGGCCTGACTTAGTTCTAACTCACAACCGTTAAAGTTAATTTTATTAATGCGTACTCTATGCTTTTGGCCTGTGGCGTCGTCGTGCAGGGTGTAAGGCTGCTCTAAGGGATGGTACTCGTCTTCTAGCTGCCATTTGCTGTGGGCGTAAGTGTGGGGGTCGAGTAATTGAATGCCACTTACTTGGGGTAGGTCGATGCCGCACATAAACTGATGGAAAAGCGGGCCTGCGGCTTCTTTTCTTTCGTATTGAGCAAGATGGTCGGCATTTTCAACTAAGGCGAAGGTTACTTTGGCGCATTGCTTAGCAACAGCGGCGTTTTCTTCAGGCTGAGTAAAGTTATCGTAGATGCCTGTTGAAATTAAGGTTGGGCACTGTGGGTAAGCGGTAAAGCCTGGAAAGTCGAGAATACGGCGGGTGTTCTGAATGTAGCGAGCGCATTCGTTATCGTTCATGCGCTGAATTTGGCGATGCAGCATGCGCCGATAGGTTGAGCTAACTTCAGTTTGCGTCAGGCGGTTATGGTTCATTAGATTGCACACCGCTGTGGTGGCGGCTTCTTCCATGCGCTGTTGTTGTAACAGTTGTAAAAGATCTTCATAAAGCACAATCATTTCTTGGCGGCGGAAGCAGGTAATGCCCGATAGCAGCAAACGCTCAACACGCGCTGGGTAGTTGGTGCTAAATAGCATGGCAAGGGCAGAGCCGTAGCTAATACCCAGCAAAATCATGGTGTTAATTTCTTCAATCTGGCAGAACTGCTCGATGAGATGAGCAAAGTCATTTAGGCCCAATTCAGGTGCAAGCTGGTCATTACTGCCCTGAGAAGGGAAGTCGGCCAAAATAATAGGGTGGGTGCTAAGCACCAATTCAGCTTCGTTACGAAAGGATGAAAAAGTTTGAAACGCGCCGCCTAAAAACACCACAGGCGTTTTACCTAGATTTTCTGGGTGGCTAAATGCCTGAAATTCAACCTTGTAAGAGCGGCCTTTATAGTTGAGCTGACGAATGTTTGGGGTTGTCGATTTTAATTCGCCATAGGAATAAGCGATGTAATCCATATTCTAAGCTCTTTTTCTTATATTAATTGCGTCAAACTCTAGTGTATTTATAGACAGATTGCTAGAAGTGTATGTTTTCTTTACTTTCTCTTGAACTAGGAACTTGTTCTGCCTGAGTGAGTCATGCACACTAGCTCACTTTCATTTTGGCCATACAAAAATAACCCTTATGTCGAACTTGCCCAGTCACGTTTCCTTATGGATAGGCTTGCGCTATCTCTCTGCCAAACGTCGTAATCATTTTATTTCGTTTATTTCTGCCTCTTCCCTTATTGGCATGACTCTTGGTGTGGCGGTACTTATCTTGGTGCTGTCGGTGATGAATGGGTTTGGTAATGAACTGCGTGAGCGGGTGCTAGGCATGGTGCCCCACGGAGTCATTTATGAACGGGGCGGTATTCAAGATTGGCAAGTTTTGGCTACACGCGTTGAGCAAATGCCTGGGGTGGTGGCGGCTGCACCGTTAACGCGTTTGCAGGGCATGTTTGCACACAGTGGCCGCGTGCAAGGCGCGCTTATTACTGGTATTGAACCTGCGGCAGAAAGCCGAGTGTCGATTTTGCCTGAACACCTTAAGCAGGGAAACTTAGAAAGCTTGGAGGCGGGCAGCTATAACGTGTTTCTGGGTGAAATTTTAGCGCGCAGTCTAAATGCCAAAGTGGGCGATAAGGTGACGCTCATGTTGCCAGAGGCAACGCTTTCGCCTGCTGGGGTGCTGCCACGGGTAAAACGCTTAACTGTGTCAGGCATTTTTGCCGTGGGTGCCGAGCTGGATGCCAACCTTGCGGTGATTCATTTAGCCGATGCCGCTAAGCTAGAACGCTTGCCAGCTCAAGCGCAATCGCTGCGAATTAAATTTGATGATCTTTTTGATGCCCCACGCCTCATTTGGCGCTTAGTCGCAGAGCTGGATGGTGAGTTTTCTGGTAGCGACTGGACGCGCACTCACGGCAACTTGTTTCAAGCCATTCGCATGGAAAAAACCATGATTGGCTTATTGCTGCTTATTATTGTGGCGGTGGCCTCGTTCAATATTGTTTCAACCTTAGTGATGGCGGTTACCGATAAGCAAGCCGACATTGCCATTTTGCGTACCTTTGGGGCAACGCCTGCCACCATTATGAAAATTTTTATGGTGCAGGGCATTGCAATAGGAATGTTGGGTGTGGTGCTTGGCACTGTGCTTGGAATTATGGCTGCCCTGAGTATTTCTGATTTAGTGGCATGGGTAGAGCAGCTTTTGCACATTCAAATTTTAAGCTCGGATGTTTATTTTATTTCCTATTTGCCTTCCGCTTTGATGTGGCAAGACGTCGTAACCGTGGTGCTGTCTGCACTGGCCTTGAGTTTTCTTGCCACGCTTTATCCTTCTTGGCGCGCTGCCAAAGTTCAACCTGCCGAGGCTTTACGCTATGAATAACTGGGTATTAGAAGCAGACGACATTGCTAAAAGTTATCAGTCTGGCCCTCAGAGCGTCACTGTATGGAAAGACATTAACCTCAAGGTTGCAGCCGGGGAAACTCTTGCCATTGTTGGCGCTTCGGGCAGTGGCAAAACAACTTTGCTCAACGTTTTGGGTGGTCTAGATGCGTTAGATTCAGGCGTTGTTCGTATTGCAGGGCAAAATATTCACCAGTTGAATGAGCGCCAACGTACCGCACTGCGTAACCAGCAAGTTGGCTTTGTGTACCAGTTTCACCATCTTTTGCCAGAGTTTAGCGCCTTGGAAAACGTTATGTTGCCAGCGCTGTTGGCTGGAGTGTCGGTTAAACAAGCAACTGAACAGGCCAAGGTCTTTCTGGATCGACTGGGCTTAAGCCATCGTTATCAGCATAAACCTGCCGAGCTTTCTGGTGGTGAACGTCAACGTACGGCCATTGCGCGTGCTTTAGTGAATAAACCCAAGTTGGTATTTCTTGATGAGCCTACGGGCAACCTAGATGAGCAAACGGCTGCACAGGTGGAGGCCACTATGTTGCAGCTAATTAATGAGCTGGATACCGCTTTTGTGCTGGTTACTCATGACCGAGCCTTAGCGCAACGTATGCAGCGTTGTTTAATTCTAAAAGAGCAGTCGCTAATCCCCTTGATTTAACGGTTGGCTGCCATGGAGTGGCGGTGCCTTCTTTACTTATTTTACTGGCCTTTGGAGTTGCACTGGGTTGTTTGCTAACTCAGTGGCAAAGCGCGCTGTTGAGTGCTTTGGCGTTGGTTGTTGGTGTAATTTGCCTTTATTTCAAGCAACAACGCACGGCTTTGTTCATTTTGCTGATGTTACTGCATGTGCTGTGGGGAAATTACTGGCTAGATCAGCAGCTTTCTCATCGCTTACCTTTAGCGTTAGATCAAAGCTCGGCGCAGCTTAGCCTTAAAATTCTTAAGCACGAACGTAAACTTTATTCGCAAACCATAGTTGCAGAAGTGCTTAAGCAACACTCTGAAATCGTTTTGCCGCCGCTTAGGCAGGTGCAGCTTAATCTTTATCGTTCTAAGCAGCCGCTAGAAGTGGGCGATTTTCTGGAGGTGCAGGTCAAGCTTCGCAGCCCTCGTGGTTTTCAAAACCATTTGCCTTTTGATTATGAAGCCTGGCTCTTGGCTAGGGGAATTGATGCCACCGGCTATATTCAGCAGGTCTTAACGGTGCAACAACAAGGCACAGTGGCCTATCGCCATGCCTTGATAGCCCATCTTGAACAGTCGCACTCACCATCAAGTTGGCCGTGGCTGGCTGGCTTAGTGTTGGGTGAGCAGGCTGCCTTTAGTGCGCAGCAGTGGAGCCTAGCTAAACAAACTGGAACCTTGCATTTACTGGTGGTAAGCGGCATGCACGTCGGCATTGTGCTGGTGCTTTTGTCGTTGCTGTGGCGGCTCTTGGGTGGTGGGCTGTTGTTACTTTTAGGGCGCTCTCCGCTATGGTTGTTGCGCTTACGCTTTGTTTTTCTGTGCTTTGGTAGTTTTGCTTACTTGTGGCTGGCGGGCATGGGAGTGGCGCTGCAACGTGCGTGGCTCATGTTTGTATTGGTACTGCTGCTGCAACAAACTAGGTTGCAAATCAATTGGCTGCTGGGGCTGGCTTTTGCTGGTTATGGCATTATTTTGATTAATCCATTGGCTTGGCAAAGTGCAGGGTTTGGCTATTCCTTTTTGGCTGTGGCCAGTTTGCTGTGCTATTTCATTGGGCGTAAAACCGGCGTCTTTCAGGCTTTGTGGCAACCGCAGTTGGTGGTGTCTTTTGCCTTGCTGCCGCTCTTTATTTATTGGCAGCAGCCCTTTAGTTTTGCGCAAATTCTGGCCAATTTGGTTGCCATTCCTTTTATCACCTTGTTGTTAATGCCATTAGCTTTGCTAAACCTTTGCTTGCCTAGTTTGGCCTTGGATACAGCTTTGGTTTGGCTAGGGCAGTTGTTTTGGCAAATGCTGCAGTTTTTTTCTGAATTGCCATTTTTGCCTCTTAGCTATTTGGTTTGGCCTTTGCTGGTGCTATGGCTGCCAATTCTTTATTTGATTCGCCAAGGTGTGGGCTGGTTGCTCGCTGCTATTGCCTTAGTGGCTATGTTTGGGGCGGCCTTTTGGGTTCGCCCTGATACCACTAAGGTAAGGATGCTGGATGTGGGGCAGGGCCAAGCTTTGCTCTTTACTAGCGCGTCGAAGGCATTGCTTTACGATGCTGGGCCAAGCCTCGGTGAAAAGCTGGATGCAGGCAGTGCGGTAATCTTGCCCACTTTAAACTCGCTGGGCATTAAGCGGCTTGATGCTTTTATTGTCAGTCATGCCGATGACGATCATGCAGGTGGTAGTGCCGTTATTGCGCAAACCATGCCTATAACCGAACTTTGGGTCGGTGAGAATTTACCAGCCATTAGCCAGCACCAAAGCTCTTGTGCTTATGCACCTGCTCGCTGGCAGGTGTTATCTGAGCAGGCGTATTTTCGTTTTTTAAACCTGCCAAGCTCGTACCAAGGGTTGTGGCAAGGTTCCAGCAACAATAAGTCTTGTGTGGTGCAGTTGGTTTGGCATGGTTTGGTCTTTTTATTGCCTGGTGATATTGCCAAAGACAAAGAGCTGGCATTGGTTAACTTTTATGGTAAGCAGCTTAAAGCGGATATTTTAATTGCCAGTCATCACGGCAGTAAAAGCAGCAGCTCGGCGGCTTTTTTGGCTGCGGTACAACCTCAAGAGGTATGGATTTCATCGGGTTTTCATAATCGTTTTGGGCACCCCAGTGCAGAAGTCATCACACGCATAGAAAAGCAGGGAATTATTTGGCGTAATACCGCCGAAGTGGGGGCAGTAACGATTCAGGACGCTGGACAAATCATTACATATCAGGAAATATGGCACCCTCCTTGGCGGCAGCAACGAGATTTGTTGTGATTTAGTCTTATTTCACTCTTTTGGCTGTGCTAAAGTAGGCCAAAAATAATTTTAGGAAAGGGAACAATGTTAGAAATTATTCAAAGCGGCGGCATCTTAATGTGGCCACTTATTCTTTGCTCAATCTTGGCTGTAGCAATTAGTGCTGAGCGCTTTTGGACACTAAGGAAAGGGCTGATTGCACCTGCAGACATTCCAGCAAAAGTAAAATTTATGCTGAAAAGCAAACAGCTTAACAATGCCGCCATTAAAGAACTGCGTGATGGCAGTGCTTTAGGTCGAGTGTTGGCGGCAGGCTTAGTGAATGCCTCTAAAGGCCGTGAAATTATGAAAGAAAGCATTATGGAAACCGCTTCCATTGAAGTGCACAAAATGGAACGTTACTTAAATGCTTTAGGTACGATTGCCAGCATCTCTCCACTTATGGGGTTGCTGGGTACTGTGTTCGGTATGATCGAAGTGTTTAACCAAATCGTTTTGCAAGGCACTGGTAACGCGGGGGCTTTTGCTGGTGGTATTTCTGAAGCACTTATTTCTACCGCTGCTGGTTTGGTTGTGGCTATTCCCACCTTGGTTAGCCACCGCGTGCTGACTCGCCGCGTTGAAGAGCTGGTGGTGTTTATGGAGCAAGAAGCAACCAAATTGGTGGATGTGTTGCAGGGTGATCGTATCGAATTAGAAACCGAGGCCGCCTAATGAATTTCAAACGCCAACTCCGTGAATCCCCAGAAATTAATCTGGCTCCCATGATTGATGTGGTGTTTTTGCTGTTGATTTTCTTTATGGTTACTACCACTTTCACTAAAGAAGCGCATTTAACTATTAATTTGCCCGAAGCCAGTGTTGAACAGGTTGTTTCTAACCCAGATTCATTGGACATCGTTATCTCTAGTGAAGGTGAATACAACATTAATGGTCGTCAGTTGGTTGATAACCAAATTGGCACCTTAAAAAGAGCCATTCAAAAAACTCTGAGAGATCAGAAAAAAGCGCCCGTAATTATAACTGCCGATGCCAGAACACCACATGAAGCCGTAGTGCGTGCCATGGATGCCGTAGGACAACTAGGATTGGTTAACGTTAGCATCGCTACTCGCCATGCGAGCACAAGTGAATAAGTTAAATGACTGAACAATCCACAGGGCGTCTATACAGACGCCTTTTAAGTTATGTTTTTCCGCACAAACTTCCTTTCTTACTGGCCATTTTAGGCTTTGTTATCTATGCCGCATCTAACCCCTTGTTAGCTCATATGATGGGGGTGCTAGAACAAACACTTAAAGACCCAACTGAACAAAGAATCTATCTATTGATTGCTGCCTTGTTTGGTATTTTTTTAGTGCGTGGCGTAGGCACCTTTTTAGGTAAGTTTTTTATTGCTGTGGTTGGGCGCAATGTAGTGCACAGTTTGCGCACCACCCTGTTTAATAAAATGACCACTTTGCCTAACGCTTATTACGATGCGGAGTCTAGTGGCCGTATGCTATCGCGCGTTACTTACGATGTAGAGCAGGTAATGGAAGCCTCTACGCGTTCGCTAACTACTCTAGTGCAAGAGGGTTTAACCGTTATCTTGCTGATGGGTTATCTTATTTATCTCGATTTCACTTTAACTCTGATATTTATTGCTATTGCTCCTGTTATTGGCGTGGTGGTGTCTTCTGCCAGCCGTTTTTTTCGCCGTTACAGCAAACGTATTCAACAGGCCATGGGAAATGTTACTCAAGTAACCAACGAGGCCATTCATGGCTACCGTGAAGTACGCACCTATGGCGCCATTGAGGTTGAGCAAAAACGTTTTGAAAAGGCCAGCGACTATAACCGTAAGCAAGCGCTTAAGTTTGGTTTAACCGACGCCATTAACGTACCGCTTACCCAGCAAATTGTAGCCATGGGGTTGGGCGTGATGATTTTTATCATGTTTCAGCGCGTAGCAGACGGTACTATGGGGTCGGCGGAGTTTTTACAGTTTATTACCGCCGCTGCACTTATTGCCAAACCACTTCGTAGCGTTACCGATGTGAATGGCATGATTCAAAAAGGGGTTACGGCTGCGGCATCGGTGTTTGAAATTTTGGACTCAAAATCAGAAACCGATAATGGCACACACATAGCCGACCAAGTTTCTGGGCAGGTTCAAATTAAGGATCTAACTCTGCGTTACCAAGGTAGCGACAGTAACGCTTTAAATGGTATTAATCTGAATGTCGAAGCGGGCACGTCGGTGGCCTTGGTCGGGCGTTCAGGTAGTGGTAAATCGACACTGGTTAATCTTATTCCGCGCTTTTACGAGCTGACTTCAGGAAACATCCTTATCGACGGCGTGAATGTTTACGACTATAAACTGGCAAATTTGCGCAAGCACATTGCCTTTGTCAGCCAACAAGTGGTGCTATTTCAAGGCAGTATCCGCGATAACATTGCCTACGGTGAACTGGCTGGTAAAAGCGACGACGAAATTATCGCCGCCGCTAAAGCCGCACATGCCGATGAGTTTATTGCGCGCTTGCCTAATGGCTATAACACTCTGCTTGGGGATAACGGCACTAATCTTTCAGGCGGCCAGCGCCAACGTATTGCTATCGCGCGTGCCATTTTAAAAAATGCGCCCATTCTTATTTTGGACGAAGCTACCTCGGCGTTAGATACCGAGTCCGAGCGCCATATTCAGGCTGCACTTGAGCAAGTAATGCAAGGGCGCACCACCTTTGTAATTGCTCACCGCTTAAGCACAGTGGAGAACTGCGATCGTATTGTGGTGATTGATAAAGGTGAGGTGAAAGAGCAAGGCAGTCATAACGAGCTTATTGAGCAAGATGGTCTTTATGCTCAGTTACACAAAATTCAGTTTCAAAGTTAAGATGCTTAGCAAACTTGCTCAATACATTGAAAATAACTGGTATCAATCTGCTTGGAAAAATCTTTGGTTGCTGCCTTTTTGGCTCCTGGCTTGGGTGTTTGTGTACAGCAAACGCCGCCGCTTTTTAGCTAACCCTCCACCTGCTACTGCTGCGCCCGTCATTATTGTTGGCAATATTAATGTGGGTGGCACAGGCAAAACCCCCTTAATTACTTGCTTAGTTGCTATGGCGCGCGAGCTTGGCTTTAACCCAGGTGTGATTAGCCGTGGTTATGGCGGCAAGGCAGCAAACTATCCATTAATAGTAACTGGCAGCACCTCGGTCTTAGAAAGTGGCGACGAGCCTAAACTTTTGCATCAGCGTTTGGCTTGCCCCATTGTGGTTGCACCCAAGCGCATTGAAGCCGCAGAAAAAATAGCAGAGCTTGGCGCTAACCTTATTTTTAGCGACGACGGCCTACAGCACTATGGTCTTGCTCGCCAAGCAGAAATTATTGTGACAGACGAAAAGCGCCAGTTTGGTAACGGCTGGCTATTACCCATTGGGCCACTGCGTGAGCCAATAAGTCGGCTTAATACCGCTGATTTGGTTTTATCTAACGGCAAAGATTTTAAGGTGCAAGCCAGTGCTTTAGTGAATGCACTAACAGGCGATAGGGTGCCTTTATCTACCTTAATGGGTAAGAAAGTCGATGCCGTTGCAGGTATTGGCAACCCAGCACGTTTTTACGACACTTTGCAGGGCTTGGGAGCAGAGGTTAACAAGCACAGCTTTGCCGACCATCATCAGTTTGCTGCTACTGATTTTGAGTTTTCTACTCCAGATACCATGCTGGTTATGACTGAAAAAGATTGGGTTAAATGCACAGCTTTTGCCAAACCGAATTGGTGGTATTTGCAGGTTGATGCGGTATTATCCCAAGCCGCTGAACAGGCTATTAAAACCTTACTTGCTTCATTTTTACAAAAGGGCTAATTCATGGATAAACAACTACTCAGCATGCTGGTATGCCCAGAGTGCCAAGGCAAATTAAAATACGACAACCAAGCAAACGAACTGCAATGCACCTTTGACGGCTTGGCCTTTCCTATTAATAACGGTGTGCCAGTGATGCTGGCTAACGAAGCTCGTCGTATGAGCGAAGAAGAAAAACTTGAAAAGGCACAACAATAGTTCATGGTTAAGGTGCTGTTTGTTTGCTTGGGTAACATTTGCCGTTCTCCAACCGCTGATGCGATATTGCGTAAAAAAGTAAAAGACGCTGGCTTGCAAAAGCTAATCAGTGTCGATTCGGCCGGCACTGCGGCTTGGCATACTGGCAAAGCCCCAGATGAGCGCTCAACTAGGCATGCAGCTTTGCGTGGCTACGACCTTAGCCCATTGCGGGCGCGCCAAGTGAGTTTTGCCGATTTTTACGAGTTTGATTATGTGTTGGCGATGGACGAACAAAACCTAGCCGACCTTATTGATTTAAGCGACGATGCCAGCACTCAGCCCGAATTATTTTTAAAACGCTTTAACCATAAATTTCCCGAAACCCAAGTGCCTGATCCTTACTATGGTGGCGACGCTGGGTTTGAGCATGTGCTGGATTTGTTAGAGCACGCTTGCGATAACCTGCTTGCAGAAATCCGTCAGAAGCACGCACTCTAACCATGTTACTTAGCCAATTCGATTTAACCGCGCTAAATACCTTGGCTTTGCTTGCTAAGGCCGAATACTTTGCTAAGTTCAGCAGCCTAGTTCAGTTGCAGCATTTGCTGGCTCAAGCCAAAGCACAGGGTTTGGCGGTTACTATTTTGGGTGAAGGCTCGAATGTGCTGCTTAGCCCACATATCAATGGCTTAGTATTAACCAGCGCCATGCATGGAGTTGAAGTGCTAGAGCAAAACTCCGATTTTTGCTTGGTGCAGGTAGAAGCAGGTAAAAACTGGCATGAATGGGTGCTGCAAAGCACGCAGTATGGCCACGGCTTAGAAAACTTAGCCTTAATACCTGGCACGGTGGGCGCAGCGCCTGTGCAAAACATAGGTGCGTATGGGGTAGAAGTAGAACGTTTTATTGAGCAAGTGCAGGGCGTGCAAATAAGCACCGGCGAAGTGCGCAACTTGAGTGCGAAGGAGTGCCGTTTTAGCTACCGCGATTCCATTTTCAAACAAGAGCTAAACAACGATTTTATTATCACTGCGGTGGTGTTTCGTTTGTCTAGTCAGTTTGCACCTGTACTGTCTTATGGGGCCTTAGCTTCGCAGGATATTACCAACTCAAGCGAGCTGATTCAGGCCGTTATCGATATTCGTAATTCTAAATTACCCAATCCTAAACGCATTCCTAATGCGGGCTCTTTCTTTAAAAACCCCATAGTTAGCCAAGCTCAAGCCCAAGCCATTCAAGCGCAGTACCCAAGTGCGCCTTGCTATGTGCAAGCCGATAATAGGGTAAAACTGGCGGCAGGTTGGCTTATCGAGCAAGCCGGCTGGAAGGGCAAATCGCTTGGTAATGTCAGTATGCACAGCCAACAAGCTTTGGTGCTAACCAGCAATGGCAAAGCCAGCTTGAACGACGTGCTGGCTTTAAAACAGGCGGTACAGCAAGCCGTGTTGCAGCAGTTTGGGGTCGAGCTGGAAGCCGAACCTAGGCTAATTGGCTAGTCGGCTAACAGTTGTGGCTTATCGCTAAACACCGCGTTTACGCCTTCTTCTAAATAGCGCAATGCAGTTGCTTTGTCGTTTACAGTAAATACCATGCAGCTAAAGCCGGCTTGGCGTATTTCTTTTACCTTGGCGGCGTCGTAAAACTCATTCCAAAAATGCAGCCCGCTTGCTCCCAGTTGCTCTAGCTTAGTTTGCCAATCGTTAGGAATGGCTTCGCTGTTTAATGCTCTGGTATAGCTAGGTAAGTGCTGCTGCGCGGCTTTTAGTGCGTAGGGGTTAAAGCTACTGAGCAAAATAGGCTGCAAGGGGGCAATTTCGGCAAATGCCTTTTGCATAGCCAGTACGGTTTGTTCTTCTAGGCCAAGAGTCGGTTTGATTTCTAGGTTTAAGCCAAGCTGTAGCGCGTTTGCCAAGCCAATAAGCTCGGTTAGGGTGAGTATTTTTTCGTTAGCAAACTCGGCGGCAAACCAACTGCCCGCATCCAGTTTTTTAAGCTCGGCCAAGCGGTGTTTTACCAATAAGCCTGTACCGCTGCTGCAGCGGTCTAGCTCTGGGTCGTGGTGAATAACCGCCACTTGGTCGGCGCTAATGGTTACATCAACTTCGCACCAGGTTGCACCTAGCTCGGCGGCTTTACGAATAGCCGCAGCGGTGTTTTCTGGAGCGTAAGCACTGGCGCCACGGTGGGCAAGAAGGGATGGAACACTACTGTAGACGTTAGGCATAAAAACCTTAAAAGCAGCGATTAAGTTGGAGCTGATTGTAGTCTTATTTTGGATAAAACCAAGCAGCTCCAAGCACAGGTTAACGGCTTATTCGTAGTCGTAGTTAAGAATAGGAATGAGCCAATGTTCCATTTCGTTTAAGGGTTTGCCTTTGCGTTTGGCAATATCTATTACTTGGTCTTGGTTTATCTTACGCACACCAAAATACTTAGAATCTGGATGCGAGAAATACCAGCCACTCACCGAAGAAGGCGGCATCATGGCGAAGTTATCGCTTAGATACACGCCGGTATTTTCGGTAGCGTTAAGCAGTTTAAAGAGCGTGCCTTTTTCGGTGTGATCTGGGCAAGCTGGGTAGCCAGGAGCAGGGCGAATGCCTTGGTATTTCTCGGCAATGAGCTCTTCGTTATCCAGCGTTTCATCGGGAACGTAGCCCCAAATCTCGGTACGCATTTTATGGTGCATATATTCGGCAAAACCTTCGGCCAAGCGGTCGCCAAGGGCTTTAATCATAATGCCGTTGTAGTCGTCCATATTCTTTTTGTATTCCATCGACAGTTTTTCTGGCTCGAAACCTGAGGTAACCACAAAGCCGCCAACGTAGTCGTCTACTGTGCCTTCTGGCGCAATAAAGTCGGCTAAAGAGTAGTTAGGCTCGGCGTTTTGCTTTTCTATTTGTTGGCGCAAGTGGTGCTGTACCGCAATGACTTCGGTTTTATTTTCGTTGTAAATGACTACGTCGTCGTAGCCACGACGTTGGGCTGGCCATACACCAACCACGGCGTTAGCGGTGAAGAGTTTTTCATCAATAATACGTTTTAGCATGGCTTGAGCATCTGCAAACACGTTACGAGCGGCTTCGCCTACAATTTCGTCTTCTAAAATAGCAGGGAACTTGCCAGCCAATTCCCACGAAATAAAGAAAGGTGTCCAGTCGATAAAGGGCACAATTTTGGCCACATCGTAATTTTCAAACACGCTGAT
>JBASZG010000217.1:0-8974 GCA_049277875.1 Venatoribacter sp.
TTGGTGACTTCGCTAACGGCGCTCAGGTGGTGTTTGACCAGTTTATTTCTTCTGGTGAATACAAATGGGCACGCTTGTGTGGCTTAACTATGCTGCTGCCTCACGGCTATGAAGGCCAAGGCCCAGAGCATTCATCGGCTCGCTTAGAACGCTACTTGCAGTTGTGCGCGGAATACAACATTCAAATTTGTGTTCCTACTACGCCTGCTCAGGTGTATCACATGCTGCGCCGTCAAATGATTCGTCCGTTGCGTAAACCTCTGGTGGTTATGTCACCTAAGAGCTTGCTGCGTCATAAATTAGCAACCAGCACTCTGGAAGAGCTGGCCGGCGGTCGTTTCCGCACCGTGCTAGATGAAATTGACGATTTACCCGCAGACAAAGTACGCCGTGTTCTACTTTGCTCTGGTAAAGTGTATTACGACCTACTAGAGCGTCGTCGTGCTGAAGAAATCGACGACATCGCCATTATTCGTATTGAGCAGCTATACCCATTCCCAGCACAGCGTTTATCGAAAATTTTGGCCAAGTACACCAACGTAAAAGAAGTGTATTGGACTCAAGAAGAACCGATGAATATGGGCGCTTGGTACAGCAGCCAACACCATATGCGCAAAGCTCTGCTAAATTTAAACCCTGAACTGCACCTAGAATACGCTGGGCGCAAACCTGCTGCTTCTCCTGCGGCTGGTTACATGGCTCTGCATTTAGCGCAACAAGAACAACTAATTTGTGATGCCTTAGGCTTAGCTACTCCAGCGAATGCCGGAAACTAATAAGGAAAACTTAATGAGTACTGAAATTAAAGCCCCAGCATTTCCCGAATCGGTCGCCGATGGCACAGTAGCGACTTGGTATAAAAAGCCAGGCGAAGCCGTAAAGCGCGATGAACTGATTGTTGATATTGAAACCGACAAAGTTGTTTTAGAAATTGTGGCTCCTCATGACGGCGCACTTACAGAAATCATCAAGAACGAAGGTGATGTTGTTTTAAGCGAAGAGGTGCTGGCCATTTTTACAGAAGGTGATGTTGCTGCCGCGCCAGCGCCTGCTGCATCTGCCCCAGTTGCTGCCAGTGCAGCACCAAGCGCCAGTGCCGAAGTGTTGGTTAATCCTGCCGCGCGTAAAATGGCCGACGAGCAAGGTGTTAACCCTGCCGATGTTGCCGCAACAGGCAAAGGTGGTCGCGTTACTAAAGAAGACGTTATTAATCATCAAAAAGCGGCACCTGCCCCTGCCGCTAAAGCACCAGCCACGGCACCTGTACTGAACCTGCCTGTGGGTGAGCGCATCGAAAAACGCGTCCCCATGACTCGTTTGCGTGCCACCATTGCCAAGCGCTTAGTCGAAGCCCAACAAACTGCGGCCATGCTCACCACCTACAACGAAGTGAACATGAAACCAGTAATGGATTTGCGTAATAAATACAAAGATAAATTTGAAAAAGCCCACGGTGTAAAACTTGGCTTTATGTCGTTCTTTGTAAAAGCCGCCACCGAAGCCCTTAAACGCTTCCCAGCGGTTAACGCCTCCATCGACGGCAACGATATGGTGTATCACGGTTTCCAAGACGTTGGTGTAGCGGTATCTACCGAGCGTGGTTTGGTTGTGCCAGTATTACGCGATACCGACAGCATGAATCTTGCCGAAATTGAAAGCACCATTGGCGAATTTGCCAAACGTGGCCGTGATGGCAAGCTCAGCATTGAAGACATGCAAGGTGGTACTTTCACTATCACCAACGGCGGTATCTTTGGTTCATTAATGTCGACTCCTATTTTGAATCCACCACAAACCGCTATTTTAGGCATGCATAAAATCCAAGACCGCCCAATGGCCGTTGATGGTGAAGTGGTCATTTTGCCAATGATGTATTTAGCCCTTTCTTACGACCACCGCATGGTGGACGGTAAAGAAGCGGTGCAATTCTTAGTTGCGATTAAAGATCTTCTTGAAGATCCAGCTCGTATTTTGCTAGACATCTAACCGTTAAGGAAAAGAGCATGAGCAAGAAATTTGACGTAGTCGTTATCGGTGGTGGCCCTGCAGGTTATGTCGCAGCCATCCGCGCGGCTCAACTGGGTTTAAATACCGCTTGTATTGAAAAGTGGATTGGCAAAGACGGTAAAGGCGTTTTAGGTGGCACTTGCCTAAACGTTGGTTGCATTCCTTCTAAAGCCTTACTGGATACCTCACATAAATACGCCGAATTAAACGGCGGTATGGATGTGCATGGCATCAGCTTTGGCAAAGCCAAAATTGACGTACCAACCATGATTGGCCGCAAAGACCAAATCGTTAAAAACCTAACCTTAGGTGTGGCCAGCTTATTTAAAGCCAATGGCGTTACTCACCTAGAAGGCGTAGGCAAAGTGTTGGCTGGCAAAAAAGTGGAGTTCACACCTCATGGTGCGCCAGCAGAAGTGATTGAAGCCGATAACATCATTATTGCTTCTGGTTCTGTGCCAGTGAATATTCCACCTACACCTCTCACTGAAGGCGTTATTGTCGACTCAAGCGGCGCGCTCGACTTCAATGAAGTGCCAAAACGCTTAGGCGTCATT
This sequence comes from Venatoribacter sp., assembly GCA_049277875.1. Classification (GTDB taxonomy): domain Bacteria; phylum Pseudomonadota; class Gammaproteobacteria; order Pseudomonadales; family Oceanobacteraceae; genus Venatoribacter. The sequence goes on from JBASZG010000217.1 coordinate 2,565, forward strand.
GGTGCAGGCGTAATTGGCCTAGAGCTTGGTAGTGTGTGGAATCGCTTAGGCTCTGAGGTTGTGGTCTTAGAAGCACAAGAAAAATTCTTGCACTTAGTTGATCAGGCTGTAGCCAAAGAAGCACAAAAACAACTTGCTAAACAAGGCCTAAGCATTCGCTTAGGTGCACGGGTTACTGGCTCTAGCGTAAAAGGCAAAAAGGTAACAGTAACTTACCAAGACGCAGAAGGTGAAAAACAAGAAACCTTCGACAAGCTAATTGTGGCGGTTGGCCGTCGTCCTTATACCGAAGGCTTATTAGCAGGCGATTGTGGCGTAATTTTAGACGAACGTGGCTTTATCCATGTAGACGACCAATGCCAAACCGATGCCCCTGGCATCTGGGCGATTGGCGACGTAGTGCGCGGCCCAATGTTGGCACACAAAGCCTCAGAAGAAGGCGTTATGGTTGCCGAGCGTATTGCCGGTCATAAAGCCCAAGTAAACTACGATGTAATTCCTTCGGTTATTTACACCCACCCAGAAATTGCTTGGGTAGGCAAATCGGAAGAACAACTCAAAGCCGAAGGCGTGAGCTACAACGCAGGCATGTTCCCATTTGCGGCTAATGGCCGTGCAATGGCTGCCAACGAAACCGACGGTTTTGTGAAAATCTTAGCGCACGCCGAAACCGACCGCATTCTTGGTGCCAGTGTCATTGGCCCAAGCGCTGGTGATTTATGCCAACAAGTGGTTGTGGCGATGGAGTTTAGCTCTAGCTCAGAAGATTTAGGCATGATGGTGTTCTCACATCCAACCTTGTCTGAAGTCGTACATGAAGCGGCTTTATCGGTTACTAACCGCGCGATTCATAAAGCGAACCGCAAAAGCAAAAAATAATTCACTATGAATATCACTCGGCCCAAGTATTTGGGCCTTGTTTTATATTTAGGCCGCAAGCCTAACCAACCAACTTAGTTAAAGAGATAGGATAAAAGCGATGAACCTACATGAATATCAAGGTAAACAGCTTTTTGCTCAATACGGATTGCCAGTATCAAAAGGCGTAGCCGCTAAAACTGCCGAAGAAGCAGCGGCTGCCGCAGATACTATTGGTGGCGATAAGTGGGTAGTAAAAGCACAAGTCCATGCCGGTGGCCGTGGTAAAGCCGGTGGTGTGAAGCTGGTATCTTCTAAAGAAGAAATCAAAGCCTTTGCTGAAAAATGGCTTGGTAAAAACCTTGTTACCTATCAAACCGACGAAAAAGGCCAACCAGTTAGCCGTATTTTGGTGGAAAGCTGCACCGATATCGCCAAAGAATTGTACTTAGGCGCAGTGGTTGACCGTTCATCACGCCGTGTTGTCTTTATGGCTTCTACTGAAGGCGGCGTAGAGATTGAAAAAGTAGCACACGAAACCCCAGAAAAAATCTTAAAAGCCACTATCGACCCATTGGTAGGCGCACAGCCATACCAAGCACGCGAACTGGCCTTTAAATTGGGTTTAGAAGGCGAACAAATTAAGCAGTTCACCAAAATTTTCTTGGGCCTGTCTCAGTTGTTCCACGACAAAGACTTAGCCTTGCTAGAAATTAACCCATTAGTGATTACCGAACAGGGCAATTTGCACTGCCTAGACGCCAAAATCAATATCGATGGCAACGCCTTGTACCGTCATAAAGACCTACAAGAAATGAACGATCCAAGCCAAGAAGATGCCCGTGAAGCGCATGCAGCGCAGTGGGAACTTAACTACGTCGCCCTAGATGGCAACATTGGTTGCATGGTAAACGGTGCTGGTTTAGCTATGGGTACCATGGATATTGTTAAATTGCACGGCGGCAAACCTGCTAACTTCCTAGACGTAGGCGGCGGCGCCACCAAAGAACGTGTGGTTGAAGCATTCAAAATTATTTTGTCTGACGAAAACGTTAAAGCCGTATTTATTAATATCTTCGGCGGTATCGTGCGTTGCGACATGATTGCTGAAGGCGTGATTGGCGCAGTGAAAGAAGTGGGCGTTAAAGTGCCTGTAGTGGTGCGTTTGCAAGGCAACAACGCTGAAGCAGGTGCCAAACTTCTTTCAGAAAGCGGCTTAAACATTATTGCCGATACCGACTTAGCAAGCGCTGCTAAGAAAGTAGTAGAAGCGGCTAAGTAAGGGGAAATCATGAGTATTTTAATTAACAAAGACACCAAAGTGATTTGCCAAGGCTTTACTGGTAAAAACGGTACTTTCCACTCTGAACAAGCCATTGCCTATGGCACCAAAATGGTTGGCGGTGTTACCCCAGGTAAAGGCGGCACTACTCACCTAGGTCTGCCTGTGTTCAACACTGTCGCTGAAGCCGTAGCCGCCACTGGCGCCGAAGCATCGGTTATCTATGTTCCTGCCCCTTTCTGCAAAGACTCTATTTTGGAAGCTGCAAACAGCGGCATTAAGCTGATTGTATGCATTACCGAAGGCGTGCCTACCTTAGATATGCTTGACGCTAAAGTAAAATGCGACGAACTAGGTGTACGCTTAATTGGTCCTAACTGCCCAGGTGTTATTACCCCAGACGAATGCAAAATTGGCATCATGCCCGGCCACATTCACCTAAAAGGTAAAGTAGGCATTGTTTCTCGCTCTGGCACATTGACCTATGAAGCGGTTAAACAAACCACCGACTACGGCTTTGGCCAATCTACTTGCGTAGGTATTGGTGGCGACCCAATCCCTGGTTCTAACTTTATTGATATTTTGCGTTTGTTCCAAAACGACCCAGAAACCGAAGCCATCGTTATGATTGGTGAAATCGGTGGCAGCGCCGAAGAAGAAGCCGCTGCCTTCATTAAAGAAAACGTAACCAAGCCTGTTGTTTCTTACATTGCCGGTGTTACTGCACCTGCGGGTAAGCGTATGGGCCACGCTGGTGCGATTATCTCTGGTGGTAAGGGTACGGCTGCTGAGAAGTTTGCTGCACTGGAAGACGCTGGCGTTAAAACCGTTAAGAGCCTAGCGGACATTGGTAAAGCACTAAAAGAAGTAACTGGCTGGTAAGCAAGTTAGGTTCAAGTGACTTTAGTGAACAAAACCCCAGCTTAGTCTGGGGTTTTTTGTTGGTTCTGCGCCCAAGTAATAAGCTCGTTAGCAGGAATGGGGCGGCTAAAATAGTAGCCTTGGTAGCTATCACAGCCTACGTCTTGCAGGTATTGCAGTTGCTCTGGCGTTTCAACTCCTTCGGCCAGTACAGTCATGCCCAATTTATGCGCCATAGAGACTATCGCTTCAATCAGCACTGCGGGCCTTTTGCCATGATAAGTGGTGGTATCGGCGTCGATATCCATCACAAAAGTACGATCAATTTTGAGCGTATCTATGGGCAAGCGTTTAAGGTAAGACAGGCTAGAGAACCCAGTGCCAAAATCATCCAGCGCAAAGCGAACTCCTAGCGCTTTAATACGCTCCATTTTTTCAATAATGGCCTCGATATCATCGGCAATAATGCTTTCGGTGAGTTCAAGTTCAATTTGGCTTGGGTCGATTTGAGTTTGCTCGATGATTTGCTCAATATCACTTACAAAATGCTTTTCTCTGAATTGCCTAGGGCTAACGTTAATGGCCAAGGTTATTGTCTTGGCCCAGTTTTGTTGGCTGGCATCGTTTTGCCAAGCTTTTAAGTTGTGAATGGCTTTTTCTAATACCAGTTTACCCAAGGGCACAATCAGGCCACTGGTTTCTGCCTCGCTAATAAAGGAATCTGGCATGACTAGGCCAAGTTTGGGGCTGTTCCAACGAACCAGAGCTTCAACGCCTAAAATTTCACCTTGGCCGTCAACCTGTGGCTGATAGAACACTTGTATTTGTTCAGGTGCTTGTTGCAGCGCCAATTGCAGTTCATTACGCAGAGCCAATTTGGTGCTGGCGGCTTCTTGCAGCGAATGGGCAAAAAAGTGAATGCGATCTAGGCCGCTTTGTTTCGCCTGATGCATGGCTGTTTCGGCTTCACGCAGTAGCTCGGCGGCGTCTTTATTATCGTTTGGAATCATAACCACGCCTGCACAAGCGCTGATGTGCAGCAGTTGACCATGAACTTCGAGTGGTTCTTTTAAACAATTTAAGAGCGCTTCCAGCTCATTCAGCATAATTTCTGTGGCTTCACTCAACGACCTAGGCAATTCCGTTTGCAACAGAGCGAAAGTGTCGCTAACCACTCGTGCAAAAAACTGAGTGTTGCCCAAATGGCTGGTAAGGCGCTTTGCTACCGCCTTAAGTACGGCATCTCCTGCCGACATGCCCATGGAATCGTTGATGCTTTTAAAGGTATTTAGGTTAATGGTGGCTAATGCGGCGCGTCTTGGTTCTAGCTCTCCGGCCTCTACCTCGTCTTGAATTTGTTCCATCAACATGCGCCTATTGGGTAATCCTGTTAGGGCATCGAACATAGACAGTTGGCGAATGGTGGCTTCGGCTTTAAAGTCGGCGCGCAGGTCTTTGGCGATAACCATTCTTACATGACGGCCAAGATACTCATGCTGCCTGGCTGAAATTTCCACTGGAATCACTTCCCCCAAAGAATTAATAACCTCCAGCACTTCAACCTCTTCGTTCTTATCTTTAATTCGAGACAGAATAAATTCTTTATGATGCTCAGGTATTAGGTCGTAGAGGGTGCGGCTTAAAATCTGCTCTTTGCTAAGCCCTAGCAGCTCTTCAGCGGCTTTATTCGCTTCTAAAATAATTCCTTTTTCATGAAATAAAATAGCCACTGGGCTGGCGTCAGATAGATGACGTAGGCGTAATTTACTTTCAACTAGGTTGTTGCTTTGTTTATTTAATTCCTCTGCCATTTGCCGCAGCGAATTGTCTAGCTCTTTAAACTCGCCATGGCCTGTGATATTGGCTTTTGCATTAAAATTACCGTTGCCAATTTCAGTCATGGCTCTTTTTAAGGCGTTAATGGGGCGAAAAATAATGCGCGTTATCAGGTAATAAAAAATCAGTACAACCAGAAACAAAGAGCCACCAAGGGCAAGAGCTTGCGTGCTTAGCTTTTGTAAGTAACTAATCAAGAGTAGGGTTAGGTCGTAGCTGATAAGCAATGCGCCCTTGCGTATGGAAAGTAAATTACCGTTGTCGTAGCCAATTTTGATTGGGGTGTAAGCGAGAATGCGTTTGTTTGCTAGGTCAATAGTGATGGTTTCGCGGTTGGAGCTTTGCCACAGGTTTATAGGGTATTCACTGTAATCGGTAACCACCCAATTGGCTTGCTGGCCTTTCCAAGCAAAGTGGGTTGCAGCCAACACTGTGTTGGTATCGCTCCAAAGCACGGCGTAGTTAATGTCTGGGCTTAGAGCAAGGTTGGAAATGATGCTGTCGCTGTTGGCACTTAATGATAAACGTGAGCCGCTTTCTATGCTGCGCTTGGTTTGCAACAGCTCATTTAGTGCAGTGTGGCTGGCAAAATATTCAATCTCATTTCGAAAGCTAAAGGCTTGCAGCACGAGTAAAACGGAAAAAATAAAAATAGCGCAGACAGCGCCAGAGGCAGGAAGTAAAAGCCTAAGTGAGTAGCTCTTTGTGGCTTTAGTCATAAGTCAGCCCCATAAAACGAGAGTCGATAACGTCTATAGCTTTTATGGGCTGTGATAACAGGCCAGATTTCATCAATTGATGAACAAGCTGGCTAATTTCTTTTGCAAGCACCGAATGTGTATTAAGCCCAGCGCGAAACATTTGTTGGTTTTGCTCTGTGGTTAATAGCTGCGTGGTAGTAAGCACTTGGCGCACTCCTTGACTGGTGCTTTGGGTGCGTTTTGCCATGGATATAAGCGCAGACTCTTCGTTATTTTTAATATATTCAAGCGCCTTTTGTTGGCCCTGTATTAGGCTTTGAATTTCTGTGCTACAGCAAGCGAGTGCTTTTTCAGTTGCCACCACAACGCCAAATACTTTTTTATTGGTGTTGGTGTCGTCGAATACGACCTTAGCATGTTGTTTTTTAAGAATTTGCAGCACCGCGCCAAAAGTAATTAAGGCATCTACTTTATTGTTTTGCCAAGCATCAAGGTGCTCATCTGCCGACATAGGCGTAATGTGAATATCGTCTTGGTTTAGCCCAGTAAACTGTAAAAATTGGCTAAGCATGTAATAGCCAATGGCGGTTTGCTCAACGCCAATGCGTTTATCCTTTAGCTGGGATAAATCTTGGATGCTGTCTCGTACTAATATGGCGTTGGAGTTATCCGATAGGCTGGCAACCCATATAACCTTAAGTGGCAAGCCTTCTTGCCGCAGCAAAATAGCTTCATCAAGGCTCAAAGCGGCGGTATCTACCTTGTTGGCGCGCAGCGCATCAACTACTTGATTGGTAGAGCTAAGTTCAATTAAACGAACATGGCTGGCTTGGTAATAACCCAGCTCTTGCGCCAAGTAAAATGGCTCGTAT
>JBASZG010000218.1:0-4835 GCA_049277875.1 Venatoribacter sp.
ATTATTGCAGCCAAAGAGCTGGGCCAAATTTAACTCAGCTCTTGGCGCTGACGGCTTAGCAGAGCAGAAACTCAAGCAACGCTTTTTGTGCGTGCAGGCGGTTTTCGGCTTCATCCCAAACAACCGAACGTGGATCATCCATTAACTCAGCACTGACCTCTTCGCCACGGTGGGCGGGCAAGCAGTGCATGAAAATAACTTCTTTATCGGCTTTATCTAATAGTTCAGGGGTTACTTGAAAGCCTTCGAAGTGGCTAAGACGCTCGGTGCTTTCTTCTTCTTGTCCCATTGATGCCCATACATCTGTCGTCACTAAATGCGCGCCTTCTACGGCTTGTTGTGGATCGCGCAGTAGGGTGATGCGATCACCTGCAAGATTAAGCAATTCGGCATTCGGCTCGTAGCCTTCAGGCACGGCAATGCGCAAATGAAAATCAAATTGCATGGCGGCATGAATGTAAGATTGACACATGTTAAAACCATCACCAATCCAAGCTACAGTTTTGCCTTGAATGCTGCCACGGTGCTCAACAAAGGTTTGAATATCGGCCAGTAATTGGCAGGGGTGATAGTCGTCTGTTAGGGCATTAATAACAGGAACATTGGAGTATTTGGCAAAGGTTACGACGTTTTTATGGGCAAACGTACGAATCATGACGGCATCCACCATGCGCGATAAAACGCGGGCGCTGTCTTCAATTGGCTCGCCTCGGCCAAGTTGAGTGTCTTTAGAGGAGAGAAAAATGGCATGGCCGCCTAGTTGTGCCATGCCAGCCTCAAAAGAAACGCGGGTGCGGGTGGATGACTTTTCAAAAATCATGCCCAGCACTCGGTTTTTTAAAGGTTCGTAAACTTTGCCTTGTTTATGATTTTGTTTTAGCTCTATGGCTCGTTGAATAACCCTATTTAATTCTTCTGGGGTTAAATCTAACAGCGTTAGAAAATGTCTCACAAGTAAATCCTTAAGCTTCTATGGTTTAAACCAGAGCTTTAATCAAATGGCTAACTTTATCTAAGATTTGCTCGGCATCTTCTTTGCTAATGTTAAGCGGCGGCAGTAAGCGTACAACGCTGCCAGCGGTAACATTCAATAAAATGCCTTGTGCCAGTGCTTCGCCCATAAGTTTTGGGCATTCTTGATTAAGCACTAAGCCAATCATCAGACCATGGCCACGAATTTCTTTTAAAATAGATGACCCAGACAAGCGTTGGGTAAAGCCTTCACGCAAATACTCGCCAATTTCTTTTGCGTAGTTGCATAAGTCTTCATCTACTATGGTGTTTACCACGGCCAGTGCTGCTGCACAGGCCAATGGGTTGCCACCATAAGTAGAGCCGTGGTTACCTGGTTGTAATACTTCAGCGGCAACTCCGCGTGACAGGCAGGCACCAATAGGTACGCCATTACCAAGACCTTTGGCGGTAGTAACTACGTCTGGTAAGAAATCAAAATTTTGATAGCAAAAATAGCGGCCAGTGCGGCCGTTTCCGGTTTGCACTTCATCTAGCATCATCAATAAATTGCGTTCATCACAAATTTTGCGCACTGCGAGCAAGTAGTCTGCGCTGGCAGTTGCTAGGCCGCCTTCACCTTGAATTGGCTCTAGTAACACCGCCACGACATTTGGATTGGCTTTTGCAATTGCTTCAATGGCATTCGCATCCATATAGGGGACGCGAATAAAACCACCCAGCAATGGCCCAAAGCCAGCCTGTACTTTGGTATTACCTGTTGCGGCAAGTGCACCAAGAGTACGGCCATGGAATGCTTTTTCCATCACAATAATAACCGGCTCTTGAATGCCTTTATCGTGCCCGTACTTACGAGCTAACTTAATGGCTGCTTCATTAGCTTCGGTGCCTGAGTTTCCAAAGAAAACATTCTGCATGCCCGATACTTTAACTAATGCTTCGGCTAGCTGCTGCTGTCTTTCTATGCTGTATAAATTAGAGGTGTGAATTAACTCACCCGCCTGTTTGGTAATGGCGGCTGTTACCGCAGGGTGTGCATGACCTAAACCACACACCGCAATGCCACTTAACGCATCGAGATAGCGTTGCCCTTCGGTGTCAGTCAACCAGCTTCCTTGGCCTTTGGTAAATGTGACGGGTAAACGACCGTAGGTATTCATAATGGCTTGCATGAGATATTCCTCTAAACACAAATAGACAGCGTTGCTGCCTGAAGGGCAAGCATGATACGAGAGCGCTAAGGCTTTGTAAAATGCCCAGTGACGAGCGCTAGACGGAGGTGGTAATGCTTACATCAACAAGAAAACGACCACTGATTGCGTTGCGCCCCAGCAACATTGGGTATTTCATACTACCGCGATTACTAAGGCTAACTTCGATGGGCCATTCTTGACCGGCAATGCGTACTATGGCCTGAATGATGTAACGGCTGGTGCGCTGTCCATTTGAGCTGGCGATGACGCGCCGAGCGACCACTGGCGCTTCACATACCTGATCAAGAGCGTGCTGTTCATTATTAAATTGAACGTAAAAACGAACCCAGCGTTTGCCATTACGGTTAAAGGGCTCAATTTGATTGGCATGCAGACTGCTGGTGCAAGCCCCAGTGTCAACTTTGGCGTAGCAGGTTAAGTCAAAGTTGGGGAATTGCACCTTTTCAATAAAGCCAAGAATAGGCTTAGTCATCAGAATCTATGCTTTCAGATGAGCCGCCTTCAACTGCGGCAGAAGAGGCTGTGAAGTAAATTTGTTTGCGGCGCAAGGCTGCAAGGTAAAGCCCCCAGACCTTCTCAACGTCAGTTGCTGGCTTACTTTGGCCTGTGCAGGTGGCAACAAAATGCTCTTCTTCTGGAGTTTGTGGCTGGCGTGAGCCTTCATGTAAGGCTTTTAACGCGACACCTTTTGCCTCTAATAGCTGCGCTTGAGTGCGAGTGAAATCGCCTGAACGCTGAAAACCTTGCGGATAATTACGAGTATCAAAAAATTTTTTGTCAGAGCTGAAACTCTGTACTTGGCTATTGCTCATTCTACACCTACTATCCAAAGATAATTTTGTGGCGGAGTATGGTCAGCCTATAATTTGTGGTAAAACAAATAATATTTATCGTCATGAGAACATTAATTGATTAAAAATGGATACAGAATTACTTAAGACATTTATGGAAGTTTCTCGCACGCGCCATTTTGGGCGGGCGGCAGAAAACCTCTATTTAACTCAGTCGGCAGTGAGTTTTCGCATTCGCCAACTAGAAGGTTTGCTCGGTGTAGAGTTATTTTCACGCCAGCGCAATAACATTCAGTTGACTCCTGCGGGTGAGAAACTCATGCCTTTGGCTGAAAACAGCGTGTTGCTGGAACAACGGATTCGCCAAGAGATTGCTGAAAGCTCAGGGAAAAAACAACAATTATCGGTTGGCTCTACGCCTAATCTGTGGGACAGCCTGCTGCCAAATCTAGACTTTTTTATGGCGTCTTTGCCGGGAATTAGTTTAACCGCACTGTCTCACAGCAATGCCAACCTTATTCGCCAAGTGATTGAGCGCACTCTGGATCTGGTTTTCGTGCTGGATGCCCCTAAGGTAGACGAGTTGACCAGCGTGGAAGTTACGCAAATGCCACTGGCTTTAGTCAGTTCAGTGCACTATGACAACTGGCAGGACGCCTTTGGCAGTGGTTATGTTCAAGTGGATTGGGGCGTAGCATTTTATTTGCAGTTATCTGCACAGGTAAAACTAAGCAAAGCTCCGGTGTTGCAAACCAATACTGGGCGCATCGCCTTAGAATATCTGCTTAAGCGAGATGGGGCGGCTTATCTGCCTTTGGCTTTAATAGAAGATGAGCTAAAAAGCGGTGTGCTACAGCGGGTAGAAGGTGCCCCTGAGTTTTTGCTCAGGGTGTTTGCCAGCTTTCATTCTGCCAGTGGCAAGGAAGGGTTAATCAATAATGTCTTGCAACAGTTCGAAAAAGCAGAGCTGCTCGACTTATAAGCCTTGAATCATTGCGCCTCATAGCTCAAGGGATCAGAAACATTATTCTCGGCAAATGCTTCTAAGCGCTCAAGACAAGAACCGCATTTGCCACAAGCTTTTTCACGTCCGTTATAACAAGTCCAGGTTTTGCTGTAATTCAGCTTCATCTTAAGTCCATCGGCCAAGATAGAGCCCTTACTGCTGTATAAATAAGGAGTAACAATCTCAACCGGTTGATAATTTGCAATTCGAGCAACCTCATTCATGGCATGCACAAACTCAGGGCGACAGTCAGGGTAGATGGCATGATCGCCAGAATGCGCACCATAAAATACTTTGGTAGCACCTATATCCACGGCATAGCCAATCGCCAGCGAAAGTAAAATCATATTGCGGTTGGGTACTACGGTTGACTTCATATTTGCTTCTTCATAGTGGCCCTGAGGAATTTCAGCATCAGAAGTTAATGAAGAGCTTTGTAATAACTGATTAATGGCACCTATATTAACAATACGATGATTAACCCCTAGTTCATGGCAAACAGCTTTAGCGTATTCAATTTCCTTGTTGTGCTTCTGCCCGTAATCAAAAGTTAAGGCATAGAGTTCATAATTCTCATTGAGTGCCTTATTTAGAATAGTGAACGAGTCCATGCCGCCAGAGTAAATCACCACTGCTTTTTCTTTCATCTTTGTGTCTACCGTAGTTTTTGAGCGCAAAAGTATACGCTGTAATTTTTTTACAAAAACCCATTGACGCTAAAATCAAACTCCCTATAATGCGCGGCTCTTGCAAGGCAGCAACCTTTTCTAAGTTTCTTATATTTCGTTGAATCAGTCGGTTCAAACCAAAATTGAAAGAATTTTAAAAAACAAGTTGACAGCAAATTGCAAC
>JBASZG010000219.1:0-5956 GCA_049277875.1 Venatoribacter sp.
TTTGGGTTCAACATCAAGCTCTTGGCCAATTTTATCATCCACAGGATAAAGAGCGGCAACAAATGCGCTGGGCGAGGCAAACTGTTGCCCCTTACCACCCTGCCCGCTGGCAATGTCATTGGTGTTGGTAACAGCCACGGCACTGCTATTTGGGCTTTTGTTGTGACGTTCTTTTTCAACCTCGGCCATAGTGGCTTTAAGCTGTGTGGCCTGCCTAGGTGTGTGAATGCGTCGTTCAGACAAACGGCTTTGATCCAGCTCTTTGGCTGCAGTATCGCCATATTGTTGACTAAGTTGACGATAGATAACCGGGGCCAAACCCACGCCTTTGCCACTGGAAAGCGTTAGCGCCATTTGGTCGTCGTACATTTGTTGGTAAAACTCGGTTTCAGGCGAGTTTAATAAAGAATCTTCAGAGAACACCGCATTCGCCTCACGCATAGAGGACATCATCATGTTTACAAACATGGATTCGAACTGTTTAGCCACTTCCATAAGCGCCGCATTCTTGTCTTGTTTGCCAAGAGTACGAATGCCTTGAAGGGCGTTTAGGTCGCTGTAAACCGCTGAGGGTGAGGTTTGAGAAGTAATCATTGCAGTCTCCTTTGATCAGAGACTGCAAGATTCTTGCCAAAATACTTATTGGCTAAGTTAGAAGGTAAAGCGTGAGGTGTAGTCTTTAAGCTTGCGCGCCGTTGCATCGAGTTTGTCGGCGGCTTCGTCGGCCATGAGCGAATGCGCTTTGGTTTGTTCGGTAAGCTGGTTCACCTGAATTAAATTGCGATCCATTTCTTTAACCACCAAGCTTTGCTCTTCGGTAGCACTGGCAATTTGATGGGTCATATCGGTGATGGTGGTGACTGAGTCGGTAATGAGCTGCAAGGCAGCACCGGCTTTATCGGCTTCTTCCACACTATGCTCGGCTTGGCTTACGCCGGCTTCCATGCTTTCTACGGCGCTCGAAGAACTGGTCTGTAAACGGTCGATCAGGGTTTTAATTTCAGCGGTTGATTGCTGAGTGCGAGCCGCTAAATTACGCACTTCATCGGCCACCACTGCAAAGCCCCGCCCTTGTTCACCAGCGCGAGCCGCTTCAATGGCTGCGTTTAAAGCCAGCAGGTTAGTTTGCTCAGCAATCGCCTGAATCGTATCCAAAATAGCGCCAATATTGACGCTTTCTTGACGCACACTACTGATAATTTCGGAAGCGTCTTCCACTCGACGCGCCAAAGTACGAATACTGTCTATTACATTACGCACCGTGCTTTGGCCTGTTTGTGCCGAGCGTTGAGAATCGCCAGTGGCCTGAGAGGTAAGCTGAGCATGCTGTGCGACTTCGGCAATAGTGGCCGACATTTCGTTCATGGCGGTGGCAAGTTGTTCTATTTCGCCAGCTTGTTTTTGCAAGTCGATATTGGTTTTGGCGGTGCTTTGCGAAACTAGCCCAGCCTGAATAGCCAAATCGTCTGCGCTTTTCACTAAGCCTGAAATTAAGCCTGAAACCTGATTTTGCATTTGGTTAAAGGCTTCGGCGGCTAGGCCAATTTCATCCTCAGCTTCAATGCGCATGGGGGCTGCAGTTAAATCGCCACGGGCAATGCGCTCTGCTTTATTTTTAAGCGCCCGCATGGGCCGAGAAATTAACCGACTGAGCACAGTGGCCAAAACAATGGCCAAGAAGATAGCCACAAAACTAAGCGACCAAACCGTGGTAAGGGCTTTGTCGGCTTCGGCTTTGGCTTGTGCCACATAACGCTGTTGTTCTTCATTGAGCAGCCTGCGCACTTTATCTAGCTCGCTGCGCATTGAGCTTAGCGCTGGCAGGGTCGTATTTTGATATTGCCCAAAAGCCGTGCTGCGTTCGCTGGTTTTGGTGATGCTGCGGGCGCTGGCATGCAAGGTTTGATGTGGCTGGTTCAGATTATCCAGCGCTTGGCGTAGGGCCGGGCTGGCCTGACGATAAATATCGCCTTTACGAAACTCGTCGTACCACTTGCCAAAAGCGCACTGGCTAGGGTCGAGTTGACCATGGAAAGGCGTGGCGAAAACTAGGCTATTAGCCAATTCATTGGCCCATACCAAGTGATCGATTTCACGCTGATATTGATTCAAAATTCGCTCAGAGCGCGCTTGAGCTTGCTCGTTAGCCGCATCCATATTGTTAACGGCATAAACAATCGCGCAAGCCACGATTAATAGCAAAAAAGCCAGCAAGCCAAAACTAACGAGTAATTTCGCGCGTACCGATAAACGACCAATAAAACCAATTTGATGCGACATCGAATTTAAGCTCCTCATGCACTCCAGCCATCTATTACGGCCTATTCCGATATTACTTAAGAGGTAGAAAGGCGAACCTTGCTAATCTTTACACTTGCCTGCCTTAATTGCCTTTTTGGTAGCTTTTACGCAACGATTTACGCGCTTTTTCAAGCTTGTTTTTGCGTTTTACTTCGGTGCGAGCCACGGCATCGGCACGACGTTTACTGTGGCGAATTTCTTTAGGCTTTTCGTGATAAGGGTTTTCACCTTGGCGAAACTCCATGCGAATGGGTGTGCCTTGAATGTCTAAAACTCGGCGGAAAGTGTTAGCCAAGTAGCGTTTGTAATCTTCAGGTAACTCGTTCACTAAATTACCGTGAATAACAATGACAGGTGGGTTGGAGCCGCCTTGGTGAGCGTAACGAGGCTTAGGACGATGTTGGCGAACCACTGGAGGTTGATGCGAAGAGACTGCGTCTTCCAAAATGCGAGTGAGCATATTAGTAGACCATTTTGACATGGAAGAACGGTAGGCCGCGTCTACCGATTCGTACAAGTGACCAACGCCAGTGCCGTGCAGGGCTGAAATAAAGTGCATTTCAGCAAAGGTTAAAAATTCGAAGCGGCGACCAATTTCAGCTTTAACAAAGTCTTTATCCTCGCTGCTCATGCCATCCCATTTATTGATGGCTAAAACCAAGGCACGGCCTGAGTTTAAAATAAAACTCAGCATGTGCAGGTCTTGGTCAACTATGCCGTCACGAGCATCAAGCACCAAGATACACACATGGCAGTCTTGAATGGCTTGCAGGGTTTTAATAATGGAAAACTTTTCAGCCGCTTCAGAGATGTTTTTGCGACGGCGCACGCCTGCGGTATCAATCAGAGTGTACTCTTGGCCGTGGCGTTCATAGGGAATGTAAATGCTGTCGCGGGTGGTGCCCGATTTATCAAACACAACCACTCGTTCTTCGCCTAAAAAGCGGTTTACTAGGGTGGATTTACCCACATTGGGGCGGCCTACCACAGCAATTTTGATGCCGCGCACATCAAGGGCTTGGTGCACTTCAAGGTCGGCGTTTTCAGCGTCGAACTCTTCCAGCAGATTTTCGTACTCTGGCTCTGGCAGCTCGTCTAAAACGTATTCAATTAGGGAGGAAATACCACGGTTGTGTTCAGCCGCAATAGGCAGTGGATCGCCCATGCCCAGCTCGTAAAAATCACTTAACACGAGATCTGGATTTTTACCGTCGATTTTGTTGGCCACCAGATAGGCTTTTTTGCCCGATTTACGCAGATGATTGGCCAGCAAAATATCGGCGGCAACCAGCCCAGCCTGCACGTCTACCATAAAAAAGACGATATCGGCTTCTTCAATGGCTTGGTAGCTTTGCTTGGCCATTTGTGCATCAATGCCGACTTCTTCGCCGGTGATACCGCCGGTATCAATCACAATAAAGGGGCGGTCGCCCACTTTACCTTCGCCGTATTTGCGATCGCGCGTTAGGCCAGCAATTTCAGCCACCAGCGCATCGCGGGTTTTAGTGAGTTTGTTAAACAGAGTGGATTTGCCCACATTTGGGCGGCCCACAAGAGCGATAACTGGAAGCATGATATTTAATTGAAATTCTAAGTGGTTAATTTTAAATGGCGTTTCAGGGGCTTATTTAGCATCAACCAAAATCAGCTCGCCACTGTTGCTGTAAATCAGCACGCCTCGATCGGTGACGACAGGAACGCTACGAATGCCCATGTGTTTGCCACGCAATTCACGCCATTGGGTGGAAGCACTTTGGTTAGGATAGTTCACATGCAGGGGTTTTGGCCGCAATAAACGGCTGTGTAGTAATTCGCCATTCATTTGGCTTAATAAGTACAAATAACCTTCGTTATCGGCAACAAAAAGATAACGGCCATAGGCGGTAACTTGGCCTAGTTTGCGGCCTTTTAAGGCATCTTGTTGCCACACTTTCGCGCCATTTCGGGTATCGAATGCCTGCACCACATCATCGTCTAGGGTGAGATACAAATTACCTAAAGCCAGTGCAGGAGTGGTGTAAGTAGAGGCGGCTTCTTCCCATAGAGTTTCGCCATTAAGCCCAATCCCGGCTAACTTGCCGTGGTAGCTGGCGGCATAAACCACGCCATCGTTGTCAATGGGGTGGCCGTCGATATCCACCAAGCGTTCTAGTTCACTGCGACCGTCGGGTGAGGCCAAACGCACATCCCAACGTGGCACGCCTAAGCTTTTGTCTAGGGCAACGACTTTACCAGAGGCCAAGCCAACAATAACGAATTGATCTAACACCAGAGGTTTGCTGGTGCCGCGCACAGTAAGCACTGGCATGGCCGATTCGTAAGTCCACATCTGGCGGCCATCGCTTAAATTAAACGCGGTGATATGACCATCAACGCTATGAACATAGGCTTTGTCGTTATCAACTGAAACTGAGCTTACTGCTTCGCTGGGAAGTTTAACCGCCCAGCCTGCTGCGCCGTTGCTTTTATTAAAACTGCGCAAAAAACCATCGCGGGTGGTTAGCAGCAACTGTTCGCCAACCAAAGTAACTCCAGAGCTAATGCGCTGATCAACCTGAATGCTCCAAAGGTTGCTGCCGTTGTCAAGCTTTAAGGCACGCAACATGCCGCTTGGGTCGGCGGCATAAATGGTGTTGTCTTCCACCGCAGGTTCTAGGCGTAAGTAAGATTCAACCGAGCCTTCACCTTGGTCTTTTTTCCAAAGAATTTTGATCTTAGCCTGATTGCTAAAGCTCAGGTTGCTAATGGAGGTGGTGGCGCAGCCGGCTAACAGCAGCGCAAGGCCAAAGGCGAAGGCGCGCAGCATTAAGCATCTCCTGCTGCAGTAAGAGAGTCGATTTTGCGTTGCAGCAACTGTGGGTTAATGCCTTGAGTTTGAGCCGCTTCTAAGGCGCGCTGATAAGCGGCACGCGCTTCATCTAGCTGGCCTTTGCGGTATAGGGCATCACCTTTTACTTCTTCAAATTGCACGGCAAAAGCGGCATCTGGAACGGTTTTCACTAAGGCTAAAGCGTCATCAAATTTTTCTTGTTGTACCAAGATTTGCGCCAAGCGAGCTTGCGCAGTGTATTTTACTGGGGCGTTTTTGGCATTTTCAGTTAGGGCTTTTAATTCTGCAGCAGCGCTGTCGAAGTCGCCGGCATCGCTGGCAAAACGAGCCAAAAACAGTGTGCCAAAATCGGCGTAAGCCGAGCCGCTGTATTCGGTTTTAAGTTCGGTGGCAATAGCGGTCATACTTTGCTTTTCAGCGGCGCTAGGCACTGGGTTAGCCGCAATTTGCACCAACTGGTTATAAAGCAAGGCAGCGCTTTCGACTTGCGCTTGTTGCTGAGATTTCCAGTAGTTAAAGCCAAAGTAACCAGCTAGGCCTATCACTAAAGCCAAAAGCACAGAAGTGCCGTTGTCTTTCCACCATTTTCTTAGGGCTTCAACTTGTTCTTCTTCCGTCCGTAATTCGCTCATGCTGTTTTCTCTATTATTTTCAGTGTATTAATAAGCGACGTCTGCTAACCAGTCAGTTAACTCGTCAAGGGTTAGGGTTTGTTGTTCGGCATCGGTGCGTAGGTCTTTTACCACGACTGTGCTGTTTTTCAATTCTTCTTCGCCAATTAGCAGGGCAAAACGCGCTCCGCTTTTATCGGCACGTTTCATTTGG
>JBASZG010000220.1:0-2942 GCA_049277875.1 Venatoribacter sp.
TTTTTCTAATGAATTGCGCATACGCAAATCGTCGCCGCGCACATCGTAAACCGCTCGAATGGCCGTTCTTAATAATTGCTCTTTGGGCATGGCCGCAGAAAATACCAACTCTTTTACGGCTGGCTCAGGCATAAAATTTTCCAGCGCTTTATCGGCTTTTTTTCCTAAAAAACGGCACAGCGCTTGGTAAATCATGGCCGTGCCGTTCATCTTTCCATCTAAGGAATAACCCGCAATATGCGGAGTGGCTAATAAGCATTGATCGAGCAAAGCTAAATTAGGCTCTGGCTCATCTTCCCACACATCTAAAATGGCGGTGAAGCTTGGCGTTTGCTTTAAGTGGTTAAGCAAATCTTGGTTGTGAATCACTGGGCCTCGGCCCGCATTTAAAATGCAGGCATCAGGGCGCATTTGTTGCAGTTCCTTGGCTTGAATGAGGTGATAGGTTGGCTCCTCGCCAGAAAAGGTTAAAGGGGTGTGCAGGCATAAAACATCGGCTTTTAAAGCCTCATCCAAGCTAACTAAAGCACCTACTTGCTCTGCGCTTTTAAAAGGGTCAACGGCTAAAACCTGAATGCCCATAGTTTCAAGACGCTGGCGCAGCTTAAAGCCAACATTGCCAACCCCAACAATGCCAACAATAAGGTTTAATAAATCTAAATTCTTATATTCGCTGTAGGTGGATAGCGCGCTTAGAACATAGTCCACCACCGATTGCGCATTGCAGCCCGGCGCGCTGGCAAAGGTAATTCCAGCTTGTTGCAGATAGCGGCTGTCTAAATGGTCGGTGCCTATGGTGCAAGTGCCCACAAAACGAACCGAACTGCCTTGCAGCAGCGCTTCGTTCACCTTGGTAACAGAGCGCACCAGCAGCACATCGGCCTCTTGCACATCGGCCTTGGTCATATTTCGCCCTGCTAGGCAGGTTAGCTCGCCCAAATCTTGAAAGAATTCATTTAGAAGCGGAATGTTTTCATCGGCAACAATTTTCATGGCGGCAACTCAGGGGCTCAGGAAAGAAACTTAAGAAAAGAACGCAGTGATTTTACTGCATGAGTTGATTTGTACCAGCGCAATTCACTTGTCAATTTCATCCAGAAGCGCATTCACAGTAAAAATACCGAATATAAGCTAAATAACGCTGACTTATACCGCATTAGACCTTTGGCTTCCTTAATAAAAGTGTGGGTTTCGTTTATACTCCGACGCGTTTTATTCCGTACAACAATGATGAGGAAATCACCGTGTTAGAAGCATATCGCGCTCATGAAGCTGAACGTGCTGCGTTGGGTATTCCAGCTCAGGCATTAACAGCCGAACAAGCTACTGGCTTAGTCACTCTATTAAAAAACCCACCTGCTGGCGAAGAAGCCTTTTTATTAGACCTTCTTGAAAATCGTATCCCACCAGGCGTAGACGAAGCAGCTTACGTGAAAGCGGGTTTCCTTAGCGCTATTGCTAAAGGCGAAACAACCTCTCCTTTAGTAAGCAAGAAAAAAGCCGTTGAGATTCTTGGTTTAATGCAAGGCGGTTATAACGTAGCGACTTTAGTAGACCTACTAGATGATGCCGAACTTGGCCAACTGGCTGGCGAGCAACTCAAACACACTCTACTTGTGTTTGAAGCCTTCAACGACATCAAAGAAAAAGCCGACAATGGCAACGCTAACGCCAAAGCCGTTATCGAATCTTGGGCTAACGCCGAGTGGTTCACTAACCGCAAAAAAGTACCTGAATCAATCAAAATGACTGTATTCAAGGTAACTGGCGAAACCAACACCGACGACCTTTCTCCTGCTCCTGATGCTTGGTCACGCCCTGACATCCCATTGCACTCATTGGCTGCTTACAAAATGGAACGTGACGGTTTAACTCCTGATGAGCCAGGCGTTAAAGGCCCAATCAAACAAATCGAAGAAATTAAAGCCAAAGGCTTGCCTGTTGCTTTCGTAGGCGACGTAGTAGGTACTGGTTCTTCACGTAAATCAGCCACCAACTCTGTATTGTGGTTTTTCGGTGAAGACATTCCTGGTGTACCTAACAAACGTGCTGGCGGTGTTTGTATTGGTAGCAAAGTAGCTCCTATCTTCTTCAATACCATGGAAGACGCAGGCGCACTTGTGTTTGAAGCTCCTGTTGACAAAATGGACATGGGCGACACCATCGAAATTCGCCCTTATGAAGGCAAAATTCTGAAAAACGGCGAAGTGATTTCTGAGTTTGAATACAAATCAGACGTTATCCTTGACGAAGTTCAAGCCGGCGGTCGTATTCCTCTTATCATCGGTCGTGGCTTAACCAACAAAGCGCGTGAAGCTTTGGGCTTAAAACCTTCTACCGAATTCCGTCTACCTGTAGACCCAGAAGCAGGCACCAAAGGCTTTACTTTGGCACAAAAAATGGTGGGTCGTGCTTGTGGTTTACCAGAAGGTCAAGGCGTACGTCCTGGCACCTACTGCGAACCTAAAATGACCACCGTGGGTTCACAAGACACCACTGGCCCAATGACTCGTGACGAGCTAAAAGACCTAGCTTGCTTAGGCTTTACCGCCGACTTAGTAATGCAATCTTTCTGTCACACTGCGGCTTATCCAAAACCCATCGACGAAGAAATGCACCACACCCTGCCCGACTTTATCTCTACTCGTGGCGGTGTAGCTTTGCGTCCTGGCGACGGTATTATCCACTCTTGGCTAAACCGCATGTTGCTTCCTGACACTGTAGGTACTGGTGGCGACTCACACACTCGTTTCCCAATGGGTATTTCATTCCCTGCAGGTTCTGGCCTAGTGGCTTTCGCAGCCGCTACTGGTGTTATGCCACTGGACATGCCTGAATCTGTTATGGTGCGCTTCAAAGGCAAAATGAACCCTGGCATTACTCTGCGCGACCTAGTACACGCTATTCCTTACTATGGCATCAAAAAAGGTCTATTAACCGTA
>JBASZG010000221.1:0-3884 GCA_049277875.1 Venatoribacter sp.
GCTTCTTTTATCTAAATCAGGCGATTTTCTTATGAGTAAAGCAAACAAGCTAAGCCGTGTGGTTGGCACTATGAACAAACTTCCCGACGGTATGCGTGTCTGGGCGCTATCTACCGTGATTGGTCGAGTGGTGCGTTTTGCTGGCACAGCAGGCACCAGAGTAGAAA
Source organism: Venatoribacter sp. (assembly GCA_049277875.1). Lineage (GTDB taxonomy): Bacteria > Pseudomonadota > Gammaproteobacteria > Pseudomonadales > Oceanobacteraceae > Venatoribacter. Next base: position 168 of record JBASZG010000221.1, read on the forward strand.
AGCTCACTCCTAACGAGTGCGTTATTGTGATGCGCAACAAAAAGAAAGTGCAAAACCATATCGGCAGCGTACACGCAGCAGCGATGGCGTTAATGGCTGAGTCGGCCACTGGTTTTATTACTGGCTTGTCGGTGCCCGACAGCCGTATTTTGGTGATTAAAACCTTAGAGTTGGAATACCTGCGCCGCGCTACTGGTGATATGAAAGCGGTAGCCAACTTTAGCGATGAGCAAGTTGCCTACATTAAGAACACTGAAAAAGGCGATGTTGAAGTGCCTATTGTTATTACCGACAGCACTGGCCAAGAAACCACTAAAGCTCGCATGGTCTGGGCTTGGACACCTAAGAAAAAATAACAGCGGCGGTTGCCGCGTTATTTGCTGTTTCGCGCGTGCTGGAGTTATCCAACCAAGCACGCCGCCCTCCCAACAATCAACTAAGCAAAGGAATGCTTCCACACTCGCTGCACTACTGTTTTGTACTGTGGCCAAAAGCGGCCAGTATTGTAAGGAATACCATGCTTGCGACAGGCTTGTTCTACTTCTTTGGCCATTTGTGGATAACGCCATGCGGGAATATCTGGAAACAGATGATGCTCCACTTGGCAGCTTAAATGCCCAGATAAAATATGGAATAAACGTGAGCCTTCCACGTTCGATGAACCGAGCACCTGGCGGTAATACCACTGGCCTTGGCTTTCGTTTTCACATTCAGCCTGAGTAAAGGTTTGTGCGTTCTCGGTAAAGTGCCCGCAGAAGATGATGGTAGAAGTCCATAGGTTGCGAATTAAGTTAGCGCAGAAATTGCCTAAGAACACCTGCCAAAATACTGGGAAGCACAGCAGCGGCCAAAAGATATAGTCTTTAAATACCTGCTTTTTAATTTTGCTAAAAAAGGCTTGTTTAAGCTCGTCATGGCTTATTGGTAGTTGGCTGTTTTCTTTCTTTTTACCAGCAAACACGCGCTCACCAGCCAGTTCGTGGTAAGCCACCCCCCATTCAAAGAAAATACTCAGCAAAGCATAGGTAAAAATCTGAAAGCGATTTTTAGGCTTCCAAGGCAGGTCGTTGCTTAAACGTAAAAGCCCATAGCCATAGTCGCGGTCTTTGCCAATGATATTGGTGTAGGTGTGATGTTCGTAGTTGTGATATCGGCGCCACGAGTCGGCATCGCCGACGTTATCCCACTCAAACTTACGCCCATTTATGTAAGGGTCGTTCATAAAGTCGTATTGGCCATGCATCACATTATGGCCAATTTCCATGTTGTTAAGGATTTTAGCCAAGGCCAAAGCAAGCACACCTGCCACCCACCATAATGGGTGAATAAACCCCAGCACTATAGCCAAACGACCCAGTAGATCGAGGCTGCGTTCGGTTAATACAAGTGAGCGAATATAAGTTGCGTCTTTTTTGCCGATTTGCGCGCGCTGTTTGTCGGCAATTTGGTTAATTTCTTTGGCAAAGCTATCCAAAGTAGCTTGGTTGGTAATTTTTTCCATGGGTTACTCCTAAACGTCTAAAACCAAGTCGGTGCTGGGCACGCACACACAAAGCTGAATTTCTTCTGCACCTGTGCCCGACTCTTTGCCTGTAAGGGTGTTATAAACCACCCCACTCTCTTTGCGGCACACGCATTGATGGCATACACCAGCACGGCATCCGCTAAGAGGGTTAAGCCCCAAGTCCTCGGCCAATGCCAACAAGGTTTTTGGGGCGGAGCTATCAAACTGGCCAATGCGATTGGATTTTTTAAAGGAAACCAGTGAGCTAGTCTCGCCAGAGCGAGGAAAATCTAAGGGGACTGCACCAAAATATTCGAAAAAAACCTGCTCTGTTGGAACATTAAGCTGAGCCAATACTTTTCGACTCAGTGACAGCATGGATGAGGGGCCGCAAATATAAGCGCTGCGTTGCAAGAAGTCTGGGCAAACCTGCTTTAGTATTTGATCAGAAAAATAACCATTTTCTATATCGTTTAAAAAACTAATTTTTAGCTTAGGAAAGGACCGCTCAATGGTTATCAACTCTTGCTTGAACAAATGGGAATCGGCATCACGAGCGTAATAAATAAGATGAATGTCACGGCTTTGTTTCTTCAAAGACAACTGTTGCAGCATTGAGCGAAAAGGCGTGACACCACTGCCGCCAGCAATAAATAAAAGAGGCTCAGCGCTGCTTGGCAATACAAATAGCCCTTTCGCAGCACTGATATTCACAAAGGTATATAAGTGGTGGCTAAAGTGCTCTTTTAACCAAGGGGTAAGCAAACCGCCATCTTGAACTCGTATGCTGAGCTCTATGGTTCCTGTGGCTTCAAAAAAGGCCGGAGAAGATGAAATGCTAAAGTTGCGGCTTAAATAAGCACCGTCTTTTTCAGCCGTAATAGTAATATGTTGGCCAGCCTTAAACCCAAGCCAATGACGACTAGGCTTTAATACCAAACTGTATACATCTGGCGATTCTGAACGAACACTTTCTACTTGAGCGCGATAGCCTTCTGCAAACCACATAGGCAGTAGTTTCTGCATAAAAGGCTGAAAGTAAGCTTTAAAGCTGGGCAAAAGAGTTAAGCTTCTGGCTAACTTGGAATATGCAGGCATCTTTTTAAGCGACCTCTAAAAACATAATTTTGAACTGAAGATGCGTTTTAAAGATTTGCTTAACGAATGTCTAATAACAAAATTAGCCAACCTAAATGGCTTAAAGTGTTACATTTAACCATCCAAGAATAATCGTCATTAAAATAATCTAACTCATTGAAAATAAATAGATTTTTTAAAATACATTTAACATATTTTCAATATTAATAATTTTTACTATCCAATGTTGATTTTAAGTCAATAATGTTTTAGGAAATTAGACTAAGTAAAAAATAAAAAAAAGCCAAAAAAAACGCCCCGAAGGGCGTTCTTTTGGCTTTAACCGTTCAACAAAATTAGATGTTGTTGAATTGGTTAGAGGTGTTTTTGGCACCACCGGCTTTCAGAGCGTAATCACCAGAGAAGTATTCTTTGTGATCATCACCGATGTCTGAACCGGCCATGTTTTGGTGTTTAACGCAAGCGATGCTTTGACGAATCTCTTTACGTTGAACGCCTTCTACATAACCCAGCATAGCTTTGTCGCCAAAGTATTCTTTAGCCAAGTTATCTACAGACAGAGCAGTAGTGTGGTAGGTTGGCAGAGTGATCAAGTGGTGGAAAATATTCGCTTCACGTGAAGATTCTGCTTGGAAAGCTTGGATACGACGGTCGGCTTCTTCACACAATTCAGTACCATCGTAGTCAGCAGACATTAGACGGTCGTAGTCGTAGGCAGATACGTCTTTGCCTTCAGCTTTCCAGCTGTCGAATACTTGTTTACGGAAGCTTAGAGTCCAGTTGAATGATGGAGAGTTGTTATAAACCAGTTTCGCATCTGGGTGTACTTTACGTACGCCGTCCATCATCGCTTTAATTTCGTGAACGGTTGGGATCGCAGTTTCAATCCACAACAGATCAGCGCCAGCGTTGATCGCACCGATACAGTCAAACACACAACGCTCTTGACCAGTGCCTTTACGGAATTCGAACAAGCCAGAAGCAAGACGTTTTGGACGAACCAGTTTACCGTTACGGCTGATCAGTACGTCGCCTTCTTTGGTGTCTTCTGGTTTAACTTCTTCAACGTCTAAGTAAGAGTTGTAGATGTCACCTTCGTCGCCAGGTTGGTTAAC
>JBASZG010000222.1:0-13412 GCA_049277875.1 Venatoribacter sp.
ACGAAGACTTTATCGAACATTTATTAGTCGCCAACAGCCACGATACCGTGCTGTGCTTTACCGACAACGGCAAAGTGTATTGGCTCACTGTGTACGATATTCCACAGGCCAGCCGCAACGCCAAAGGTCGCCCCATCGTTAACGTGCTGAACTTGGACGAAAACGAACGCATCACCGCCATTCTGACGGTGGATGAATACCGTGATGACCGTTATGTATTTATGGTGACTGCACGCGGTACCGTGAAGAAAACCACGCTGGACCAATTCAGCCGTCCACGCTCAGTGGGCCTGATTGCCTGTGAGCTGGACGAAGGTGACTTCCTCGTAGGTGTAACCATCACCGACGGCAGCCAAGATATTCTGATGCTGTCGAATGCGGGTAAGGCCGTACGCTTTAAAGAATCCGATGTGCGCGCTATGGGCCGTGGTGCTCGTGGTGTGCGCGGTATTCGTATGCCAGAAGGTCAACGCGTCATCGCGCTGATTGTGCCAGAAGAAGGCGGCACCATCTTAACCGCCTCTGAACGTGGCTATGGCAAGCGTACCGAAGTAAGCGAGTTCCCCACCAAAGGCCGTGGCACTCAGGGCGTTATCGCTATGGTAGTGAACGATCGTAACGGCCCCTTAGTGGGCGCAGTGCAAGTGTTTGACGGCGATGAAGTGATGCTCGTTAGCGACCAAGGCACTTTGGTGCGCACCCGCGTTAACGAGGTGTCGGTACTGGGTCGTAACACCCAAGGCGTTACTCTTATTAAAGTCGATACCAAGGAAAAACTGGTGGGCGTAGAACGTATTTGCGACCCAGATGAAGACGAGGAAGGCGACGGCGAAAACGACAATGGCACTGACACTGACAGCGAAGTAGAAACCAACGAATAGTGGTTGACGCTTAGTAACGGCGGCCTTTGGCCGCCAAGTGGCAAAATAAATATTTTTTGTAGGTGGCGTTTTAATGCGCTCCGTATTAATAACCTTGAGAAGTAAAAAATGACCAGATTGTATAATTTTTGTGCAGGTCCTGCTGCTTTGCCACTGGCTGTATTAGAACAAGCCCGCGACGAGATGACGAATTGGCATGGTAAAGGCCTTTCTGTGATGGAAATGAGTCATCGCGGTAAAGATTACCAAAGCATCGCAACTCAGGCCGAACAAGATTTGCGTGATTTATTAAATATTCCTGCTAACTACAAAGTGTTGTTTATGCAGGGCGGCGCTTCTAGCCAATTCGCCATGATTCCAATGAACCTGATGCGTGGTGGCACCGCCGACTACATCATTACTGGTCAATGGTCGAAAAAAGCCGCTGCCGAAGCCAAACGCTATGGCAAGGTAAATATTGCTTATTCAAGCGAAGACACTAACTTCGACCGCGCTCCAGCACAAAGCGACTTAAAATTAACCGAAGGCGCCAGCTACGTGCACTACTGCGCCAACGAAACCATTGGCGGTGTGGCTTTCGACCACATTCCTGAAACCAATGGTGTGCCTATCGTTGCCGACTTTTCTTCGTGCATTTTGTCGGAAGAACTGGATGTTTCTAAGTTCGGTATGATTTACGCTGGCGCGCAAAAGAACATTGGCCCTGCTGGCCTTGTGATTGTGATTATTCGTGAAGACCTACTTGGCCATGCTCACGCCCACACTCCCACCATGATGAACTACCAAGTTTGTGCCGATAACGACTCTATGTATAACACTCCAGCTACCTACAGTTGGTACTTGGCTGGCCTAGTGTTCCAATGGTTGAAACAACAAGGCGGTTTAAAAGCCATTGGCGAAATAAACCACGCCAAAGCCAAAAAACTCTACGATTACATCGACAACAGCGGCTTTTACGCTAACCCTGTAGCGAAAAATAATCGCTCTTTAATGAATGTGCCTTTTACCTTGGCCAACAGCGATTTAGACAAACAATTCCTCGCCGAAAGCGAAGCCGCAGGTCTTTTATACCTTGCTGGTCACCGCTCGGTAGGCGGTATGCGTGCGTCTATTTATAACGCTGTAACGCTCGAAGCCGTGGATGCGCTAATTAACTTTATGCAAGAGTTTGCGAAGAAGCACGCTTAATAGGTGTTCTCCTAACTCCTAACCTAGAACAAAAGATATGAGTGAAGCCGAAGAACTAGGCGCCTTAAGGCAGCAGATAGACAGCATTGACCAGCAGCTTCAGCATTTGCTGAATGAGCGTGCTAAGTGCGCTATGGCGGTGGCCGATGTGAAACACAAGTACGCCGCTCCTGGCGAGAAAGTGGTGTTTTATCGCCCAGAGCGTGAAGCTCAGGTGCTGCGTAAGGTGATGGAGCGCAACACTGGCCCACTTCCTGCGGAAGGGGTGGCTAAGTTGTTCCGCGAAGTTATGTCGCAATGTCTTGCCTTGGAAGAGCCGCTTAAAGTGGCTTTTTTAGGCCCAGAAGGCACTTTCACTCAACAAGCGGCAGTGAAGCATTTTGGCCAAGCCGCGCAAGGGGTGGCTCAGGCTTCAATTGGTGACGTGTTCCGTGAAGTGGAGCGCGGTCATGCCAATTACGGCGTGGTGCCGGTTGAAAACTCCACCGAAGGCTTAGTTACTCACACTCACGACTACTTTATCGACAGCCCATTAAAGGTGATTGGTGAAGTAGAGCTGCGTATTCGTCATAGCTTGCTGTCTCAATCCGAAAATCAGCCCATTCAGCGAATTTACTCGCATGGCCAGTCGTTAGGGCAGTGCCGCCGTTGGCTAGACCAGCATTATCCTAATGCTGAACGCATAGCGGTAAGCTCTAATGGCGAAGCCGCACGTCGCGCCAGCCAAGAAGCTGGCAGTGCCGCCATCGCCAGCGAGTTTGCCGCTGAGCTGTATAACCTAGTGGTGATCGCGGCAAATATCGAAGACCGTACCGACAACACCACTCGCTTTTTAATTATTGGCCCAGAAGCCATCGGGCCAAGCGGTAAAGATAAGACCTCGGTTATTATCGCCAGCCGCAACCAGCCAGGTGCGCTTTACCATGTGCTTGAGCCTTTTCATAAGGCCGGTATCAGCCTAACTCGGATTGAAACTCGCCCTGCCCGCAGTGGTACTTGGAACTACGTTTTCTTTATCGACTTTGAAGGCCACTACCAAGACCAAGACATCACTCCTGTGATGGACGAGCTTAAACAGGTGGCAATGGACTTTAAATGGCTAGGGTCTTATCCCAAAGCGGTGTTATAGGTATTGGGCGTTAAGAGTAGAGAAAAATGACGGTTAATTTTTTAAATAACGCCGTAACTGGCGTACAAAGTTTACATCCATATCAGCCAGGCAAGCCTATCAGCGAGTTGGCGCGTGAGTTTGGTTTAAACGAGACCGATATCGTAAAACTGGCCAGTAACGAAAACCCACTTGGCCCAAGCCCTAAGGCACTGCAAGCTATTGAAAAAGCACTGGCCGAACTAACGCTTTACCCAGACGGTGCAGGTTTTGCGCTGAAAAAGGCTCTGTCAGATAAGTTTGGTCTTGCTCAAAACCAAATTACGCTAGGCAATGGCTCTAGCGATATTCTCGATTTTATTGTGCGTGTGTTTGTAAACGACGGTGATAACGTGGTTACTTCGCAGCACGCTTTTGCCGTGTATGGCATCGTATCTAGCATCGTTGGCGCACAGTGCATTGCCGCTCCGGCTAAAAACTACGGCCACGATCTAGACGCCATGTTGGCCGCTATTAACGAGCGCACCAAAGTGGTTTTTGTAACCAATCCAAACAACCCCACTGGCACTTGGGTTAACAAACAAGAACTGACGGCCTTTTTGGATAAGGTTCCTGCTCATATTTTAGTCTTGCTCGACGAAGCCTATTTCGAGTTTGTGCAAGAACCCGACTATCCAAATGGCTTAGATCTGCTGCCTAACTATCCTAATTTAGTGGTGGCACGCACCTTTTCTAAAGCCTATGGTTTGGCTTCTTTACGCGTAGGCTATGGCGTGTCTAGCCCCGAAATTGCCGATCTGTTTAACCGTGTGCGCCCGCCTTTTAACGTCAACTCCTTGGCCTTAGTGGCCGCTGAAGCCGCCTTAAAAGACGACCAATATGTGCAAAACAGCATCACCACCAACACTCAAGGAATGCGCCAATTAGAGCAAGGCTTTAACGACCTCGGCCTAAGCTACATTCCCTCTGTGGCTAACTTTGTGGCCTTTAAAATGCCTGCAGGTGTTAATGCCGCCGAAGTGTTTCAGAAGCTACTGGCGCAAGGCGTGATTGTGCGTCCAGTGGCTGGTTATGAAATGCCAGAGTATTTGCGCGTTTCAGTGGGCACAAGCGCCGAAAACAGTACCTTTTTAGCAGCGTTAAAAACGGCCTTAGCATGACACTTGGCGCATCTGTTCTCGTTAATAAAATCGCTATTATTGGCTTAGGGCTTATTGGTGGCTCTTGGGTTAAGGCGCTACGAGAAAAAGGTGCAGTACAAGAAGTGTCAGGCTATGACCGCAACCTACAATCTATGCAGCAGGCGGTCGCCGATAAGGTCATCGACCACTTTAGCGAAGACATTGGCGAAGTCGTGCAGGGCGCAGATCTTATTATTATTTCTGTGCCTATCTTAGCGGTACGCCAAGTGCTGCAAAGCATCGCTCCTTATATTGGCGAGCAAACCGTACTCACCGACGTTGGCTCGGTAAAGGGCTCGGTCGCAAGCGATGTAGCCGCCGTATTGGGCGAAGGCTTTTCTCGTTTTGTGCTTGGTCACCCTATTGCTGGCAGTGAGCGCAGCGGCATTACGGCGGTCGATTCTGCACTGTTTGAGCGTCATAAGGTAATCATTACCCCCGAGCCTCACACCAGCTCTGCCGCTTTAGCCTTGGTTAAAAAAGCATGGCAAATAGCCGGTGCTGAAGTCGAAAGCATGGGCGTGGCCCACCACGATGAAATCTTGGCCGCTACCAGCCACTTGCCGCATTTACTGGCTTATTCCTTGGTAGACAGTTTGGCCTCTAACCAAGGCAATAAGGAATACTTTCATTACGCCGCTGGTGGCTTTCGTGACTTCACGCGTATTGCCGCCAGTTCGCCGGTTATGTGGCGCGATATTTTTAGCGCCAACAAACAACAAATTTTGCAAACCTTGGATATGTTTACCAAGGACTTGCAGCAACTACGCCAAGCTATCGAGCAAGACGACAGCACCACCGTCATGGGGGTGCTTACTCGTGCTAAGGTAGCGCGCGACCACTTTTCAACCATTCTTGCCCAACGGGCTTATGTGGAACCTAACAAAATGGCATCTGTAACCTATATTGCAAATCCCTCTCATTCTTTTAATGGCCGTTTTCGTGTGCCAGGGGATAAATCCATTTCACATCGCTCCATCATGCTTGGCTCGATTGCCGAAGGCACCACCGAAGTGGAAGGCTTTTTAGAAGGCGAAGATAGTCTAGCTACTTTGCAAGCCTTCCGTGACATGGGCGTAGTTATAGAAGGGCCAAACCGTGGCAAAGTCACCATTCATGGCGTTGGCCTGCATGGCCTGAAAACCCCACCTAACAGCATCTACTTGGGCAACTCTGGCACCTCAATTCGTTTGTTGGCAGGCCTGCTGGCTGGCCAAGATTTTGATGTGGAAATGAGTGGCGATGCTTCGTTATCTAAGCGCCCAATGAAACGCGTATCCGACCCACTGCGTTTAATGGGGGCGAACATTGAAACCGCTGAAGGTGGCCGCCCGCCTCTGGTGTTGAAAGCATCTAAACTCAGTGGCATTCATTACGACTTGCCTATGGCCAGCGCCCAAGTCAAAAGCTGCGTACTTTTGGCTGGCCTGTACGCCGAAGGCGAAACCTCAGTCACCGAACCTGCACCTACTCGCGACCACACCGAACGCATGTTAAAAGGCTTTGGCTACCCAGTTAAAGTTGAAGGCAACAAAGTAACCATTCAATCGGGCGGTAAGTTAACTGGCACACATATTGATGTGCCTGCAGATATTTCTTCTGCCGCATTCTTAATGGTAGCGGCCAGTATTGCCGAAGAAGCTGATATAACGCTTGAACATGTGGGTGTAAACCCCACTCGCGTTGGCATTATCAATATTCTGCGTGCTATGGGCGGTAACATTGAAGTATTCAACGAGCGCGAAGTGGGTGGCGAACCCGTTGCCGATATCCGTGTGCGTAACGCCGATTTAAAAGGTATTCATATTCCAGAAGACCAAGTGCCTTTGGCTATTGACGAATTTCCCGCGCTCTTTATCGCTGCGGCCTGTGCCGAAGGCGAAACCGTCTTAACTGGTGCTGAAGAACTGCGCGTAAAAGAAAGTGACCGCATTCAAGTGATGATTGATGGTTTGCAACAAATGGGCGTTGAATGCCAAGGCACCCCCGACGGCGCCATTATTCAAGGTATGGGCAAAGGCAACTATTTTAGCAAGGGCACTATTGCCAGCCACCATGACCATCGCATCGCCATGAGCTTTGCTATTGCCTCACTGCGCGCCGTGGAGCCCATCACTATTGAAGACTGCCAATTTGTTGCTACTTCCTTCCCTACCTTCGTAGATATCTGTGACGCTGCGGGAATGCATATAGATGTGTTAAGTAGGGGCGGTTTGTAACCGCCCGAACGTCCGAAGTTTTAAGGTTACTGAATGAACAACAAAATTATTACCATAGATGGCCCATCGGGCGCAGGAAAAGGCACCGTATGCGCACGTTTAGCGCAAGAGCTGGGCTGGGAATTATTAGACAGCGGCGCGCTGTACCGTATTACCGCTTTGGCGGCTTCGCGCAAACATATCGCGCTGGATAATGAAGCCGAAGTGGCCAAAGTGGCGGCTAATTTAGACGTGCAATTTAAGCCCACCGCCGAAGCGGTGCTGGTGATTTTGGAAGGCGAAGACGTCAGCCGTAGCATTCGCACCGAAGAAGTCGGCGGTATGGCTTCGCAAGTGGCGGCTTTGCCCCAAGTGCGCGAAGCCCTGTTACAGCGTCAGCGTGACTTTGCCAACCCACAAGGGCTAATCGCCGATGGCCGCGATATGGGCACAGTGGTTTTTCCTAATGCCTTTGCCAAAATCTTTTTAACCGCCAGCGCACAAGAGCGTGGCTTACGTCGTTTTAAACAACTGCAAGAGAAGGGCGTAGCCGCTGATCTGGATGCCATTGTCGAAGAAATTCGCATCCGCGATGAGCGCGACAGCAACCGTGCCGTCGCTCCTCTTAAACCCGCCTCAGACGCACTAGTCATAGACAGCACCGAGCTGAACATAGAACAAGTATGTCAGCAAGTGCTGCAATACCTGCAACAAAAACAGCGCTGAGGGCCGGTCACTTATTGCACTAAAAGGGCTGTGGTGGTACTATTCGCGCCCTTTATATTCACTGGCTATGCTGCGCGCCGGCTCTTTATTGACAAAATCATAAAAGAGAGTGCAGCGGCGAGTTCTAACTAACCCCAAATGTCGGCCATTTGGTGCACTTTACAGGTAATACACCATGAGCATGAGCGAAAGCTTTGCAGCACTTTTTGAAGAATCCCTAAAAGAACTGGACATGCAAACCGGTTCAATCGTAACTGGTACTATCGTTGCTATCGACAGCGACTGGGTAACAGTTAACGCTGGCTTAAAATCTGAAGCCGTTATTCCACGCAGCCAATTCTTGAACGAAAAAGGCGAGTTGGAAGTTAAAGTTGGCGATGAAACTCAAGTTTCTCTAGAAGCCATTGAAGACGGTTTCGGTGAAACCAAACTGTCTCGTGAAAAAGCCAAACGTGCTGAAAGCTGGATCGAGCTTGAAAAAGCCTTCGACGCCAACGAAATGGTTATGGGTATTATCAACGGTAAAGTGAAAGGTGGCTTCACTGTTGAATTGAAAAACATCCGCGCTTTCTTACCAGGTTCATTGGTAGACGTACGTCCAGTACGCGAAACCACTCACCTAGAAGGCAAAGAGTTAGAATTCAAAGTAATCAAATTAGACGCCAAACGTAACAACGTAGTGGTTTCTCGTCGCGCAGTTCTTGAACAAGCTAACAGCCAAGAGCGTGAAGAATTACTGGCTAACCTACAAGAAGGTCAAGCTGTTAAAGGTATCGTTAAAAACCTTACCGACTACGGTGCATTCGTTGACTTGGGCGGCGTAGACGGCTTGCTACACATCACCGACATGGCTTGGAAACGCATCAAACACCCAAGCGAAATTGTTGCAGTTGGTGACGAAATCGACGTACGCGTATTGAAATTCGATCGCGAACGTAACCGTGTATCTCTAGGCTTGAAACAACTAGGCGACGACCCATGGGTAAGCATCAACGCTCGTTACCCAGAGCACGCCATTGTGAAAGCGCGTGTAACCAACCTAACCGACTACGGCTGCTTTGCTGAGCTAGAAGAAGGCGTTGAAGGCTTAGTACACGTTTCAGAAATGGACTGGACTAACAAAAACATTCACCCAAGCAAAGTTGTGCAAGTGGGCGATGAAATCGATGTTATGGTTCTAGACATCGACGAAGAACGTCGTCGTATTTCTCTAGGTATCAAACAATGCTCCATGAACCCATGGGAAGAGTTCGGTACTCGCTTTAACAAAGGCGACAAAATCAGTGGCAAAATCAAATCCATCACTGACTTTGGTATCTTTATCGGCCTAGACGGCGGCATCGACGGCCTAGTTCACTTGTCTGATATTTCTTGGAACGAAAATGGTGAAGAAGCCGTTCGCAAATACAAAAAAGGCGACGAGCTAGACACTGTTATTCTTTCTATCGACCCAGAACGCGAGCGTATCTCTCTAGGTGTTAAACAACTAGAAAGCGACCCATTCTCTGAGTTCGTAGCTGAAAACGACAAAGGCTCTATCGTAACTGGTAAAGTTATCGCTGTAGATGCAAAAGCCGCTACCGTTGAAATCATTCCTGGCGTAGAAGCTACCTTGAAAGCGTCTGAAATCAGCCGCGACAAAGTAGAAGATGCTCGCAATGCCCTAAACGAAGGCGACCAAGTTGAAGCTGTTATCACTGCAGTAGACCGCAAAAACCGCACCATCAGCCTGTCTGTTAAATCAAAAGACGAAGCTGCTGGCAAGGCTGCAATGAAAGAACAACGCGCTAAAGTGGAAGCCGAAGTTACTGGCCCAACCACTATTGGTGACTTGATCAAAGCTCAAATGGATAACCAATAATCCAGCTTGAACTTGAAAAACCCGCCCGTTAAACGGCGGGTTTTTTTATGCGCGCGCGAAAATAAAAAACGCAATAAAGGCTTAAAAACAAAGAAAAATAAAAAGGGGAATAAAGAAAGGGAGGAAAGAAGAAATGGCTCCCCGGACTGGACTTGAACCAGTGACCAACGGATTAACAGTCCGCTGCTCTACCGACTGAGCTACCGGGGAACATCTTGATAGCGGGCAGCATATTACGGACTCAGCTTTGCTTCGTCAACCGCTTTTCAACAACTAGCGCTAAAAATATTCAACAAAAACAAATACCTAAGTCAGCTCTTCTTTGGCTAATATCGGCTACACTTAAGCCATAAAAAATCAAGCACAGAGAATGCTTATGTCTTTGCACACTCCTTTTGAATTGATCTTATTTGGTGGCCTGGGTGATTTGGCTTTGCGCAAATTACTACCAGCCTTGTATTTATTGCATCAAGATGCTCAATTGGGGGAAGGGCAGATATTCGTTCTTACTCGCCAACAGCTAAATCATGATGACTTTATCGAGCGAGTGCGTGAAGCTGTATGCAAGCACATACCGCTAGAGCATCAAGATGAAACCACTTGGCTTGACTATTCAAAACGGCTGCGCTGCGTGCGAATGGATGTAACAGACTCCAAACAATACCAGCATTTAGCTGAGGCTTTAGACTCGCAACTGGAGAACCGCCTTTTCTATCTAGCCACTGGCTCGGATCTCTATGTTTCTATTTGCCAAGGGCTTAAAAACGCAGGGCTTATTCATAAGCACAGTAAAATTGTATTAGAGAAACCCATAGGTCACGATCTGGCCTCGGCGCATGCCATTAATGAAGCGGTGGCGCAATACTTTGCAGAAGAACAGACTTATCGGATTGACCATTACCTTGGCAAAGAAACCGTACAAAACCTGATGGTGCTGCGCTTTGCTAACTCCATTTTTGAGCATCAATGGAACCACAAGTACATAGATCATATCCAAATAACCATTTCAGAAACCCTAGGGGTAGAAAAGCGCGCTGGATTTTATGACCAAGTAGGAGCCGCACGCGATATGCTGCAAAACCACTTGCTGCAATTACTGTGCATTACCGCGATGGAACCTCCAGCTCGTTTAGATGCCGATAGCATGCGTGATGAAAAGGTTAAAGTGCTAAAAGCCCTTAAGCCACTGGAAGGCCGAGCCATTAGCGAAAACGTGGTGTGTGGGCAATATGGCTCTGGCGTGAGTGACAACAAGCCTGTACCGCGCTACCGCGATGAGCCTGGAGTAGACAACAAGAGTCTCACCGAAACCTATGTGGCGGCTAAAGTTGAAATAGAAAATTGGCGTTGGGCGGGGGTGCCTTTTTACTTGCGTACAGGCAAACGCATGCCCGAACGCGCTTGCGAAATAGTGGTGTATTTTAAGGCCATACCGCACTCTATTTTTCCGCTGCAACACAAAGACAGCATGGCCAACAAACTAACTTTTAGGCTGCAACCCGACGAAGGCATTCGCTTGCAACTGTGTGAAAAGCGCATTGGCTCTGGCATGAACGTAAGACCAATGAATATGAGCCTTAACCCTTCTAACAGCCGCCAAACGCGAGTGCCAGAGGCTTACGAACGCTTATTACTTGATGCCCTAAACGGCAATCAAACGTTATTTTTGCGCCACGACGAACTGCATGAAGCGTGGCGTTGGGTGACCCCAATTTTGGACTACTGGCAAGCCAGTGAGCAACGCCCAGAAACTTACACTGCAGGCAGTTGGGGGCCAGCAGCCGCAACACTTTTACTTGCCCGCGATGGGCGTTTATGGGACGAAAATTCATAGGAGAATAATATGAATTTACAGACGTACGAAAATAGCCAAGAACTCGCTAACGCACTGGCCCAAGAAATTGCTTCACGCATGGGGCGTGTTTTAGAAAAAGAAGGAAAAGTCACCATCGCCGTTAGTGGCGGTACCACCCCTAAGCTTTTCTTACAGCAGCTTTCCAAGGAAAAGCTCGATTGGAAAAACGTTATCGTTACCCTAGTAGACGAACGCTGGGTTGATGCAGACAAAACCGAAAGCAACGAGCGCTTTGTGCGTACTCACTTACTACAGAACGAAGCTAAAAACGCTTGGCTAGTGCCTTTAAAGACCCTTGATGCTTCGGTAACCGACGGTTATCAAGCCACTGAAAACCGCCTAAGCGAAGAGCTGAATAAAATCCATTTTGCCGTGCTGGGCATGGGCATAGACGGCCACTGCGCGAGCTGGTTTCCGAACTCCAAGGCCTTGCCTATCTTACTAAACGACAGCACTCAGGCGCGCTCGTACCCAGTTACCGATGCGCCTTCTTTCCCAGAGCGACTAAGCCTTACTTGGGCGTTTTTAGCGCAATGTGAACAGCTGTACTTGCATATTGAAGGCGCTTACAAAAAAGACACCCTCGAAAAAGCCAGTGTTGCCACCGAGCTGTATAAGGTCAACGATATGCCAGTGCGTAAACTGATTGGGCAAAAAACCACGCCATTGACCGTGTTTTACTGCGATTAAGCTAAGGAGCAAAGCATGAATCCCGTTGTGCAGGCCGTTACCGAAAATATCATCGCACGCAGTAAAGCCACGCGTGCGGCCTATCTTGCACAAATGGAGGCATGGGTTGTAAAGGGGCCGGTGCGGGCGGCTTTGGGCTGTTCAAACCAAGCGCACGCCTACGCCGCCGCTCCTGAAAACGAAAAACTGATTTTTAAACAAGACCACCGCGCCGCGAACATCGGCATAGTGAGTGCTTACAACGATATGCTATCGGCGCACGCGCCTTACTATCGTTACCCCGAACAACTCAAAGAATACATAGCCAAAGCAGGCCATGTGGCACAAATGGCTGGCGGTGTGCCAGCCATGTGCGACGGTATCACCCAAGGCCAAGAAGGCATGGACTTGTCGCTGTTTAGCCGTGACACCATTGCTCTAAGCACCGCCATTGCCCTAACGCACCAAGTGTTTGATGGTGTGCTTATGCTGGGCATCTGCGACAAAATTGTGCCCGGTTTATTAATGGCGGCGTTACGCTTTGGCCATATTCCTACGGTGTTTGTGCCAGCAGGGCCAATGAGTACAGGCATTAGCAACGGCGAGAAAGCCAAAGTGCGTCAAGCCTTTGCTAAAGGCGAAGTGGGGCAAGACGCACTGCTTAACACCGAAATGAAGGCTTACCACGAAAAAGGCACCTGCACCTTTTATGGCACCGCCAACTCCAACCAAATGATGGTTGAAATTATGGGGCTGCAACTGCCAGGCTCCTCTTTTTTACACCCAGACCATCCACTGCGCGCGCCTTTAAACGAACTTGCCTGCCAGCGAGTTTGCGCTATGACCGCACAGCAAAGCGAGTTTATGCCACTGGCGCAAATGCTCGATGAACGCAGCCTAGTAAACGGCATGGTCGGGCTTTTAGCGACGGGCGGCTCGACTAACCACACGCTGCATTTAGTGGCGATTGCACGCATGGCAGGTATTCAAGTTGAATGGCAAGACTTAGACCAGCTTTCTAAGGTTGTGCCTTTGCTGGCGCGTATTTACCCCAATGGCCCAGACGATGTAAATGCCTTTCAGTATGCAGGTGCCATGCCCTTTATGATTCGTGAGCTGCTTGATGCGGGGCTTTTAAATGAAGACGTTAATACCGTTATGGGTAAGGGGCTGCGCCTTTACACACAAGAGCCTTACCTTGAAAACGGCCGCTTAAAATGGCGGTCTGCCGTAGCCCAAAGCCGCGATAGCACTGTGCTGGCACCCGTTAGCCAACCCTTTATGCCCGAAGGCGGGCTGCGTATGCTGCAAGGCAACCTAGGCAAAGCGGTGATGAAAGTATCCGCTGTACCCGAAGACCATTGGGAGATAGAGGCCCCAGCCAAAGTTTTTCACGACCAACACCAAGTCGAAGCCGCCTATAAAAAGGGTGAGCTAAACCAAAACGTAGTAGTAGTGCTACGCAGCCAAGGCCCAGCCGCAAACGGCATGCCTGAGTTGCATAAGCTGATTCCTGCTCTTAGCAACCTGCAAGAAGCTGGCTTTAAAGTTGCATTAGTTACCGATGGGCGATTATCGGGCGCGTCGGGTAAAGTGCCTGCCGCTATCCATGTATGCCCAGAAGCCGTGCGCGGTGGCCCCTTAGCCGCAGTAAAAGACGGCGACATTATCAGGCTCAATGCACACCAAGGCAGTTTAGAGGTAATGAGTGAAGGCTTTAACGAGCGAGCCATCATTCCCAGCCC
>JBASZG010000223.1:0-1925 GCA_049277875.1 Venatoribacter sp.
GTAGATAACCAACGCTTGATTGAAGTGAATGATGCTATTCGCAACCACCCAGTTGAATGGGTAGGTGCAGTGCTACGCGGTTATATGACCGACATGAAACGTATCGTAGAAGCTTCTAACTAATAGCTCTGCAATATCTAAGCGCCCACAGAGACTTGTGGGCGTTTTTTATTCTATACTGCGTCCATGGAAAAACATGAAAGCTTGGCAAGCTTGCCCGCGCAATGGCAACCTTTATTACAAAATGAATCTGCGGACGTACTTGCCGCCTTGCAACGGGCGTGGCAAGCACTGTTTCAGCAACCCATGCAAGCAGCCCAAACTGCGGAAGCGCTTTTCCACCAGCTGAATACCAATCAACCTGCTACCTGGCTTGCTTTCGCCATCGCTCTATGCGCACGCATTCAAACGCTTTCAAATTTTTGTTCGCTCGATAGTTTATTAAGCGCCTATGAGAACGAACGCCAGCAATTAGACTTACCTCCTGCTATCTTATCCGAGCTGGATGTTTTCTATTTTGGAGCACTCGTTTTCAGGAACCCCGGGCATCCCAACATTGCCACGCTTTCCCAACAAGTTTTGGATACTTTCGAGCAAGAAGGCTCCCCATTACTACGCTTAACCGCAGCAAATTATTTACTCCTCTATCGCATCTGGAAGGGCGATTTATTAGGCGCGGATGCCTTGGGTGCGCGAGTGTTGGCGCTGCGAGAAACTGCCGAGGATACGCGCACTAATCTACTGAGCCATTCGATTATGGCCATGTTGAAACGCTTATTTTTGGAATATAAAGCCAGCCACAATGAAATCGCGGCGGGTTTGGCACTTAGTGAGCAAACAGGGCTGCATTATTGGGACTCACACTTTCATATGCAGGCAGCGTTTTTGGCTCTCACCAAAGGCAACTTGGATGAAGCCAACGAATGGCTCAACGCCATGGAGCAATCCGCGCCGCCAGAGCATTATCTGGATCGTTCGGGCTATCACTACAGCCGCACTTGGCAGTACATTTTGGCCGACGAAGCTGAACGAGCGTTACGGCACGCCCAAGAGGCCGTGCATCTGGCCGAGTTATCGGGCGCAATTTTTCCGCAAGCCGTCACGCATTTAGGCTTGGCTCAACTTTATTTAGAAAAGCGCAAATTAGGACGAGCTATTTTTCATATCAGCCATGCACGCAAAGTTGGCAAGGCGATGGATTCTCATTATGTGCCCTTTGCCAGAGGTTTGGCGCGCGCGCATATTGCGCAAAAACTGGGCATGAGCAAACGCTGCGAGCTGATTTTGGCCAGCACCTTTAAGCTTGGCCGTGAGCAGCATTACCTCAATTATCCTTGGTGGCGTGGCGATATTATGGCCAAACTCTGCGCGCAGGCGTTGGCCGCCAATATTGAGCCTGAATACACCAAAATGCTGATCCAAAAACGCCGCTTGCAGCCACCTAAAGGCGAAACAAAACACTGGCACTGGCCGTTGGTGGTTCATATTTTGGACGGTGGCACGATAACGCTGGATGATCAGCCCGTGGTGTTAAACGGCAAAATTCGCGAGCTGTTTTTCTCGTTGGCAGCCTTGGGGAATGCCGATCTCCCTATCAGCAGAAATACTTTGCAAGACCAACTTTGGCCCGACAGCCAGGGCGACCTCGCCAAGCAAGCGCTGGATACCAGCATCCATCGTTTACGCAAATTACTGGGCACTGAAAATCTTATTTTGTCGCTGCCTAATGGCTTAATGCTAAACCCCAATATGGTGCGTGTGGATTATTGGGATTTACTGATTGAACTGGGCAAAGCCAAGCATAATGACGCAGAGATTCAAACGTTGCTGCATTTTTTGCAGCAGCTCAATCAGGACGATAATTCTTGGCAACTGCCGAAAGACAGCCTGATTCGTCGTATTTCACATAAGGTTTTGCTGAGATT
>JBASZG010000224.1:0-3042 GCA_049277875.1 Venatoribacter sp.
AGGCATCCACATCAACCTGATTGGCACTTTTAATGTAGTGCGCTTGGCGGCAGCGGCTATGGCCAAACAACCAGCACAAGAAGATGGCGCGCGTGGTGTTATTATCAACACCGCCTCAATCGCTGCCTTCGACGGCCAAATTGGCCAAGCCAGCTACGCCGCCTCAAAAGGCGGAGTAGTGGGCTTAATGCTACCTTTGGCACGCGAACTAGCACGTCACGGCATTCGCGTCATGACCATCGCCCCCGGTATCTGCGGCACCCCCATGATGAACCAAGTACCCGACGAAGCCCGCCAACAACTTGAAAACTCCGTGCCATTCCCCAAACGCCTTGGAAAACCCAGCGAATACGCCGCCCTCGCCGCCCATATTATTGAAAACGGCTACTTAAACGGCGACACCATACGCATGGACGGCGCCATTCGCATGATCTAGCTTTGGTTGGGGGGCGTTGGGTGTTGGGGGTTCAGCGTGCCTGGAAGTAATACGTCACCCTGCGCGTAGAATGACAAGTTTACTTCAATGCGCAGACTTGCAGCACAACACGCACCACGCTGAACCCCCAACACCCAGCTCTCAACCAACCAAGAAAACTTGGCCTGTAAATTGCTCATAACCTTTCAAAGGCATTTTGTGTCGGTATTTCGACACTAAAAGAGGTTTGTATGAGCACTTTACTGGCACATTCAGGTTTAGACATCGCGAAGGTCTTGGCGGCGGCGCAGGCGGCTTCTGGTGCTGGCGTGTCTTCTGTATGGCCTTTACAGGGGCAGGTGGAGCATTTGCAAAGCGAGTTAGCGCAGGTGTCTGAGCAGTACACTCAGGCGTTGGCCGAGAAAGAACGCTTATCCGCACGTTTAAAAAACCTGTTACAAATGTTGCCTGCTGGGGTGTTGGTGCTAGACCAGCATGGTGTTATTCGCCAAAGTAACCCCGCCGCCGAAGATTTACTCCTTGCTGCCAGCGGTGCAAAAGCCTTGGTCGGGCAGCGTTGGCGCGCCGTAATTCAGAAATGTTTTAAGCCCCGCAGCGATGATGGCCATGAGGTGTCTTTAGTAGACGGTCGTCGCGTGCATTTACGCACTGCGCCTATGAGCAACGAGCCGGGGCAGTTAATTTTGCTTACCGATATGACAGAAACTCGTCAGTTGCAGTCGCGTTTAAGCCAGCACGAGCGGTTGTCGGCTATGGGCAAGATGGTGGCTTCGCTGGCACACCAAATTCGCACGCCTTTATCGGCGGCCACTTTGTACGCAGGCCATTTAGCCAATCCTAATTTAAACGACAGTATGCGTGAGCGTTTTGCCGAGAAGCTGCAAGAGCGTTTGCGCCATTTAGAAAACCAAGTGCGCGATATGCTGATTTTTGCGCGTGGCGAAGCGCCCTTAAACGACGACATCAGCACCGCAGAGCTGCTGCAAGGTTTGCAGTCGGCTATGGAAGTGAGCGTGCGTAACCAGCAAGCGCGCTATCAGATTCATAACGAGCTGCCCGAAAAACAAATTACCTGCAACCGCGATGCCTTAATCAGCGCCCTAATGAACTTGGTTAATAACGCGCTGGAAGCCTGCCCACCCGGCGATGCCCAGCTTGATATTCGCGCTACGGCGGTAGGCGATGAGCAGGTGGCGGTGCTGATTAGCGATAACGGCGAAGGCATGAGCGACGAGCAAAAACAAAAAATTAAACAGCCTTTTTACACCACCAAAGCCAATGGCTCTGGTTTGGGCTTGGCGGTAGTGCAGGCGGTAGCACGTGCGCACCAAGCTGA
The DNA here is from genome assembly GCA_049277875.1 of Venatoribacter sp. Taxonomy (GTDB): domain Bacteria; phylum Pseudomonadota; class Gammaproteobacteria; order Pseudomonadales; family Oceanobacteraceae; genus Venatoribacter. The sequence continues at coordinate 1,773 of JBASZG010000224.1, forward strand.
GTTTACACTTTTTGATAACCCCAATGGCGGCTTAACCGCAGGGTTAATTCTGCCCCTCAATGGGCGTCCGTAGGAGGAAAAACTATGCGTATTTTAGTGGTTGAAGACGACCCTCGTTTGCGCGAGGCCATTGTTGATACTCTGATGCTAAAAGGTTACCAAGTATCGGAGGCCGCCCACGGCATTGAAGGGCTAAACCTAGCGCGTAATATCAATTTCGACTTGGTGCTAAGCGACATCAATATGCCCGGCATGGATGGCCTAGAGCTGATGCAGCACATTAAAAAAGAATCGCCTTGGCAGCCTGTGGTGTTAATGACCGCTTATGGCGACGTAAGCCAAGCGGTAAAAGCCATGCAAATGGGCGCGAACGATTATTTAATGAAGCCTTTTGAGCTAAAAGAACTAGAGGCTTTATTAAAACCCTACAGCCCTAACCCAGAGGTAGAGCAAAACGACGACCAGCCTGTGTGCGAAGCAGCGCCTACTAAGCAGATTTTCCAACTGGCCGAGCGTGTTGCCCAAACCGATTCCACCGTGCTTATTAGCGGTGAAAGCGGCACGGGTAAAGAAGTGCTGGCGCGCTATGTGCACCAACGTTCGCCCCGCAAAAAACAGCCCTTTGTGGCCATTAACTGCGCGGCCATTCCAGAAAATATGCTCGAAGCCATGCTCTTTGGTTACGAGAAGGGCGCTTACACCGGCGCTTATAACGCGATGCCGGGCAAGTTTGAGCAAGCCAATGGTGGCACTCTGTTGCTGGATGAGATTACCGAAATGGACGCAGGTTTGCAGGCCAAATTGTTGCGCGTTATTCAAGAACGCCAAGTAGAGCGTTTGGGGGGCAAAAAAGTAATTGATTTAGACGTGCGTATTATCGCCACCACCAACCGCAACCTGGCTGAATACGTGGCAGAAGGGAAGTTCCGCGAAGACCTGTATTACCGCCTAAGCGTGTTCCCACTGCATTGGTTGCCATTGCGTGAGCGCAAAGCCGATATTATGCCGTTGGCGAAACGCTTGCTGGCGCACCACAGCAGCAAAATGAAGCGCCCAGCACCCAAGATTTTGGCCGATGCCGAACAACTGCTGCTTAACCACAGTTGGCCAGGCAACGTGCGCGAGCTAGACAACACCATGCAACGTGCCTTGATTATTCAAACTGGGCCACAGTTAAACGCGCACGATTTTATCTTGACGCCAGTGCCACAAAAGCGCGATGCCGTGCAAGTAAGCCAACAGCCAATCTTGGTGTCGGAAGCTCAAGACA
>JBASZG010000225.1:0-7938 GCA_049277875.1 Venatoribacter sp.
TCATGCGTTCAACATGGCTGGTCATGGTGTAAAGGGCGTCTGCGGCCTCGCGCACGCGTTCCATCCCTTGGCTGGCCGTTTGCTGAGCATTGTCCATAGAGTTAACGGCGTTTTGCGCTTCGGCCTGTAACTGGGCAATCATGCGTTCAATTTCTTGAGTCGATTCAGCCGTGCGCTGTGACAGCGTGCGCACTTCGTCGGCCACTACTGCAAAACCTCTGCCTGATTCGCCCGCTCTGGCCGCTTCAATGGCGGCGTTAAGTGCTAGAAGGTTGGTTTGCTCGGCAATGCCTTTAATTACGCTTAACACAGAACCAACGCTGTTGCTGCGCTCATCTAATGAGGCAATCACCAGCGAAGTGCTTTGTATGGCGCTGTTCATCGTTTCAATGCTTTGTGAAGCAAGATCGGTTTTTTGCACACCGCTTTTGGCAACTTTATGGGCCTCGGCTGAAGCATCGTTGCTTTCCTGAGCGTGGCTCATGACTTGCTGAATGCTTTGATGCAGCTCTTGAATGGCTTCTTGAATTTCTTGGGTTTCATTTTTCTGGGCGCGCGCGGCGTTAAATGACTCTTTCGAGGTGTCGTTAATCTCACGAGCAGAACTTTCAAGCTGCTTAGCTGAATTGACAACCTGTTTTAAGGAATCGGAAAAGCGCTCAGTCATTTTGTTGAGTGCTTGTGCTGCAGAGCCAATCTCGTCTTGCGTATCCACAGCAATAATTTGGGTTAGGTCAGAATGTTTTTCGATGTGACTAAGCGTTTGTTGCACTTTGCGAATAGGGCTAATAACCAAACGCTTTAGCATGATGGTTAATACCAACAACGCCAAGACAAACATGGCCGCTTGAATGGAACCCATAGTTAGCATGTTTTTAAAGATGCTCTGGTCGAGCTGATCTAATGAATAGCTGATGCGAATGGCACCTAGAACGTCATTTTCTTCCACTTGGTGACAAGGAATGCAGTTGGTGCCACGGTAATCTTTATACGCCAGAATAGGCATGAGATAGGTCATGACATGACCAGACTTGTCTTTGCTGTTAATTAATATGTCTTCGCCTTTTAGCGCGCGTCGATCGAGTTCATCGGCGGGGTATTCGTGGTCAAACCCTTTACCATAAAGTTTATCCACCGCTTCATGGCGCAGAATGCGAGCGTCGATGATGTTTGGGTCAGAAAGAATTTTAGTGCGCACTAGCTCGCGGTTTGATATGGCACCAGAAACCATCAGCATATTTACAGCATCAAGGTAGCTGGAAGCCTTTTCGCGTAGTTTTTCTTCAATCATTTGATTGCTCAATTCGCGCTCGGCCTTAACGGCCACCGAAACAACCACCACAAGAACAATCAAAAAGATGCTGCCAAGAGCAAGGTGGATTTTGTTGCTTATGGATAAAGACGAGGACATAGAGTATTTTCCTAACTGAAGTGGGACTAACTTTAGACTAATCAGTCAATTTTGCCATTGGTATCTTTGTAATCGGCCATTAGAATAAAAACATGAATCAGTCGAATTTATTAGATTACTTACGCCGTCGCCTTGACCAGCATCAACCTAGGCGAGTGTCTCAGCCCAATTTGGCAGAAGCCGGAGTGTTGGTGGCATTAACCGATGAGAAAGATCCGCGCGTGTTATTAACTCGCCGCTCTATGCAATTGTCTTCGCACAAGGGCGAGGTGGCCTTTCCTGGCGGTAAACGCGACAACGCCGATCCTAATATCATTTGCACCGCGCTGCGTGAAGCCGAAGAGGAGGTGTGTTTACCTTCTAATAAAATAGACGTGGTGGGGGAAATGGATCAAGTGGTGTCGTTACATGGCTACTTGGTCACGCCCATTTTAGGGGTGATTTCACCTGAGCAGCGTTTTAAGGCCAATAAAGACGAGCTAGACGCTATTTTTCAAGTGCCATTAAGTCATTTCTTACAGCCACCTGTGTCCTACTTTGAACGTGGCAATATCCGTATTCCCACTTATCAGTATCAAGATTTTCGTATTTGGGGGTTAACGGCCATGATGATTGCCGAAATGATGAACCACCTGTACGACAGTAATATTCCTTACCGTATACCCTTATAGAGAACAAAAACGATGTTTTATCAGTTAGGCAAGCGCGCACCAGAGCGCGGAAGTGATGTGTTTGTAGCCGATAACGCCAAAATTATCGGTAGCGTAAAGTTAGAAGACCAAAGCAGTGTGTGGTTTGGCGTGGTTATTCGTGGCGATAACGATTTAATTACCGTTGGCCCACAAAGCAACGTGCAAGATAATGCTGTGCTACACACCGACGGCGGCATTCCCTTAACTTTAGGGAAAGGGGTAACGGTTGGACATCATGCCATGCTGCATGGCTGCACTGTTGGTGATTATTCGCTTATTGGCATCAATGCCGTGGTGTTAAATAAAGCCAAAATTGGCAAACACTGCATTATTGGTGCAAATGCTTTGGTGCCAGAAGGAATGGAGATTCCTGACGGTTCGTTGGTAGTGGGGGCGCCTGCTGTGGTTAAGCGTCAGTTGTCTGAAATGCAAATGAAAATTCTCGAAGCTTCAGCAGCGCACTATGTTCAAAATGCCAAGCGCTACCGCGAAGAGCTTATCGAAATACCGCTATGAGCGAAGAGCGTGAAGAAATAGTGCGCTCGCCTTGCGTGAGTATTTGCGCCCTGGATGAAAACGATATTTGCATTGGCTGCAGCCGCAGCGGCGACGAAATCATTAACTGGGGGCGCTATAACTCACAGCAACGCAAAGAGGTGCTTAAAAAAGTGGCCGAGCGCGAGCACAACAATAACGCTTCGTAAGCTTGGCGTTACGCCTTGGCGCTTTCGGTTATTTCAGCGAAAGGGTGTTCTGCATCTATGATTTGCACCTCGCTGCGATTGCGACCAGAGCTTTTAGCTCGATACAGCGCCAAATCGACCGTGTGCAGCCAGTGTTCAATGCGGTAATTCTCTAACCACTGGCCACTGCCTCGAAGCCAAGCAATACCTGCACTTATTGTTAGAAACTCGCTAACCGACGATTCTTGATGGGGTATTTTAAGCTCGGCGATGGCTTGGCTTAAGCGTTCTTGGAAATGCGCCAGTTCGGCTTCGTCTTTTATTTGAATAATTAAAGTGAATTCTTCCCCGCCTGTGCGAGCAGCCATTTCATCGGTGCGCTTAGCGCATTGTTTTAACGCTTGGGCTACGTCAAATAAGGCATGGTCGCCGGCCTGATGGCCGTAAAAATCGTTGTAGCGTTTAAAGTAATCAATATCCACCATAACCAAGGCTGCTGAATGTGGATGGCGGCTAACTCGGTTCCAAAGTTTATCCATTTCCATATCAAAAGCCCGGCGATTGGCTATGTTGGTGAGCCTGTCGGTGTTCGAAAGTTTTTCCAGCTCATTTTTCTGTTCGTTAAATGAATCAACCAAGCTGTTAAACGTATCGCGCAGTTTAACCAGCTCGGTAATTTCAATAGGTGCGGTAATATCCAAGCGTTTTAACACCCCTTGGCGTTGATGCTCTTGCAACATGCGAGTGCCGCGCATCAATGGCTCGGTAAAGACGTACAGCATGCCTGCAAAAAGCACAACTGGAATGAATAAAATGGCAATAAAGCCATACACGCTTTCTTTACTGATTAGGCTTGGAGCTTGGTTTGCAGTGTGCAAAATATCAAAGCACACAATTGCTACACCTTGTTGATTGTTTAAGCAGCGGGTGTGGTGCTCGGCAATATTTACTAAGGGCTGTGAAAAGCTTTTAGCGGCTGGGCTAGTTTGCACCGATTGAGCAATTTGTGAAACGCTGTAGCCGCCAAAAGTAGCGTAGTGGCTAAGAAGCTGCTGGTTAATTTCAATAAAGAAAAATAAATAACCAAGCGTTTCTTGGGGCGATTTAATGCGGCTAAAGCCAATGAAAACAGGTTGATTGCCAATCATGGCAAGATCCGCCCCGTCGTCTATTTGGCTGTGAGTAGCTTTAAATTCGCTTAGCCATTGCTGGTGGTGCGAGTCTGGCTTTTTAAATTCTTTTGTACCAGATACCCATAAGGTTGCCGACTGCTCGTCTAAGTTTGCGTTGGTTAAAATTAAGTAATCGAGGGTGGCCGATTTATCGGCTATGGGGGAAATATCAAGGTTGCCACCGCTGGCAAAGGCGGCCTCAAGGTGCTGGCGATAGTGCTTGGTTTTGGCTAATAAAATATCGCGCGTTTGGTTTAGTGCCGCGTACAGGTTGTCTACTTCGCGCTGTTGCTGCTGCAGAAAAAGAGCTTGCTCTTGTGGGTAAAAGAAAACCCAGCGTGAAGCTAAGGTGCTAAACGCTGATAAGGCGATGTAAATCAAGGTTAAGGCGATAAACATTTGACGCAATGAAAACATAGTTCGTCTCAACTTGTTTGAAGCAACCAAGTATAGCAATACCCACACATTCCATCAGTGGTAATTACGCCCTTAAAGGGTACAATTTCGCCAATTATTAGGTAGTTATGGAGACCTTCAAGTGTCAAACCTCAGCAAAGATCTGGTTGAACAGGCGATTGCCAGTTACACCGACCCCTATTTAGAAACCGATTTGATTAGCGCCGAAGCCGTGCGCGATATTCAAATATCGGGCAGCAACGTCAGCGTGGACGTCTTTTTAGATTATCCCAGTGAGTATTTAAAAGGTGGAATAGAGCAGTTATTGCAAACCGCCATTGAAAATATCGACGGCGTAAGCAGCGCTAAAGTAAACATTAGTTGGTCGGTGTTGGCGAACAAACGCCAAACCACCATTGAGCCAATCGCTAAAGTTAAAAATATTGTAGCGGTGGCTTCTGGCAAAGGCGGTGTGGGTAAATCGACCACGGCAGTTAACTTGGCTTTAGCCTTGGTTAAAGATGGAGCCAAAGTGGGTATTTTAGACGCCGATATTTACGGCCCAAGCCAAGGCATTATGCTGGGTATGCCCGACGGCACACGCCCTAAAGTAATAGACGGCAATTTTTTTGTGCCAGTTGAAGCGCACGGCATTAAAAGCATGTCGATGGCCTATTTGGTTACCGAGCAAACCCCAATGGCATGGCGTGGCCCAATGGTAAGCGGCGCGTTGGTGCAAATCTTAACTCAAACCCTATGGGGCGAGTTGGATTACTTGATTGTTGATATGCCTCCAGGCACTGGTGATATTCAATTAACCCTTAGCCAAAAAGTGCCTGTATCAGCAGCGGTTATTGTGACCACACCACAAGACATTGCCTTGGCCGACGCTAAAAAAGGCATTGAAATGTTTGGCAAGGTGCATATTCCTGTGCTTGGCCTTATCGAAAACATGAGCATTCATATTTGCTCTAACTGCGGTCATGCCGAGCATATTTTTGGTGAGTTGGGCGCAGAAAAGCTGGCCGAAAAATACCACACCAAAGTGCTGGGTTCTTTGCCTTTGTCTAAATACATTCGTGAACAAGCCGATGCAGGCACGCCCGTGGTGGCTGCCGACGATCACAGCGAGGTGTCAATGATGTATCGCCATGCGGCTCGCCGCATTGCTGTAGCCTTGGCGCAGCAAGCGAAAACCAGTGGCGCGATACCAGCCATTCAAATATCGGAAGAATAGCTAACAATAATCATTGAATTGCTATTATGGGTTATTTTGGCTCGTGGTTTTTCTGTATAGTCTAAGCTTATCAATCTTCGATATAGCAACAATAAATACTGAGAGACAACCATGAGCCAATACCCACATATTCTTGAACCCTTAGATTTAGGCTTCACCACCCTTAAAAACCGCATCATGATGGGCAGTATGCACACTGGCCTAGAAGACCGCCCTTGGCACTTCGGCGAGTTAGCAGAATACTTTGCCGAACGCGCGCGTGGCGGTGTGGGCCTAATGGTTACTGGGGGCTTCTCGCCTAACCGTCGTGGCGATTTGTTGCCACTTGGTTCAAAAATGATTAGCAGCCTGCAAGTGCCTTTCCATAAAAAAGTAACCAAAGCCGTGCACGACAACGGTTCTAAAATTTTATTGCAGTTATTGCACGCAGGTCGTTATGGCTACACGCCTTTTAACGTAGCGCCTTCGGCGATTCAATCGCCCATTACGCCATTCAAGCCTAAAGAGCTAACCAGCAAAGAAATCCACAAAACCATTGATCAATACGTGCGTGCGGCCAAATTAGCCCAAAAAGCCAACTACGACGGCGTAGAAATTATGGGTTCTGAAGGCTATTTCATTACCCAAATGATTAACAAACGCACCAACAAACGCACCGATGAGTGGGGCGGCAGCTACGAAAACCGCATTCGCTTTCCTACCGAAGTGGTAAGACAAGTGCGCGAAGCCGTGGGTAGCGATTTTATTATTATGTTCCGCCTATCCATGCTCGACCTTGTCGAAGATGGCTCGACTATGGACGAAGTCATTCAGCTTGCTCAAGCCTTAGAGCGTTGTGGCGTAACTATCATCAACACCGGTATTGGTTGGCACGAAGCGCGTGTGCCCACCATTGTTACCTCTGTGCCTCGTGCGGCCTTCGTTGATGTAACCGCACAAGTAAAAGCCGCTGTGAAGGTGCCCGTGGTGGCTTCTAACCGTATCAATATGCCCGACACCGCCGAAGAAGTGTTGGCCTCTGGCAAGGCCGATATGGTGTCTATGGCGCGCCCGTTCTTGGCCGACCCATTCTGGGTGAAAAAGGTAGAAGAGAACCGCGTAGATGAAATCAATACCTGCATTGCTTGTAACCAAGCCTGTTTAGACCACACCTTTGAAAACAAACGCGCTACTTGCTTGGTAAACCCTCGCGCCTGCTACGAAACCACTCTTATTTATAAAGAAGTAAGCCAAGGCAAAAACATTGCTGTGGTGGGCGCTGGCCCTGCTGGTTTAGCCTGTGCCGCCATTGCCGCCGAACGTGGCCACAAAGTAACCCTGTTTGAAGGCCGCGATCATATTGGTGGACAGTTTACTTACGCCGCGCGCATTCCTGGCAAAGAAGAGTTTCAAGAGCAAATTCGCTACTACAACGCCATGATTAAAAAGTACAACATCGACCTTAAACTGAATCACATGGTGAGCGCCGAAGAGCTAAATCAAGGTGGTTTTGATGAAGTAGTGATTGCCACAGGCGTGAAACCTCGTATGCCAAATATTCCTGGTATGGATAACAGCAAGGTGATTTCTTACCAAGAACTGCTGGATAAAGAGCTGGATTTAGGCAAAAAAGTCGCCATTGTGGGTGCTGGTGGTATTGGCTTTGACGTAAGTGAATACCTAAGCCACGAAGGCGTATCGCTCACCTTGGATAAAGACCGTTGGTTAAAAGAGTGGGGCGTTGATATCAGCAACCAAACACGCGGTGGCTTGGTAAAACCCGAAATCGAGCCTTCACCACGCGATTTAACCATGCTGCAACGCAAAACCACTTCCTTTGGTAAAGGCTTAAATAAAACCACGGGCTGGGTGCATCGTGCTGTGGTCAAAATGAAAGGCATTACAACCATTGGCGGTGCCTCTTACGACCGCATCGACGACGCTGGTTTGCACGTCAGCATTGCTCAAGGTGAAAGCAGCAAACAAGAGCTGGTGGAAGCCGATAACATTGTGCTGTGCGCTGGCCAAGAGTCGGTAAACGGATTGCACGAACAACTAAAAGCGATTGAAGGCAAAAGCTATGGCTTGCATTTAATTGGTGGCGCTGAGTTTGCTGGCGAACTGGACGCTAAACGCGCCATTCGCCAAGGCTGTGAACTGGCTGCCAAACTGTAAGTAACAGGCCGCTTATTCTAAAGCGGCTTCTAGTTCTTGCAGGTGAACAACGATACGGTCGTTGTAACTTACTACTAAAAACGGCACGGTGCGTTCGTTAAAGTTACGAATGCGCGACTCCATAAAACGCCATTTGCTTTGAATGTTGTTGATGAGATAGTCGGTTTCTTTGGTGGTCAGCGTTTTACTAAGT
>JBASZG010000226.1:0-3695 GCA_049277875.1 Venatoribacter sp.
AGAAGTAGCCGCTGCCGTAACAATGCGCGCAACCATCACCCAAAAGAAACTTTCGCTAAAATACGTCAGCACATTGGCCAAACAGAACACAAATAAACTGATTAAATACAGCAACTTGCGCTCAAACCGACTGGTCAGCACATAAAGCACCGGCCCGCTAATGGCGTAGGTTAAGGCAAAGAAGGTAATTAACTGCCCTGCCGCACTTAGGCTTACATTTAGGTCGCTGGCAATAACCGGCAAAATACCGCCCACCAGCAACTCCACCAAGCCCACAGCCATAGCGGCAATCGCCATAATATAAATACGAAAGTTCATGGAAGGTTTTTACAACAAGAAAAAGGGGCGCAATGGTAACACTAGAAAGACTGCGATAGCGGTAACGCTGTGTTGCAATAATTAGTCCTTCACAGCACCAACACCCGCTTGCCGCTCCAGTGGCCTTGTGCCATATCGGTATGGGCGGCAGTGACATCGTTAAAACTAAACTCTTTAAAGGGTAAGGGTTTGAGTTTGCCTTGGGCAAAGAGCGGTGCAAGGCGGTCACTAAACAGTTTGGCCATGCGAATACGGTTTTCTAAGGGTTGGCTGCGCATGGTCATTGGATGAATCTTTTGGCGTGCCGTCAGCAAGCTAAACAAATTAAGCTGAGTTTGTACGCCTGCCATCACTCCCACCAAAACTAACGTGCCTTCCACCCGCAAAGCTTGCAGCAAGGCATTCCAGTCGGGGCCAAGCATATCCATAATCACCGCCACTCCTGCGCCGTTGGTCAGCTCTTTTACCTGCTTGGCAAGACTAGTGTCTTCTTGCACTTGGGCGTGTAAGCCAAAGCTTTGGGCAATATCCAGTTTATTTAAATCACGGCTGCTACCAATAGGACGCGCTCCAAGCGTATTGGCCAACTGCACCGCAGCAAGCCCCACGCCTGCAGTGGCAGGGCGAATTAAGCACCATTGACCGGGCTGTAAACCGCCTTCTAAAAATAATGCACGGTAGGAAGTTAAAAACGCTTCAGGAATAGTGGCGGCTTCAGCAAAGCTTAAGCTATCGGCCATGGGCAGGGTTTCACCTTCATGCACCGCCACAAATTCGCTGTAAGCGGCACTGGGAACTAACCCCATTACACGCTCGCCCACTTTGCGCTGCTGCACTCGCGTACCTACCTGGCTAATCACCCCCGCGTATTCAAGCCCTGGCACCGCCGAATCAAACCCAGCCGGCGCAGGGTATAGCCCTTTTACCTGTAACAAATCGGCACGGTTTACTCCCAATGCTTTCACCTCAACCAGCACATCCTCTGGGCCAATTTCGGGCAGCGGTGCTTGAACCAGTTTAAGGGTTTTGTCGGATTGGATTTGCCATTGCTGCATGGAGTTACCTTATACGCGTGGATATCGGCTTCGCCTACTAACCGCACTTGCTGTCGCCGCAGGATAGGCAGGTTAGACAACCGTCCATTTGCACTGCGGCTTTGGTGTGGCATTTTTTGCAGATTTGGGCGTTTTCTGGGTAGGCTAGGGCTTCTTTTTCGTTGCTGTTGCCTGCCAGTTCGGCGCGTTTTTGTTCGATGTAAGCTTGTTTGTGCTCGTCTACTTCGCTTTTAATCATGCCAATGCGGGTTAGGTGTTCTTTTAGCACTTCGCCAATTTCGGCTACCAGCGAGGGCATCCAGCGGCCACCGCGTTTCATGTAGCCGCCTTTAGGGTCGAATACGCTGCCCAGTTCTTCTACTAGGAAGGTGCAGTCGCCGCCTTTGCGGAACACAGCCGAGATAATCAGCGTTAAGGCTGAAATCCATTGGTAGTGTTCCATGTTTTTCGAGTTAATAAATATCTCAAAGGGGCGGCGAGTTTCGCGCTCGCTGCCTTTGTTTAGCACTACGTCGTTAATGGTAACGTAGATGGCGTGCTCCGAAATTGGGGGTTTTACTTTGTAGGTGGTGCCCTCTAAATGCTGTGGGCGTTTTAGGTGCTCGTGCATTTCTTCCCAGGTGGGCTCGGTTGGGGCATCTACTTTGGCTGGCTCGTCGGCCTTTACCACCTGAAAACTTACAATTTTGCTGTCTAATTTAATGCTCATTTTGGTTACTCTATTCTCTGTACTGGGCCGCTTAAAACTTACCGTAATAGCCTTCTTTTAAGGCGTCGTAGAGGTTGGCGGCGCTGTGCATTTCGCCGTCGTATTCAATCTCTTGGTTGCCTTTTACTTCCCCGACTTCGCCATTTTCTAGGGTGAAGCGGTAGGTGGTGTTGGCTAGGTCTTCTTCTTTTACGAGTACGCCTTGGAAGGCTTCTGGGTTAAAGCGGAAGGTGGTGCAGCCTTTTAGGCCTTGCTTGTAAGCGTACAGATAAATGTCTTTAAACTGTTCGTAGGGGTAGTCGGTTGGCACGTTGGCGGTTTTGGAGATGGACGAGTCTATCCATTTTTGCGCGGCGGCTTGTACGTCTACGTGCTGAGTTGGGGTTACGTCGTCGGCGGCAATAAAATAATCTGGCAGTGCGTTTTCACCTTGCACATAGGGCATGGCGTTGGCGTTGATTAGCTCGCGGTAGGCCAACAATTCAAAGCTGAATACGTCTACTTTTTCTTTGGTTTTTTTGCCTTCACGAATGATATTGCGTGAGTAGTGGTGGGCAAAGCTTGGTTCGATGCCGTTGGAGGCGTTGTTGGCCAAAGACAGTGAAATAGTGCCAGTGGGGGCAATGGAGGTGTGGTGGGTAAAGCGTGCGCCTTTTTTGGCGAGAGCTGCGACCAGCTCTGCGTCTTCATCGGCGAGCTGCTGCATATAGCGGCTGTATTTTGCCCACAGCACTTTGCCTTTTACTTTTTGACCCACTTTTAAGCCGTCTTTTTTCATTTCAGGGCGTTTGGCCAGCATGGCGCTGGTGATAACAAAGTCTTCGTCCATGATGGGCGCAGCGCCTTTTTCTTCGGCTAAAAGCAAGCCAGTGCGCCAGCCTTGAATAGCCATTTCTTTCGAGATTTGCTCGGTAAAGGCCAGAGACTCGGCGCTGCCGTATTTCATTTTCAGCATGGTAAGGGTTGAGCCTAAGCCCAAAAAGCCCATGCCATGACGGCGTTTGCGGAAGATTTCGGCTTGTTGCTCTGGCAAAGGCAGGCCGTTAATTTCGACGACGTTGTCGAGCATACGAGTGAAGATATCCACTACTTTGCGGTATTCGTCCCAATCGAAGCGAGCGTTTTCGGTGAAGGGTTCACGCACAAACAGCGTGAGGTTTACCGAGCCAAGCAAGCACGCGCCATGCGGTGGCAAGGGTTGTTCACCGCAAGGGTTGGTGGCGCGGATTTCTTCGCAGAACCAGTTGTTGTTCATCTCATTAACACGGTCAATCAAGATAAAGCCCGGTTCGGCAAAGTCGTAGGTGGAGGCCATAATCATGTCCCAGATACGACGTGCTTTCATGGTGCGGTAAATGCGGCAAGCCACTAAACCGTCTTCGCGTTGAATGTAGTTTTCGGTGGAAGACCAAGTGCGCCAAGTCACTTGTTCTGGGTTGTTGATATCGATGTTGTCGATACGGATTTCTTCTTCGTTGAGTGGGAAAGCCAGTTGCCAGTCGGCGTCGGTCTCTACCGCGTTCATAAACTCTTCGGTAATAAGTAGCGATAGGTTGAACTGACGTAAGCGGCCGTCTTCACGCTTGGCGCGAATAAAGTCGGCGATATCTGGG
>JBASZG010000227.1:0-2109 GCA_049277875.1 Venatoribacter sp.
CGCCAACATGGGCAATACTTTTACTACCAACTGGACTACCGCAACGCCCCCGTTCGCATCATCGACGCAGGCGGCAATGTCCACTGGCAAGCCGACTACGACGACTTCGGCAACGCCACCATCAGCAAGCCTGATTACTCCAGCGTAGAAAATAACCTGCGCCTGCCAGGGCAATACGCAGACCAAGAAAGCGGTTACTACTACAACCTCAACCGCTACTACGCCCCACAGCTAGGCCGTTATCTGGAAAGCGACCCTATAGGATTACAAGGCGGTATCAATACCTATGCCTATGTGGCGGGAAATCCAATTAGTTTTGTGGATCCTGATGGTTTAAACAGAGTCAATCCACATAACGGTTTCAGAACGCATAGAAAACAGAAAATAAAGCCAAATCCGCGAAGAGCTGAGGCTGCAATACAACAATTTACTCATCCAACATTACATGACTTTTTGGACGGCCTTAATGACCCATCCGTATCTAAAAGTCCACCTTATATGAATCCGGTTCCTAGATTTGAACAGGTGTGTAAAGTCATTTGGTGCCCTTTTGATAAAGATAGATATGATTCCAATAACTCTAGTGACATGTGTGGTATTCCGCAGCCAGAGTTATGGCCAACAAGAACCGCATCAAATGGATGTATATGCTTACAAAAAGGGCCAGGGAGGATGCTAGAATGAAATATATTTATTGGGGGTTAGGTGCAGCTTCAATTTTTTTTATTTTAGGGTTGGTGGCGATTCAAAGCCCTACTTTGAGAATAAATATGCATTCCATATATATGGATAGATTTTATTTTCACGAAGGAAATATTAAAGAAGCATTTGAATATGCTTCAAGGTGGAATAATTCTTTAGATAAGTCCATCATTATGGGGCTTATTTATCATGAGACGGGTAATGTTTCCGCACTGTGTGGCTATGATTATAACCCTGTTGTTAGGCGAGAATTTGAAGCCATATGCTTAGCTGTTGATTTTAAGTACAAAGAAATAGTCGAAAGATATTCAGATACTCAGTTGTATTCTTTTGCATTAGCATTTGAGGAATCATTTCATATTCATAGAGAAGAGTTTTTTTCTTGGCTAGCTAGAAGAAAGATAACACCAAAAGATGGTGCTATTTTATACGCGGATCGATTTGGGATTGAAAGCATGGATGAATACTGTTCGCATTTCAAGATTAGGCTAATCGAATGTGAGATTGCAAATGCATATAAGGGAGTTGGGGTGATTGATTACAATGGATTTTCTTATGCGGATAAATTAATAAGCGTTCAATATTTTTATTATCTTACAGGGAATTACTATTTTTACTATGATGTTAAAAAATTTAAAGGTTGTAATACTCACTATTACGAATGCATTATTTATGTGGCGATAGCTAGTTTGGTTAAGGGCGAAGTTTCTGCTTATGAGTATTATTATAAAAAAGCGGTTTTAATGTGGCCTGGTCATGCAGACAATGACTATTTGTTGCTAGAGAAATATGTCTATTTGTGTGATAAGCATGGGTTTGATAAGGTTGTAAAAGAGAAAAACATGGAGGCTATCTATTCCGAGTGGGCAGATATTGAAAAGTGCGGAACAAGCGAATGAAAATATTATTCATTTATTTAATTTTGCTTTCTGGTACAGCCTTTTCCAGCACAGACCTAAGTAGCGAGCCTCTATTTACCTGCCAAAACTTCGATGGCAGCACCATTAAAATCGAGTGGAACGAAGCAGGCCAGCCAACGCAAGTCACCGATGGTGAAGGCAATACCCACCTCTGGCAATATGATCTAGCGGGGCAAGTCACGCAAACCACGCATCCCGATGGCCGTACCACGCAGTACCAATACACACCCACTGGCGAACTTGCTCAGCAAATCAAGCCCTCAGGCCAAGTGATTACTTACAACCGCGATGCACTGGGGCGTGCCACTCAGGTTCATTATTACGCCAACGCCACAGCACAAAGTAACAACACCCCGAACTTAACGGTTAATCTCAGCTACAACAGCCAAGACCAGCTCACCCGCGTCAGCAACGGCCACACCTCAATAAAATACAGTTACAACGCCCGTGGCGATGTCACCCAAGTGGTCACCAACTTCGGGGCGTT
>JBASZG010000228.1:0-14936 GCA_049277875.1 Venatoribacter sp.
ATACCAACTACGCAGCACGCTTGCAAAACAGCTTAAAGAACATTCAAAAACGCCTTGGTGGCGAGCGTTATCAGCGTTTGGCTGAAATTTTACAAGAAGCCCTAACCCAACAGCTAGAGCAGCAAGATTTCAGCCTGCACCGCGATTGGATTAGCGTGCTTTTGCGTGAATACTACGACCCTATGTACGAATACCAAGAAAAACAAATTGCCGCGCGCCATTTGTTTAAAGGCAAAGTGCCAGAGGTATTGGCTTTTTTGCAAGAGCATTGTCGCTAATGAAAACCCTTGATGTGGTTATTATTGGCGCAGGTGCGGCCGGTTTAATGTGCGCGGCCAAAGCCGCCAGCCGAGGGCGCAACGTGTTGGTGCTAGACCACGCTAACAAGGCGGGTAAAAAAATACTGATGTCGGGCGGTGGGCGCTGTAATTTTACTAACTACTATATCGAACCTAAAAAATACCTAAGTCATAACCCGCATTTTTGTAAATCGGCGTTAAAACGCTACACCCAGTGGGACTTTATTGCGCTGGTAGAAAAGCACGGCATTGCCTACCACGAGAAAAAAGACGGCCAACTTTTTTGCAATAACAAAGCCGCCGATATTGTTGAAATGCTCTTGGCTGAGTGCGATTTATACGGCGCACAGGTTCAGCTTAATACCTCAATTAAACGCATCGAAAAAACCGCTCAGGGCTATGTGCTTAACACCAGTTCGCAAAGCTATCTGTGCCAATCTTTGGTGGTGGCCACGGGCGGGCCTTCTATCCCTACCTTGGGAGCCAGTGGTTATGGCTACGAACTGGCCAAACAATTTGGCTTAAAACTGTACGAGCCAAGAGCGGCGTTAGTGCCCTTTACCATCACCGACCACTTAAAAGAGCTATGCGTGGCGCTTTCGGGCACGGCTTTGGCTGTGGAAGTAGAATGCAATGGCACAACCTTTAAAGACGATATGCTCTTTACCCACCGTGGTTTAAGCGGCCCAGCCATGCTGCAAATCTCATCCTATTGGCAACTAGGCGACAGCCTAAGCATTAACCTTTTGCCTAAGATAAACCTAGCCGACTTGTTACGAGCGCAACAGCACCAACGCCCTAAACTCTTGCTTAAAAACTACTTGGCCGAGCTAACCACACAAAAGTTTGCCGAAAAATGGCTGGAAAATAACCCACACCAGGCCAAAAAATTGGCCGATTTAAGCGGCAAAGATATGAATGAATTAGCCCAAAGCCTGCACGCCTTTGTGGTTAAACCTTCGGGCACCGAAGGCTATCGCACCGCCGAAGTGGCTTTAGGTGGGGTGGATACTAACGAACTGTCCTCTAAAACCATGGAAAGCAAACAGCACGCTGGGCTGTATTTTATTGGCGAAGTAGTAGATGTAAGCGGCTGGCTTGGCGGCTACAACTTCCAATGGGCTTGGAGTAGTGCGGTAGCCGCTGGCGAGGTGGTTTAGATTTTAAAACAGGCCGTTATTGTAGTCTTGAATGGCTTGTTCAATTTCTTGATAGGTGTTCATGACAAACGGCCCGTAATGAACAATTTTTTCTTTAATAGGCGTGCCACTTAGCAAAATAAGTTTGGCGCCGTTTTTACTGCTTAATGTTAGGTTTTCACCCATTTCAAACACCACTAACGCTTTTTCAGGAGCCATAGGCTCTATATCAATTTGGCCTTCGTAGAGTTTGGCCAACACACGCTGGTGGGCTTTGGTTTTAAGGCGAATGCTGGCACCGGGGTCGAGCATAATATCCAAGTAACCTGCTTCGGCGGCTAGGTCATTGAGTGGGCCATTAATGGCTTCGCCGTCTATTTCCCAATTTCCGGCAATGGCACGCACTGTTACGCCATCGCGGGTTAGCTCTGGGATTTCGTTGCTTTCAACATCACGGTATTTGGGCGCTTGCATTTTTTGTGCGGCAGGCAGGTTAATCCAAAGCTGAAAACCTTGCAGGAGGTCTAGCTCGCGGGCAGGCATTTCGCTGTGAATAATGCCTCGCCCTGCCGACATCCACTGCGCTCCACCAGTATGAATCATGCCTTTGTTGCCAGTGTGGTCTTGGTGCTCAAGCGAGCCGTGTTTTAAATAGCTGAGTGTTTCCATACCACGGTGTGGGTGGGCAGGAAAGCCTGCGATATAGTCGCTTTCGTTGGCTGAAGCAAACTCATCCAGCATCAAAAAAGGGTCGGTTAAGGGTTGGTCAAACATGCCAATACGGCTGAGTTTTACACCAGCACCGTCGGATGCAGCATGAGCACGAAGAATATGTTCTATTTTACGATTCATATAAACCTCCTTAATGAATGCACCCAGCTTACTGCAAATATCTTTCGAAAATGAGCGGTATTTATCGCATGGTTGAATCGAAATATACGAAAGAAATTAAAAGGCGGACTGCGCAGCAACGTGTGCATCGAGTTCTTGAATCAGGGCGGTTTTAAGTTCTAGACATTCGTCTAGGTTGGCGTAAGGCTGACCGTTGGCGTTAAGAATATAGAAAATATCCGATACCTGTTCGCCTTCGGTTAAGATTTTAGCCGCTTGAATTTGCGCTCCTAAACGCGCAAACACCGAGCCGATACGCGCCAAAAGGCCAGGCCGATCGGCGGCGATAATTTCCAGTTTGGTGCTCTCTAGATTGGTGTCTGTGCTCATGCTGACCTGAGTTTCTACCTTAAACTGCTTTAAGGCTCTAGGTGTGCGACGGTTAATAATAGTGCGGTAGTTTTCTGGGGTGGCCAGAGCTTGAATCAGCGATTGTCTAATGGTTTCTAGCCGTTCTGGGTTGGTTATGGGTTGGTTGTGTTCATCTAACACCACATAGGTATCGACCACGTTGCGTTCGTTGGCCGAAGTCATTATGCGAGCGTCTTGAATGTTCAGGTTTAGTTGGTCGAGCGTGGCCGTGGTGGCCGCAAACAGGTTTTCTTGGTCTTTCATAAAAATGAAAATCTGGGTGGCACCTTCATTTACTAAAGTGGAGGTCGGACGAATGGCAACCAAAGGTGCTGTGCTGTTGCCATGGCGAAAAATGCAGTGTGAATGCCAAACAATGTCGTCAACATGCTCACGTATAAAATAATCGTCGTTGGCGCTTTCCCAAATGCTTTCAATGCGCTGTTGATTAAGCCCAAGTTGCAAAAGCTGATTAAAAGCACACTGTTTCACTTGCGCTATATGCTCGCTCACCGCCAAAGGGTTATCTAGCCCACGTTCAAATACACTAAGAGATTGGCGGTAAATGCTGTTTAGCTGTTCGCTACGCCAAGGCGTCCAGTGCTTAGGGTTGGTGCTGTAAATATCGGTAACCGAAATTAAATACAGATAGTGCAAACGTTCGATGCTACCTACTTTTAGGGCGAAGGCGTGGATTTCGTCTGGGTTGTTAAACTCAATCCGTTGCGAAGCCTTAGACATAAGCAAATGCTGGGCGCATAACCAGCGCACTAGCTGGGTGTCTTCGTCGCTAAGTTGATGTTGCTTGCAAAAGCGAGCGGCAATTTTAGCGCTGCTGTCGGCATGATTACCTGCTTTGCTTTTACCTGTGTCGTGCAGCAAAGCCACCAGATACAAAATCTCTTTTTTCGGCAGGGTTTTAATTAAATCTGAGGCCAGCACAAACTGCGGGTGTGGCTTTTCTATGCGTAACTTGCGTAGTAAACGCAGCATGCGAAAGCTGTGTTCGTCTACTGTGTAGGCATGGAAAAGGTCGTGCTCCATCATGCCAATAATATGGCCAAAATCGGTAATATAACGCCCTAAAATACCGTAACGCATCATGCGTTTTAGCTCGCGCACCACCCACTTGGGGCTGCGAATCATCTGCATAAAAATAGCGTTGTGCTTGGGGTTTTTACGAAAATCGTCGTCGATTAAGTAACGATGCTGGCGCAGCGCTCTAATGGTGTTGGAATGAATACCTATGGCGTTTTGGGTGTGCTGCATCAGCAAAAATATTTCCAGTAGCCAGTGCGGTTGCTTGGCAAATAGCTCGCTGTCTTTGAGCAGCAAGTAGCCGTTATGCAGTACAAAGTGCTGGTTTAGGTCGATAACTTCGGCCTTGCCTGCTTTCATAAAGTCTTCGTTAAAGTGCAAAAGCAGCAAATCGCACAGCTCTTGGGTGGCAAGCTGGTGACGGTAAAAACGCCCCATAAACAGCTCAACCGCCCGTTGTTTTTTGTTGCCTTTAAAACCTAAAACTTCTGCTACTTGGCGCTGCAAGTCGAATAGCAAGCGGTCTTCTTCACGCCCTGCCAGCATGTGTAGGGCATAGCGCACTTGCCAAAAAAACTGCAAGTTGCGTCTTAGGCGTTCGTATTCGGGTTCAGTTAAAAAGCCGTTATCAAGCAAGGCTTTTAAGTGGCCTACGCCGAAGTAACGCATGGTGGCCCAGGTGATGGTTTGAATATCGCGCATGGTGCCGGGCGAGTTTTTTACGTTTGGCTCTAGGTTGTATTCGGCGTCGTTATGCTTTTGGTGGCGCTCGCGTAGCTCGTCCCATTTGGCTTTAAAGAAGTCGGCGGCGGGCCAAATACGTTCTACCGAAATAAGCTCTAGTAAACGGCTGTGTACAAAGCTGTCGCCGGCAATGGGGCGGCTTTCCATCATATTGGTAATAACGGTCAACTCTTTGGCGGCTTCAACGCTTTGGCTTAGGCTGCGTACGCTGTGGCCCACGTCTAACTTTGAATCCCAAAGTAGGGTAATAAACTGGCTTAAAGCGTCTGCGTTGGCGGCTAGAGTGTGTTCGTTATCACTTAAAATAAGAACATCTATGTCGGAGTAGGGGTGCAGCTCGCTGCGGCCATAGCCGCCTACCGCAACCAAGCAAATGCCTGTGTTGCCAAGCTGGCTGTATTGCCAAAGCGTTTGTAAAAGCTGGTCTATGAGCAGTGCGCGGTTAGTGACTAGGGTGGCAGCGTCTAGGCTGTGGCGAAAGTAACAGAATGCGTCTTCTTGAAGGCGTTTAAGCAGCCCGCGAATAATAGGCAAGGGTGCGCGAGTTTGTTGTAACTCGCTCAACAGTTGTTGGCTATTAAAGGAAGGAAGGGCAGGCTGCTCGGTGGTCATAAACTACCAGTAACGTTCTTCTTCTTTACGGCGAGTTAGCACTTCGTGGCCATCGGCGGTTACCAAAATAGTGTGCTCCCATTGCGCCGAAGGCTTGTGGTCTTTGGTAACTACCGTCCAACCATCGTTTAACTGGCGGTTAAAGCGAGTGCCAAGGTTAATCATGGGTTCGATGGTAAAAATCATGCCTTCTTTAAGCTCTAGGCCCGTGCCAGGGCGACCATAGTGCAATACCTGTGGTTCTTCGTGGAAACCTTTGCCAATGCCGTGACCGCAGTATTCACGCACAACTGAATAGTGGTTGCTTTCGGCGTAGGTTTGAATGGCGTGGCCAATATCGCCTAGGCGAGTGCCAGGTTTTACCATCTCGATGCCCAAATACAGGCATTCTTGAGTAATTTTAACCAAGCGTTGCAGGGCAGGAGATACTTCACCGACCAAGAACATGGCGCTGGTGTCGCCGTGGTAGCCGTCTTTAATAACGGTGATGTCTAGGTTAATGATGTCGCCTTTTTTAAGCAGTTTGTCGTCGCTTGGAATGCCGTGGCAAATTACATGGTTAATGGAAGTGCAGATGGACTTAGGAAAACCATGGTAGTTAAGCGGGGCAGGAATGGCTTGCTGCTGGTTAACAATGTACTCGTGGCAAATGCGATCTAGCTCACCGGTGGAGACACCGGGTTTAACGTAAGGTGCAATCATTTCTAATACTTCTGCGGCCAAACGCCCAGCCACGCGCATTTTTTCAATTTCATCGGCTGTTTTAATTGTAACGCTCATAAACCTAAACCTTCTAAAGTTGAGGTGGCATTGTACTGGTTGTGGGCTAAAGTTTGAACCGTTATGTCTTGATGCACTTGACGTTTAAAACCTGTAAACTACGCGCATTTTTGTGCATACCCTCAGGCTTTTTATGATGAAATACATTTCTACTCGTGGCAACGCTCCAGAATTGAGCTTCGACGATGTTTTACTTACTGGCTTAGCCACCGATGGCGGCCTTTACGTTCCTAAAGACGTGCCACAGTTTTCTTTAGAAGAAATTCAATCGTGGCGCGACCTGCCATACACCGAGTTGGCTTTTAAGGTGATGTATCCCTTTGTTGAAGGGGCAGTAGAACCCGAAGCCTTAAAAACCATGCTGGCTAACGTTTATAACAACGATGTATTTGGCCACAAAGCCATTGCTCCACTGCAACAACTCGACCATAACGAATATGTGTTAGAGCTGTTTCATGGCCCGACCTTAGCTTTCAAAGATTTCGCCCTGCAAATGCTAGGGCAACTGTTGGACTACGTTTTAGAAAAACGCCAAGAAAAAGTAGTCATCATGGGCGCTACCTCTGGCGATACTGGTTCTGCCGCCATTGAAGGCACTAAGCGTTGCAAAAACGTCGATATCTTTATTTTGCACCCACACAATCGCGTGTCGGAAGTGCAACGTCGCCAAATGACGACAGTGAAAGGCGATAACATTTATAACATTGCGATTGAAGGCAACTTCGACCAAGCCCAAGACATGGTAAAAGCCAGCTTTGGTAACCAAGGTTTCTTGCGTGGTGAGCGCAAGCTAGTGGCTGTAAACAGCATTAACTGGGCGCGCATTATGGCGCAAATCGTTTACTACTTTTACTCTGCGCTTAACTTGGGTGGCCCGTTGCGCGAAATGGCTTACTCTGTGCCTACGGGTAATTTTGGCGATATTTTTGCCGGTTACATGGCAAAGAAAATGGGCTTGCCTATTAAACAGCTTATTATTGCCACCAACAGCAACGACGTATTGCACCGCTTAATGAGCAAAAACCAATACGAAGTGCACCCGCTAAAACACACTATTACGCCTTCTATGGATATTGCGGTATCCAGCAACTTTGAGCGTTTGCTGTTTGATTTATACGACCGCAATGGCACTGAACTTGCCGCTTTAATGGCAAAAATGAACGCCAAAAAAGAAGTGGTATCTTTAGACGAAGCCAAACTAGCCAAGGCGCGCGAGCTGTTTGATAGCTACGCCGTAGACGAAGCCGCCACCGTGGCAACCATGCAAGAAGTGCACAACCAAACTGGCTATTTACTCGACCCACACACCGCTATTGGTGTAAAAGCCGCGCGTGAGTGCCGCCGTCATAAAGATATTCCTATGATTACTTTAGGCACAGCGCACCCAGTGAAATTTGAAGAAGCAGTCAACCGTGCTGGTTATGAAATGCCTAAACTGCCACACTACCTAAGCGATTTAATGACTCGTGAAGAGCGTTTGGCGGTATTGCCTGCCGATATCGAAGCCGTGCACGCATACATGACTGAAAATACATTTAAATAATAAAAGGTGACGCGATGAAAGGTGATAGCAAAGTTCTGCAGTATCTTAACCAAGTGCTGAGTATTGAGCTGACCTCCATCAATCAGTATTTTTTACACGCGCGTTTGTTCAAGCATTGGGGCTTAACCAAGCTGAACGACGCGGAGTATAAAAAATCCATTAAAGATATGAAGCAGGCCGACAAACTCATCGAACGTATTTTGTTCCTTGAGGGCTTGCCTAATCTGCAAAAGCTTAATCGCCTGCGCATAGGTGAACATACCGCCGAAATGCTGCAATGCGATGTTGAACAAATAGCCGAGCAATTAACGGTTCTTAACGAAGCCATTGCTTACTGTGAAAGTGTGCAAGACTACGTATCGCGCGAATTGTTAAAAAATATTCACCAATACGAAGAAGATTATTTAGATTGGCTAGAAACTCAGCTTAATTTAATTGAACAAATTGGCGAAGAAAACTACCAACAATCCATGTTGTAAGGAGTCATCATGCAAGGCAACACACAGGTTATCGAAAAACTGAATGAACTGCTGGCGGGTGAGTTGGCAGGTATCGACCAATACTTTATTCACTCACAAATGTACCAAGACTGGGGTTTTACCAAGCTATTTGAGCGTATTAGCCACGAAGCCGAAGACGAAAAAGGCCACGCAGCCAAATTGATTGAGCGCATTTTGTTTTTAGGCGGCACGCCCAACATGGAAAAACGCACCCCTTTAGCGGTTGGTAAGGACGTACCAAGCATGCTAAAAAACGACTTGGAGCTTGAGTATCAAATTATTAAAAACTTACGCGATGTCATGGCGTTTTGTGAGTCGGTGCAAGACTACCAAAGCCGCGACATGCTGCAAATTCTGCTTGATGACAGTGAAAACGATCACGCTCATTGGCTAGAGCAGCAGCTTGGTTTAATCGACAGACTAGGCTTAGCAAACTACCTACAAGCACAACTGTAAGATTAGATACCAACGTAAGCGGAGAAATTTATGCCAACACAAGGCAAATTGCTGTTACTGCCTATCTTGATGGCCACCTTAGCTGGCTGCGCTCAGTTTTTACCTGCACCAGTAGAGCCAAGCACTCCGGGAATTACGTTAGATGAAGCACGAGCGTTGTTTGAAGAATACAAACAAGAGCGAAAAGAAACGCCTCCTATTGTTAGCTTAAGTGAACCAGTGCAATGCATTGGCTTTGAGCCACTTAACAAAAAATTAGTTGAGCAAGGCAAAAAAATCACCGCTCTTAACAAACAAGTCGAATCTTTAACGCAAGCGACACCTTCGTTTGCTAATTCCGTTTGCCCCGCCAGCACCACCCAAACCGATGGCAAAATTATTGTTGGCTCAACGGAGTGGATTTATCTAAACCCTCCCGGCCACCATTACCTAGCTAGGGTGGATAGTGGCGCAACCACTTCATCTATTAGTGCTAAAAACATAGTACGCTTTGAACGCAATGGTAAAAAATGGGTGAGTTTTGAGCTTAAGCCCGACGATAACGATGAATCTATCGAGGTTGAAGCGCCTTTGGTGCGCAATGTGTTGATTCGCCAAGCTTCGGCAGAAGAAAGTGATCGCCGGCCTGTGGTTCTGCTTAATGTGCATCTTGGGCCATTACAGCAAGAAGCTGAATTTACCCTAACCGACCGCTCGCAAATGTCTTATCCCATGCTCTTAGGACGCAGCTTTTTGCAAGACGTGGCGTTAATTGATGTGGGCAAAGAATTCACTCAGCCTAAGTTTGAAATTGAAGATACACCACCTGCACACAACAGCACTGTGGTGGTAAAGCCCAAGACTGAGGCCAAACCTGAAGCGAAACCAGCAGTAAAAGCCGAAGCAAAACCAGAAGTAAAAGCTGGAACAAAAGCCGAAGCTAAGCCCGAAGTAAAATCAGAGGCGAAGCCTGAAGCAAGCACTTTAGCAACACCTGCTCCTGCAGCCACTAACGCAGCAGAACCTCAAAAACAACAAGAACCAACAGCGGAACAGGCATCTCCTGTTAGCGAATAATTTTATGACATCATCTTCGTTTCAACTGAAATTACCACTGTACCTGCTTGTGCTGGTGCTGCTGGCTGTAGGTTTTACGCAAATTTTTCATCGTCATTGGACCTACGGCGTACCATTCTGGTATGGCGAAACCCAAACCATCTGGTCCGTGGAAGCCAAGGTTGAGTTCAATGCCAACGGCGGGCCAGTGCGAGTGTCGTTAGCGCGTCCTTATGGGCAAGAGCATTACTCTGTCGTCGAAGAAACTGGCGCTTCACCTGGCTATGGGCTTAATTTTATTGATGGTGCGCAACCCAAGGCCGAATGGACTATCCGTGCGGCTAATGGCCACCAAGAACTGTTTTACCGAGTTGATGTGTTAGCTTCAGATAAAGCCATAATGCAAAGCAACCCGCCAGCCCCTGAAATTAAACCTGTTACTTGGGCAGAGCCTTATGCCTCAGCCGTCAATGCCGTGTTGTCTCAGGCTTATTCCACCTCTGCCGACAATTACAGCTTAACGCGAGAACTGCTTAAGCGTTTTTCTGCTGAACAAAAAAACCAGCAAGTTGAGCTGCTTAGTTCTTACTATGGCAGCAACAAACTGCCTGAGTTGATTGTAAATATGCTGCTTAAAGCCAAAGTGCCTGCTTCTTTGGTTTATGGCTTAGATTTGCGTGATGGCCGCCGCCGTCAAGCATTACAGCCAATGTTGCGAGTGTGGGATGGCGAAGAAAGTAAAATTTTCGACCTGCCTCAAGATAGCAAAGTAAAAGAACTGGTCGCCAGTGGTGAGCCTTTGCTGTTGTGGGAGCAGTCGGGTATGCCAGTGCTTGATGTGATGGGCGGCACCGATTCAAGCGTGCGCTTCTCTATGATTAAGCGTGAAGAATCCAGCTACGCCAACACGGCTTTAAGCCTGTCTAACCAACATGATTTCTTTAATTTCTCTATCCATAGCTTGCCCATTGAAGAACAAGCTATGTTTAAAACCATTTTGCTTATTCCTATCGGCGCTTTGGTGGTATGTATTTTACGCGTGCTAATTGGGCTTAAAACTTCGGGCACCTTTATGCCAGTGCTGATTGCTTTGGCCTTTATCCAAATTTCTTTGGCACCGGGACTAATTGGTTTCTTGCTGGTGGTAGCCACTGGTTTGGTTATCCGCAGCTTCTTATCCCAGCTTAACTTGCTGCTGGTGCCGCGAATAACGGCGGTTATTATTACGGTTATTGCCATTATCAGCCTGTTTAGTGTGCTGTCATTCCGCTTGGGGCTAACCGAAGGTCTGCGTATTACGTTCTTCCCGATGATTATTTTGTCTTGGACAATCGAACGTATGTCGATTTTATGGGAAGAAGAAGGCAAAACAGAAGTGTTAAAACAAGGTGGCGGCAGTCTGTTAACAGCGGTTTTAGCTTACTTTGCTATGACAAACCCATTAGTACGCCACCTTACTTTCAACTTTATTGGTTTGCAGTTTGTGGTGCTAGCGTTGGTTATTTTAATTGGTTCGTACACTGGCTATCGTTTGTTCGAACTCAAGCGTTTTAGTGTGTTTGGTAAATAATTATGTTTATCTGGCCTTGGCAGCTAAATAAGCTTGGCATCTTGGGAATGAACCGCCGTAATCACGATTACATCAGCCGTTATAACCCACGCCACTTGTATCCTTTGGTTGATAACAAGCTTAAGACCAAAGAAATCATGACCCGATCAGGCATTACCACACCACGCTTGGTTGGGGTAGTTAGCAACCAGTACGAAGTGTCACAGCTTGGTAGCATCTTGGCGAACGCAGGTGCAACTGGCTTTGCAATTAAACCGGCTAAGGGCAGCGGCGGTAAGGGCATAGTCGTATTAAGACGCACCCCAGAAGGCGTGCTGATAAAAACCAGTGGCGCAGTGATTAGCCTAGACGAGCTGCAACGCCATGTTTCCAACACGCTGTCAGGGTTGCATAGCCTAGGCGGCAGCCCAGATATCGCCTTAATAGAAGAAATTATCGAGTTCGATCAAAGCCTGAACGAGTTTTCTTATGAGGGTGTGCCTGACATTCGTATTATCGTTTGTCGTGGCTACCCGGTGATGGCCATGACGCGCTTGGCTACCAAAGCCTCAGATGGCAAAGCCAACCTGCATCAAGGCGCGGTAGGAGTAGGCTTGGATATTGCCACTGGCAAGCCACTTAATGCCGTGCAGTTTGGTGAACAAGTTACCAAACACCCAGATACAGGTGTTGAGCTTTCAAAACTGACCATTCCGCATTGGGATAAATTGCTTGAGCTGGCCGCACGCTGCTACGAAGTGTCTGGCCTAGGATATTTAGGCACCGATATGGTGCTGGATAAAAATCACGGCCCTATGTTGCTGGAGTTAAACGCGCGCCCAGGTCTTGCTATTCAAGTAGCCAACGGCACTGGCTTATTAACTCGCCTTAAAGTGATAGACAAACTTAGCGCCCAAGATCTTATGCGCTCTGCGGCAGAGCGTGTGGCACTTAGCCAGCAATGGTTTGCGGCCAAACAGTCTGACTTATTTAGATAACCCTCTTAAAAGTTGCTTAAACAGGAGCACAACATGAACTTACCTAGGCTTGGTTTCATCGGCATGGGCTTAATGGGCGTACCCATGAGTTTACGTTTGTTGAAAGCGGGTTATCCGCTTACGGTTTGGAACCGCAACCCAGCCAAAACCGAATCGGTTGTTGCCGCAGGAGCGCAGGCGGCAGCCAGCCTCCAGGAGCTAGTAGCAAACAGCGATGTCATTATGCTGTGTATTAGTGATACCGACGCGGTGCGCCAAGTGATTCTGGCTCACGACGGCGTGCTTGCCAGCTTGCAAGAAGGGCAAATTATTATCGACTTCTCTAGTATCGACCCAGTAGCTACCCGCGAGCTTGCCGAACTAACGGGTGAACAAGGCGTTGCTTGGCTAGATGCTCCGGTATCGGGTGGCGTGGCAGGTGCCGAACAGGGCAGTTTGGCGGTAATGATTGGCGGCGATGCAACGCTGGTTGAAAGTGTACGCCCAGTGCTTTCGCACTTGTCGGCGCGTGTTACGCACATGGGGCCAGTCGGCTCTGGTCAAATCACCAAAATTGGTAATCAAATGTTAGTAAGTTGCAATGTATTGGTTATGGCCGAAGTAATGGCTTTAGCGCAAAAAGCCGGGGTAGACGCCAGCTTAATTCCTCAGGCGTTACAAGGCGGTTTTGCCGATTCCATTCCTTTGCAACTTACTGGCCCGCGTATGGCAAACCAAGAGTTTGAACCAGTGAAATGGCGAGTGAAAACCCTGCTTAAAGACTTAGATATGGCCAACGCTCTTGCCAAGTCGATGCACAGCTCTGTGCCTATGGCAGGGCTTGGTGCCGAGCTAATGCGCCTGCACAGCTCCAAAGGTTTTGCCGAGCAAGACCCAAGCACTTTAGTGCTGCAATACAAGGAAAACCAAGCATGAAGTTTTGCGCTAACCTCACTCTGCTTTATGCCGAGCTGCCTTTTTTAGAGCGTTTTAAGCAAGCCGCTCAAGACGGCTTTAGCGCCGTTGAAATCCAGTTTCCTTACGACTATTCAATAGCGGATATCAAAGCTGAATTGGACAAAAACCAACTTACGCTGGTGCTTATTAACATTGCCGCAGGCGATTTAATGCAAGGCGGAGAAGGTTTGGCTTGCGTGCCAGAACGTATGAACGAGTTTGACCAAGCCCTGCAACAATGTGCCAGCTACGTTGAGGCGTTAGGTGTTAGCCATGTCAATGTGCTGGCCGGGCGTTGTTACGAACCAAGCCGCCAAGCAGAGTATGTTGATTGTTTTTTGCATAATCTCGATAAGGCCGCCGATTGCCTAGCACCACTTGGTGTTACCACCACCTTCGAAGCCATTAACACCCTAGATATGCCCAGCTTTTTAATCTCCACCACAGCGCAAACGCTTTGGGTGCTAGAGCAAACCAACAACCGCAGCGTTCGTGCCCAATTCGACCTCTATCACATGGCTAAAATGCAGCAAGATATGGCGGGTTTTATCCAAAATCACAGCGATAAAATTGGTCATATTCAATTTGCCGATACGCCTAATCGTGGTGAGCCAGGCACAGGTAATATGGATTTTGAAAAGTGGTTTGGGCTAATCGAACAATCAGGCTATCAAGGCTATGTGGGGGCAGAGTACAGGCCTACTAAGGCAACCAACGATACCTTGGCTTGGTTAAAATAAATTTATCTGATCGCCAAGTGGCTTATCGCTTGGCTCTAAATTCAGCTCATTTTGCTCTGGGGTAAATAAATCGAGCTGTATTTCTTCTTTACCAATACGGCCATGCAGTTTTTGTTGCTTGGCCTCTAATACTTTTAAGCGGCGTTTTTCACACAGATTAATAACCAACTGTTTTTGAAAATTGGTGAAATCGTTCCAATACAAACGCTCATCGCGGCTGCGAAAGCAACCAATGCAATAGCCTTTATTATTCATTTGGCAAATGCGTTTGCAGGGGCTGGGAATCTCGAACAATTCCCCTTGGTCAATCATAGTGGCGCTCAATCAGTCATTTAGAAACAAGTATAAACAAAAAAGCCCACGCTAAGGTGGGCTCTTTAAAGGCGTAAAGCTTAAACTGGAGTTACGTTTTCAGCTTGTGGGCCTTTTTGACCTTGGGTAACTTCCATAGTTACTTTTTGGCCTTCAGCTAAGGTTTTGCGACCGTTGCCATTGATGGCGCTGAAATGTACGAATACATCTTTGCCAGCTTCTTGTTCGATGAAGCCGAAGCCTTTTTCATCGTTGAACCATTTAACGGTACCTTGAACTACGTTTGACATGTTTTTTATTCCTAAAATACTGGTACTACCAGTGTTGCTTGTTAGACATTCTTGTTGAGGTAGCTTGGCGAACCAGCAACAACTCAAATGCCACTATCGACCAGTATCTTGCATATATTTCTAATATGGAGCACTCGCCAATACGTTCGCGAATTGCAAACGTGCGTCATATTAGCTTAGTTATTTGCCGTCACCAAGCATTATTCGTGGGTAGTTTGATATAATCGCTTTTAATTTAAAAATTGGCTGAAAACGATGAATTCCACCAAGCGCTACGAGATTTTTGCGCGGCTAAAAGAGCACAATCCACACCCCGAAACCGAACTAGAGTACAACTCGGTATTTGAATTGCTGATTGCCGTGGTGCTGTCGGCGCAAGCAACGGATATTGGCGTGAACAAAGCTACGCGTAAGCTTTTTCCTGTGGCTAATACCCCAGAGGCTATTTTTGCTTTAGGCGAAGACGGCCTAAAAGAATACATAAAAACCATAGGTTTATTTAACAGCAAAGCCGCCAATATTATTAAGCTGTGCGAAATGCTAATAAACCAACACCAAAGCCAAGTGCCGGATACGCGCGAAGCCTTAGAAGCTTTACCCGGAGTTGGGCGCAAAACCGCCAACGTGGTGCTAAACACCGCCTTTAGACAGGTTGCTATGGCAGTGGATACACATATTTTTAGGGTATCGAACCGCACCAAAATCGCACCGGGTAAAACTGTG
>JBASZG010000229.1:0-2902 GCA_049277875.1 Venatoribacter sp.
GGGCGGTGTAGCCAATCGGGCGTGGTGTTATAGATATGCTGGTTTTTAACCGCATTTAACATGCTGTAACGGCTCCATTCATCCAGCCAAGCAGGGCGTTGATTATTATTACCACTGGCAAGAATAACGTCGGGGTTGGCGGCCAGCACCGATTCCACGCTAATTTGGGGTGATAGCACGGGCAAATCGGCAAAAATGTTTTCACCGCCGCACAGCTCAATAATTTGTGAAATAAAGCTATCTTTGTTTTGGCTTAGCATGGGTTGGTGCCATACCTGATAAAACACCTTTAGCTTGGTTTTGGCTTGATTTTCTTGGCGTATTTTGGCTATTTCTGCTAGAAACTCGTCGGCTAGTTGTTGGGCCTTGGCTTCGGTGTTCGTAAGCTGGCCAAGTTTAATTAGGTCGGAAGCAACACGCTCGAAGCTATTCGTGTTAACGGCAAAAAGTGGCAGTTTAAGCTGCTTTAAGCGTTCTATTTCGCGCATTGGATTACCGTCTGGCCAATACAACACCACATCGGGCTGATACGAAAAAATCGCCTCAATGTTAAAGCCCTCGTAGCCGCCCACTAAAGGGATTTTTTTGGCTTGCTCTGGAAAATCGGCGTATTCCACCGTGGCAATAATTCTTTCGCCTACGCCAAGGCTAAAAAGCAGCTCAGTGGTGTGAGGCGTCAGCGCAATAATGCGGCTGGCAGGCTGCTCTAGGCTAAAACTTTGGCCAAGATCGTCTACCAGGGTTAATGCTAAAGCTGGCTGAGCCAACCAACACAGCGCCGCAAATAAAAGCTTTTTCATTAATACGCCACTATCACTTTAAAGCCCTTTTCTTGAGCGGCCAGTTCCACATTAGCAAAGTGCTCTTTGGCCCAGCTTTCGTAAGGCAGATGGTTGTTGGCAACCACCCAAAGCTGGCCTTCATTCACCAAATGCTGCTTGGCTTGTTTAAATAACTGCTCGGCAAATTGGTAGTTGGTGTCTTTACCTTGATGAAAGGGCGGGTTGGTAAAAATAAAATCAAAGCGGCCAGTAAGTTGCGCCAAGCCATCGCTGGCAATAATTTCAGCGGGCAGGTTTAAACGTGCACTGTTTAATCGTGCTGACTGTAATGCCATAGCATCGACATCGGCCAAGGTAACGCTAAGGTTGGCTTCGCGCGCTTTCATACTAAGGCCGATCACGCCGCTACCGCAGCCCAAGTCCAGCACTTTGCCATGCTTAGGAACGGCCAAATACTCAAGCAGTAGGGCCGTGCCTGTATCCAGTTTGCCGTGGTTAAACACACCCGGCAGGGTTAAATAGGTTTGTTCCAAATAGTTAAATGGCTGCGCTAGTTTTAGCCAGTTAAAACTTTCTTGAGGTTTTAGGCTTAATTGCCATAACGAACAATGGCGAGCACTGTCGATTTTATGACTAGCACTTACTAATGCCACTGCGGTTTTACCTATACTTTTGCCGCCTGCATCGTTGGCACCAATCACCCAAAGCTCGGCTTGGCTGGTGGCAATAAGCTGCAACAAAGCCAAAGCCAATGGCTTAGATTTAGGCCAAAACAACACAATGCGCTTGGCATGAACAAGCTGCGCTGGCTGAGGCAAGGCAAACTGCACCTGCTCAGACTCGCCGCCGTGCGCAAGCACTGTGAGCCAATCCCAGCTTAAAAGCTTGGCTTGGCTTGCTTTAAAATGGCTTAACCAAATAGCAGGCAAGCTGCCTTGCGCCGATAACAGCAACGTATCTGCGTTTAAAAGCTGTGGATGGCGTAACAACAGTTCGTAATGGTTCATGGTCATGGCGGGGTTGGTGAGGGCGAGCGCCCGGAGTCTAGAGTCGGGCGTAGTTAGGTCGTAACCTTTCACACTGTCGTTCTGTGACTACACTTCGCTTTGCGCTCGACTCTAGACTCTCGGCATCAAACAAAAAACTACTTAGCAGCCGCTTCTACAGCTTTAACAATTAGGCCGCGTGCCTCTTCGGCGTTGCCCCAGCCTTGTACTTTTACCCATTTGCCTTTTTCAAGGTCTTTGTAGTTTTCAAAGAAGTGAGCAATTTGATCGCGCAGCAGTTGTGGCACGTCGTCGATGTCGTTCACATCGTTATAAATTTGGGTGAGTTTTTGGTGTGGAACGGCAATTAATTTTGCGTCGCCACCGGCTTCGTCTTCCATGTTTAATACGCCAACCACGCGTGAGCGGATTACCGAGCCTGGGGCTACTGGGTAAGGGGTGATGACTAATACGTCGAGAGGGTCGCCATCATCGCCTAAGGTGTTAGAAATAAAACCGTAGTTGGCTGGATAAAACATTGGCGTCGCCATAAAACGGTCTACCATTAGGCAATCCATTTCGTGGTCAATTTCATATTTAATTGGGCTGCTGTTCGCAGGAATTTCGATAACAACATAGATGTCGTTTGGCACATCTTTACCAGAAGAAATTGCGTGATAGCTCATGATGTATTCCATAGTGGATGATTAAAAAAGGTTGGCGATTATAGCGCGCGAAAAAGCCGCTGTCAGTTGAACTTAGGTACAACGGGAATTTTTCCCTACTTGCTCTAATACCTAGCAGCCCCTAGACTTCCGGCTGTGCCATAACTACGGATAAAGCATGAGAAAAATAGCTTTAATCTTGGGGCTGTCTACTGCGTTTCTTGCACCCAACGTACTAGCCCAAGATTTCTCAGATGAATTTTTGTTTGATAGCAGTGAGTTACCTGTGGTGCTTACTGCTGCGCGCTTAAAGCAGCCTAAGGCTGAGGTGCCTGCCAGCGTTACCGTCATCGAAGCAGAACAAATTAAGGCATGGGGAGCGCGCACTATTCCAGAACTCATGCGCTTTGTTCCTGGCATGGCCGTGGGCGGTAATCGTGATGAAACCTCTGAAACCGTGGTGTATCAC
>JBASZG010000230.1:0-5140 GCA_049277875.1 Venatoribacter sp.
GCCCAATGGAAATGATTTTAATGGGCATGGGTGGCTGCACCAGCTTCGATGTGATGAGCATTCTCAGCAAACAGCGTTTGGATGTGCGTGACTGTGTGGCTGAATTGGATGCCGAGCGCGCCGAAGGTGTGCCAAGTCCATTCACTAAAATTCACATTCACTTTCGCGTTTCTGGGCACAACTTAAAAGAGTCTGCGGTTGAGCGTGCGGTTAAGTTGTCGGCAGAAAAATATTGCTCGGCTTCCATCATGCTAGAAAAAGCAGGTGTGGAAATTACCCACAGTTATTCAGTTGAGGAAGTTGGCTAGTGGCTGGCCTAAGGTGAGGATAGAGTATTGAACAATAAAATTCAGTTGCACGGTTTTAACAATTTAACCAAAACGCTTAGCTTTAATATTTACGATATTTGCTACACACGCACCGAAAAAGAACGTCAAGAGTACATTGCCTACATTGATGAACTCTACAATGCCGACCGCCTAACCAAAATTCTCACCGATGTGGTCGATATTATTGGTGCCAATATTTTAAATATTGCTCGTCAAGATTATGAGCCACAAGGTGCCAGCGTCACCATCTTGGTTGCCGAGCATGAACTGAATGAAAATAGCGTCGACCTTATAAGCGAAAAGCCAGGCCCGCTGCGCGACACAGTGGTGGCACACTTAGATAAAAGTCATGTCACTGTGCATACCTATCCAGAAAGCCATCCACAGGGTGGCATTTCTACTTTTCGAGTGGATATTGACGTTTCAACCTGCGGTCTCATTTCTCCTCTTAAGGCGCTGAATTATCTGATTCACAGCTTTGATTCGGATATTGTCACGGTTGATTATCGCGTGCGTGGCTTTACCCGCGATGTAAACGGTGTGAAACACTATATCGACCACAAAATAAATTCCATTCAAAACTTTTTAAGTGATGATACACGCAAGGCGTATCAGATGATTGACGTCAACGTGTATCAAGAAAACACCTTCCACACCAAAATGCTGCTGAAAGATTTTGTCTTAAGCGACTACCTGTTTGGGGATGAAGGTGAACATTTGACCGAGGATGAACGGGCGGAAATAGAAGCAAAACTGCGCCAAGAGATGCTAGAGATTTTTTATTCTCGCAATATCGTTTAGGCGGTTGTTCTAGCTGTTACTCTCGTGCTTGGTTATAATCGCGGCTTTTCTGACTAAGGCACTAGGTTAATGCGCTTATTGCGTGGGCTTGGCCATCTTCCAGCGAATTTACGCTGCGTGGCAACAATAGGTAACTTTGATGGTATTCATACTGGCCATCAGGCCTTGTTGCGTGCTTTAAATGCCAATGCCAAAGCTATGGACTTGCCCAGTTTGGTGATTATTTTTGAGCCGCAGCCAAAAGAGTTTTTTGCTAAAGGGCAGGCCCCCGCGCGGCTTACTAACCTGCGTGAAAAGTTGCAAGCCTTCGCTCATTTTGAAGTGGACTACGTTCTTTGTTTGCCTTTTAACCAACGCCTACGTTCCCTTAGTGCCCTCGACTTTATTCAAACGGTGTTAGTGCAGGGTATTGGTCTTAAACACCTGATTGTTGGTGATGATTTTCGCTTTGGTCATGACCGCAGTGGCGACTTCACTTTACTGCACCAACAAGGCCAAACGTTGGGTTTTAAAGTAAACGACACCGACACAGTGGTTGAACAGGGTGAGCGCATCAGCAGTACCCGCGTGCGTGACGCTTTGGCACAAGGAAACTTAGGCGTAGCACAGGCGTTGTTGGGGCGTCCTTTTAGTATGAGTGGCCGCGTTGCCTTTGGCCGTCAACTGGGGCGTAAGCTCAACACTCCCACGGCCAATATCCTAGTAAAACGCCAGCGCTTACCACTAAGTGGCGTATTTGCAGTTAGTGCGCAAGACGAGCAAAATGGCCAACAGTTTTTGGGTGTGGCCAGCCTTGGCATTAAACCCACTATCACGGATATTCCCGAACCTTCCTTAGAGGTGCATCTGTTTAATTACGCAGGCAACCTCTATCACCGCCATTTGCGGGTCGAGTTTGTGGCGAAAATTCGTGACGAAAAGAAATTCTCTGATTTAGCCGAGCTGCAGCGCGCAATTGACGCCGACAAGCACGCCGCTAAAGCCATTTTACAAATTCAATAAAGCAAAAGTTATCCGTATGAACGACAAAGTAGAAAGCCAATACAAACACACGCTGAACCTGCCCGATACCGCTTTTCCAATGCGCGGTAACCTAGCCAAGCGCGAGCCAGAAATGCTGGCGCGCTGGGAGCAAATTGGCCTCTACCAAAAAATTCGCCAAGCCCGCGCAGGACGTGACAAATTTATTCTTCACGACGGCCCGCCCTATGCCAACGGCAACATCCATATTGGCCATGCGGTAAACAAAATTCTGAAAGACATTATTGTTAAATCACAAACTTTAAGTGGCAAAGACGCACCTTACGTTCCTGGCTGGGACTGTCACGGCTTGCCTATCGAGCTGAAAGTTGAAGAAAAAGTTGGCAAGGTTGGCGAGAAAGTAACCGCCAGCGAGTTTCGCAAGCACTGCCGCGCCTACGCACAAGAACAAGTTAACGGTCAGCGTGAAGACTTCAAACGCTTAATGGTTTTAGGTGATTGGGATAACCCTTATCTAACCATGAACTTTAAATTTGAAGCCGATATTATCCGCACTTTGGGCAAAATTGCGGGCAATGGCCATTTGCTGAAAGGCTTTAAACCAGTGAACTGGTGCTCGGATTGCGGCTCTGCCTTAGCCGAGGCCGAAGTGGAATACCAAGACAAAAAATCCATTGCCATCGACGTTAAATTCGCCTTTGCCAACCACGATATTTACACAGTGTTTGGCGCTCAGGCGCACCAAGGCAAGCCTGTTTCTATTGTTATTTGGACTACTACCCCCTGGACCATTCCAGCCAACGAAGCCGTATCGGTTCATCCAACGCTGGAATACGCTTTAGTATGGCTAAAAGAAAGTAATGAAGTGTTGTTACTGGCCGCCGACTTAGTTAACGACGCCATGAGCCGTTATGGTATTAGCGAGTTCGAAGTGATTGGTAATGCCAAAGGCGACCAGTTTGGCCAAGTAGAAGGCCAAGACGCCGCGCCTTTTGTAGTGCAGCATCCCTTTATGCGAAACCAAGATGGCCAAGCGAAGTTTGTGCCTATTCTTACTGGCACTCACGTTACCGCCGACTCGGGTACAGGTTCGGTGCATACCGCACCAATGCACGGTGCCGACGACTTTGTGGTGTCGAATAAATTTGGCGTTAAAGCCGAGCAAATGCTGGTGGGCAACAACGGCAACTTTATTAGCACACCTGCTCTAGAAGCCTTGGAATTGGCTGGCTTAAGCACCGCCGACAAGGGCAACTTCCGCGTTTTATCGCTTCTGGCCGAAACCGGCGCATTGCTGAAAAAAGCCAATATCACCCACAGCTACCCGCACTGCTGGCGTCATAAAACGCCGATTATTTTCCGTGCTACTCCACAGTGGTTTATCAGCATGAAACAAGCTGGCTTACTAGAGCAGGCTATGCACGAAGTGCAGCACAGTGTGCAATGGCGTCCAAGCTGGGGTAAAGCACGCATTGAAGGCATGATGAGCGAGCGCCCAGACTGGTGTATCTCTCGCCAGCGTACTTGGGGCGTGCCCATTGCCTTGTTTATTCATAAAGACACGCAAGAGCTGCACCCTAATACCGCTGCGCTAATCGAACAAGTGGCCGCCAAGGTTGAAGAAAAAGGCATTGATGCTTGGTTTGATATGCAGCCAAGCGAGTTACTTGGCAGTGATGCCGAACAATACGAAAAAGTACAAGACACCCTAGATGTGTGGTTTGACTCAGGTGTAACTCACACCGCCGTTTTACGCCAACGTTCAGAGTTAAAATTTCCTGCCGAAATGTACTTAGAAGGCTCTGACCAGCATCGCGGCTGGTTTCAAAGCTCGTTGTTAGCATCGGTTGCTGCTTATGGCAGTGCTCCTTATAAAACCGTGCTAACCCACGGTTTTACGGTGGATGCTGATGGTCGCAAGATGTCTAAATCTTTAGGCAACGTCATTGCACCACAGGAAGTTATTAACGAACTTGGCGGTGATATTTTGCGCTGGTGGGTGGCCGACACCGACTACAGCGGTGAAATGACCGTATCGAAAGAAATTCTGCGCCGTAACGCCGATGCCTACCGCCGCGTGCGTAATACCTGCCGCTTCTTGTTAGCTAACCTAAATGGCTTTGAACCTCAACGCGACTTAGTCGCAGGCGAGCAACTGCTGCCTTTAGACGCCTGGATGGTAAGTTACACCCAAAGCCTGCAACAAAAAATTATTGCGTTGTATCTAGACTACGACTTCAAAGGCTTAACCAAAGCCTTGATGAACTTCTGTGTTAGCGAGCTAGGCGGCTTCTACCTCGACGTTATTAAAGACCGCCAATACACCTGCAAATCCGATGGCTTACCAAGACGCAGCGCGCAAACGGCGCTTTATCATGTGGCACAAGCCATGAGCCGCTGGATTGCCCCAGTGTTGTCTTTCACGGCAGAAGAAATTTGGGAAACCTTACCCGGCAATGAAGAAGAATCGGTTATGCTGGCGCAGTGGTACGATGCCTTCCCAAGCGTTAACTTAGGTGGCTTAGATAATGATTTCTGGAGCACTATTTTAGAAGTAAAAGCCGCTGTGAATGGCGCACTTGAAAAAGCGCGTAACGACAAACTGATTGGCGCTGGCTTAACCGCAGAGGTCGTGCTGTATGCTGCGCCAGAGCTGAAACAACAGTTGGATAAAATTGCCGACGAGTTGCACTTTGTCTTAATTACCTCAAAAGCAGCGGTTGCCAGCTTTGCCGAAGAAAAAGGCAACGCCACCGAGCTTGCTGGCCTTCGTGTTGAAGTGCAGCACAGCGAACAAGCCAAGTGCGAGCGCTGCTGGCACCAAAACGACAGCGTGGGCCATAATGCGGCCCATCCAACGCTGTGCAGCCGTTGTGTTAGCAATATTGAAGGAGAGGGCGAAACTCGCCATTTTGCTTAATGAGTAAAAAACGCACCGCATTAATTTGGGGCTGGTTATCTTTAGCCGTCATTGGCCTTGATCTGCTAACTAAAATATTGGCAGAAAACTATTTGCAATTTGCGACTCC
>JBASZG010000231.1:0-15589 GCA_049277875.1 Venatoribacter sp.
GCAGCGGCTAATTTCTTCATAAAATACTCCTTATTGGGTAGCGTTAGAAAAACGCAGTATAAGGAATAAACTCCACCCTGTCGCCTTCGGTAATCGCACTAAAAGCCGGTATCACCGCCAAGCCGTCGGCCCAAGAGGCGTTGGCCAGCATCGCCGAACTCTGCTTAGGATGCAGCTCTACGCTGGTTTTGCCTTCCGATTGCACTAAGCGCGCTTGTAAATACTGTTGGCGCACTTTGCTTTTATGGTTAAACAGTGCCTTAAAGCGCATGGGAGTGGGTTCTTTCGCTTCTAGCCCTTGAGCTTTTAACAAGGCAGGGCGCACCATAATGCACGAGGTAATTAGGCTGGCGGCTGGGTTTCCGGGTAGGCCAATCCATGCGGCGCTGCCAATTTTGCCAAAGGCAAAGGGTTTGCCGGGCTGAATAGCCACGCGCCATAGGTTAATTTTACCCAGTTGCTCTACGGCGGCTTTGATGTGGTCGGCTTCGCTTACCGATACCGCGCCAGAAGTAACGATAATATCTTGCTCTTGGCTGGCTTTATCTAGGCTTGCTAAGGTGGCAGCAAGCGAGTCGGGCAGGTTGGGGTAGTGGGTAACTTGCAGCCCCCAGCCTTTAAATAAGGCGTTTAGGGTGTAACGGTTAACGTCGTAAATCTGGCCATTGCGGATTGGCTCGCCAGGAATGGCCAGCTCGTTGCCACTGCTGAAAACACCCACGCGCAGCGGTTTGAATACCTTAATCTGGCCATAGCCTTGGCTGGCCAAAAGCCCCACTTCTTGCGCTCTAAGCCGCGTGCCTTTGCTTAGTAATACGGCTCCTTGCTGGGTCTCTTCGCCTTGCTTGCGAATGTTTTGGCCAATTTCAAACTCATCAAAAATAATACGTTCGCCATCAACCAAGCAGTTTTCTTGCGGCACTACTGTGTCCACTCCTTGCGGAATCGGCGCACCGGTGTAAATACGCACGCAATGGCCGCGCAGAATGCACTGGTTTGGATTATCGCCCGCCGCCATTATTCCAGACACAGGCAAGGCGTTTTTGCCAATCAGGTCAAGGCTATTAAATGCATAACCGTCCATAGCGCTGTTATCCCAAGCTGGAACATCAACCTTGGCGCTGATTTCCTCTGCCAAAATACGCTGCTGGGCGTTGAGTAAATCCACCGTTTCGGTTTTAAGCTCGAACTTCAGCAATTCAGTTAAAAACTCGATGGTTTGCTCGATGCTGTGTAAATCTTGTTGTTCGCAAGGTGATTTCATTGGTTTACCTCGTTTGGGCTAGGCGCTTGGCGCATTTTCGCGTTCCCAGCTTTGGGCGGCGGCTTGGTCGCTGGCTTTGCCTTCGACCCATTGTTGGCCTTGTTTGGTTTGTTCTTTTTTCCAAAAAGGCGCGCGGGTTTTTAGGTGGTCCATGATAAAAGCGCAGGCGTTAAAAGCGGCGTCGCGGTGGGCGCTGGTAGTGGCGACAAACACAATCGGCTCGCCCAAAGTGAGCGCACCAACGCGGTGAATAATTCTTACACCAAGCAAAGGCCAGCGCGCGCAGGCTTGCTCGGCAATTTGCTCTAGTGATTTTTCAGTCATGCCCGGAAAGTGCTCTAGATACAGCCCTGTCACATCGCGGCCATCGTTAAAGTCGCGGACAAAGCCGGTAAAGCACACTACCGCTCCTACGCTTAGGTTGTTTTGATGGGCTAAGTGGCTTTCCATGCCAACATTAAATGGCCGCTCTTGTACATGAATGCTAATCATCTAGCCACCTGTTACCGTTGGAAAAAACGCGACCTCATCGCCGTCAACAATGGCGCTTTGTGGCGAAACCAACTCTTGGTTTATGGCGCACATTAAGCCTTCATCGTTAAGCACCTCCCATTTACCGCCTTGGTTGATTAAAAACTGCTGCAAGTCGGCAAGAGTGGAATAGGCTGGGCTTAACTCTAGGGTTAGCTCATCTAGCTCTAGGGCTTCGCGATAGCGGGCAAAAAATAAAACTTTAATCATAAGTACCTCTAGCCTGATTTCTAACGCCGCGCCATAAGCGGCTCCGAATTATGATGAGCATGTCCACTCGCCACTTTTGCCGCCGCTTTTAGCCAACAAGCGGATGTTTTCTATCACCATGCCTTTGTCCACGGCTTTGCACATGTCGTAAAGGGTGAGGGCGGTTACGCTTGCGGCGGTTAGGGCTTCCATTTCTACGCCAGTTTGCCCGGCCAGTTTACAGGTGGCGGTGATGCGCACTTGATCTGGTTCTATGGCTTCAAGCTCTACCTTTACGCTGGTTAAAAGCAGTGGGTGGCACAGGGGGATAAGCTCGTGGGTGCGTTTGGCAGCTTGAATGCCAGCAATGCGTGCCACCGCAAAGACGTCGCCTTTGGGGTGACTGCCGCTGTGTATCATCGCCAAGGTTTGCGGTTGCATTCGTACATAAGCCTCGGCGCTGGCACTGCGTTCGCTGATGGCTTTGGCGGTTACGTCTACCATGTTGGCGTGCCCTTGGGCGTCTAAGTGGGTCAGCATACGCGCTCCGTTAAAAAACTGGGGTCGTTAAAGTTGGCTAAACGTGGGTCGTGGTCTTTGCAGGGCAGCACTAAGCTTTCTAGTTGTTTTAGCACCGCACTTGGGCTGCGTGTGCCTTGTTGCCACAGGCGTTCAAACTCTGGCAGCTTGCTTTTGGGCACTAGGCTAAACAGCGGCTGCAAAAAGCCTTGCTGTTGCAGTGCCACAGGGTAGGGGTAGCGGTGTTTAGCCAAGCGTTGAATTAGGGCTTGGTCTATTAGCGGTGCGTCGCAGGGCAAGAGCAGTACATGCGAGTGTTTGGCCACTTTTAGCACTTCAATCATGCCCATTAACGGCCCCACAAAACCGTGCAGTGGGTCGGTTACTACTTGGTCGGCCAGTTCGGCGTAACGTTTTACGTTGCGGTTGCACGAAATAATTAGGTCGTTAGTTAGTGGGCGAACCACTTGCTGCATGTGCTCTATCAGTGCTTGGCCTTGCCATTTCACCCAGCCTTTGTCTTGATCGCCCATGCGACTACCCCTGCCGCCGGCTAATATACCTATCGAAATGGGAAGAATATTCATTTATTAAGTCGCCCTTATTACAAGCTTGTTGGTTTTATAACTCATATTGATATAAATAAAAAATGCTATTGGTGGTATTACTCATTGCTTTATAAATTATTAATTGGTTTTAGTTATTATTACTACCTACAGTGGTATAGGCCAAAAATCTCTAACGGATAAAAAATTGACTTGGGTCTATGTTTTATAAAAGTCCATTCTTTTTATATGGAAATAATTTGTTAGTTTAAAAAGCCTCTTTTACGAGGATATAAATATGCAAACTAACTCTAAACAGGCGTATTCCATATTATTTGGAAGCACCTTCGCCTTCACTATCTGTTTTGCGGTATGGATGATATTTGCGGTATTGGGCATTCCCATAAGCAAAGAATTAAATCTAACCGAAACTCAATTTGGCCTACTGGCCGCCATGCCCGTGCTGACTGGCTCTTTGGTGCGTGTGCCGCTTGGGATATGGACCGACCGCTTTGGTGGTCGCATTGTCTTTTTCTTGTGCATGATTTTCGCGGTAGTGCCTATCTATCTCATGGCTTACGCCACAGCCTATTGGCAGTTTTTGATTTTGGCGCTCTTTGTGGGGCTAGTGGGCGGCACTTTTTCGGTGGGTACGCCTTACGTTGCTAAGTGGTTTAAGCCCGAACGTCAAGGGTTGGCTATGGGGATTTTTGGTGCAGGTAATTCTGGCTCGGCCTTAACCAAGCTGGCTGCACCCGCCTTAATTGTGGCTGCTGGCGGCGCTTGGGCAGTTGTGCCCAAGGTGTATGCAGCGGTGCTTTTGGGCACGGCTATTTTATTTTGGCTCACCACAGCCACCAACCCAGCACATAACACGGGCAAAAGCGTGCCTTTTAGCGAGCAGCTACAAATGCTCAAAGACCCACGCGTATGGCGCTACTGCCAGTATTACTCGGTGGTGTTTGGTGGCTATGTGGCGCTGGCGTTGTGGATGACGCATTACTACATAGACGAGTTCGGCTTTAGCATTCAAACCGCTGCGTTTTTAGCGGCTTGCTTCTCTTTGCCTGGCGGCGTGTTGCGTGCTTTAGGGGGCTGGATTTCCGACCGCAAAGGCGCCTTCGTAACCACTTGGTGGGTGATGTGGGTATGCTGGATTGCCTTCTTTTTACTGAGCTACCCAAGCACCCAATACACAGTGCAAACCGTCACCGGCGAGATGAGCTTTCACCTAGCCCATACCCCGCTTACTTTTACCGTGCTGCTGTTTATTATTGGTGTAGCGATGGCCATTGGTAAGGCCTCGGTGTTCAAGTTTATTGCCGACGACTTTCCCGAAAAAATGGGCGCGGTATCGGGCATGGTCGGCCTTGCTGGCGGCCTTGCTGGCTTCTTACTCCCTATTATCTTTGGCGTGCTGGTGGACATAACAGGCGTACGCTCCAGCAGCTTTATGCTGATGTACGGCACCGTCTGCGTGTCTTTGGTGTGGATGCACTATAGCTTTAAGCGGGGTTGAGGGTTGAGGGTTGGGGGTTGGGGGTGCGCTGAGAAATAACTCGACCCACGCGGAACCCCCAACAACAAATACCCCTTTCAGCTTATATGAGTATTTTTTTTCTATTAATTTTCTACCTATTTATATAACAGGGTATTTTTTACCAGTATAAATTACAAAGTATATGGATATATAAGGCTTTGCGTTGGGTTGTATATATTTATCTTAATAGGGTAAAAAATACCCAAGTTTAAAAATTGATTCAGGTCAATTTTTGCGGATTTTAGATTCGTTAGATTGATATTGTCTTAGTCGAATATATCTCTTGGAGATAACGAATGAATAAAGATATTTTGGTTTGGGATGTCGAGGATAATGATTTTTGGCACCGTACCGGTAAGGTAATTGCTAACCGCAATTTATGGATTTCTATTCCTTGTTTATTGCTGGGTTTTGCTATTTGGCCGATGTGGGGAATTATCACGGTTCAGATGATGAATTTGGGTTTTCCTTTTTCTGCCGATGAGTTATTTGCGCTAACGGCTATCGCGGGTTTGGCAGGAGCGACTTTCCGCATTCCTGCATCTTTTATGATTCGTATTGCGGGTGGCCGTAACACTATCGTTTTTACCACGGCCTTATTGATTATTCCGACCGCCGGGGCGGGTTTTGCGTTAAGCGACCCTAACACGCCTTTGTGGGTGTTTCAGTTGTTTGCTTTGTTGTCGGGTATTGGCGGTGGCAACTTTGCCAGCTCGATGAGCAACATCAGTGGTTTTTACCCCAAAAGCCAGCAGGGTTTGGCGTTGGGGTTAAACGCTGGCTTGGGCAACTTTGGCGTAACCACCATGCAGATTTTAATTCCTTTGGTGATGACCTTAGGGATTTTTGGCGGCTCGTCGATGGAGCTTCTAAAAGACAGCGGCACGCTAATTGGCAAAATTTCGGCGGGTTCTGAGTCTTGGGTGCAAAACGCCGGTTGGGTATGGCTGATTTTCTTGCTGCCGCTGACCTTTATTGGCTGGTTCCGTATGAACAACATTATCCCCATTAGCCCAGCACCTGGCTCTATGTTGAGCTCTTTTGGCAAGATTTTGGGTTTGTACGGAATCAGCTTCCTAACTTCGGCTGTGGGTTTGTACCTGTACCTACCTGCGCCTATCGGCCTTGGTGTGCTGAATATGTGGTTTGCCATGCTCTTTATTATCGCGGCAACCTTGGGTTTGCTACGCATGATTCCTGGCAGCATCAAGCCCAACATCAAACGTCAATTCACTATTTTTAGCGATAAACACACTTGGTCGATGAGCGTGCTTTACATCATCACCTTTGGCTCCTTTATCGGTTTTTCCATGGCTTTGCCTTTGGCGATTACCGTTATCTTTGGCTACACCAGCGAGATAGCCGCCGACGGCACTATCACCCGCGTACTAAATCCGAACGCCCCAAGTGCCTTAACTTACGCTTGGATCGGGCCATTTATTGGTGCTATCGCACGCCCCATAGGCGGTTGGATTTCCGACAAACTGGGCGGCTCTTTTATTACCCAAATCATTACCGGCGTGATGGTCATTGCCGCCGTTGCCGTGGGCTACTGCATGCAGCTTGCTTACAACTCGGCCACCCCAGAAAACTACTTTTTACCCTTTATTGGCCTGTTCCTAATTTTGTTTGCCGCCTCCGGTATTGGTAACGGCTCGACCTTTCGCACCATTGGCGTGATTTACGACCGCGAAAAAGCCGGCCCTGTACTGGGCTGGACCTCGGCCATCGCCGCCTACGGCTCCTTCGTGGCACCAGTAATTATGGGCGGACAAATCAAAGCCGGAACACCAGAAATAGCCATGTACGCCTTCGCCGCATTCTACGCCCTGGCCTTGGTACTGAACTGGTGGTTCTACCTGCGCAAAGGAGCCTATGTGGCGAATCCGTAGGGGCGCTAGGCCCCAAACAAAAAAATTAATAAATCCTTGATGAGGAATCTAGTATGAGTCGATTGTTAGACCAGCTGCGTTTTTTCAAGCGCAAGCAAGATGAATTTGCCGATGGTCATGGTGAAACTCGCATCGAGAATCGTGAGTGGGAGAATGGTTATCGTGCGCGTTGGCAGTACGACAAGATTGTGCGTTCTACCCACGGGGTGAACTGTACAGGTTCGTGCTCGTGGAAGATTTACGTTAAGAACGGTTTGATTACTTGGGAAACCCAGCAAACCGATTACCCACGC
This sequence comes from Venatoribacter sp., assembly GCA_049277875.1. GTDB lineage: Bacteria > Pseudomonadota > Gammaproteobacteria > Pseudomonadales > Oceanobacteraceae > Venatoribacter. The sequence goes on from JBASZG010000231.1 coordinate 6,774, forward strand.
ACGCGCCCTGATTTACCTAACCATGAGCCACGCGGTTGCCCACGCGGTGCAAGCTACAGTTGGTATATTTACAGCGCCAACCGAGTGAAATATCCAAAGGTTCGCAAGGCGTTATTAAAGCTGTGGCGTGAGGAGCGCAAAAACAAAGCACCGGTAGAGGCTTGGGCGAGTATTGTGGAAGACCCAGCAAAAGCCAATTCCTACAAAAGCAAGCGCGGTTTGGGCGGTTTTGTGCGCTCTAGCTGGAACGAAGTGCAAGAAATTATTGCTGCCGCTAACGTTTACACCACTAAGGAATACGGCCCCGACCGCGTAGTGGGTTTCTCGCCCATTCCAGCGATGTCGATGATTAGCTACGCCTCTGGTGCGCGTTATTTATCCTTAATGGGCGGTGTGTGCTTGTCGTTCTACGACTGGTACTGCGACCTGCCACCGGCTTCGCCCATGGTCTGGGGCGAGCAAACCGACGTGCCTGAATCGGCCGACTGGTATAACTCGAATTACATCATTGCTTGGGGTTCGAACGTGCCGCAAACCCGCACCCCAGACGCTCACTTCTTTACCGAAGTGCGTTACAAAGGCACCAAAACCGTGGCCGTTACCCCCGACTATTCCGAAGTGGCCAAGCTCACTGACCTCTGGCTCAACCCCAAGCAAGGCACAGACGCGGCCTTGGCTCAGGCCTTTAACCATGTGATTTTTAAAGAGTTTCACTTAGAAAAACCCAGTGAATACTTCACCGACTATGTACGCCGCACCACCGACTTCCCCATGCTGGTGCTGCTTGACGAAAAAGACCAAGGCTACAACCTTGGCCGTTTCTTACGCGCCAGCGACCTGACTGGCAACCTTGGTCAAGACAACAACCCAGAGTGGAAAACCGTGGCACTGGATGAGCTGTCTGGCCAGTTGGTGTCACCATTGGGCTCGATTGGCTACCGCTGGGGCGAGAAGGGCAAGTGGAATATCGAAGCGCGTGAAGGCACTTCGGGTGCAGAAACCCAACTTAAACTTTCTTTAATCGACGAAGGCCAAGTGGCCGAAGTGGCTTTCCCTTACTTTGGTGGCGATTTGCACGACCACTTTGACCATGTGGAAGGCGACAAAATACAGTACCGCCGCATTCCTGTGCGCGAGCTGCAACTGGCCGATGGCCGCAGCGTAAAAGTAGCAACGGTATTTGATATTACCGCAGGTAGCCTTGCTATCGACCGTGGCTTGGGTGGCGAAAACGTAGCCGCCAGCTACGACGACGCGCAGATTCCTGGCACGCCTGCATGGCAAGAAAAAATCACGGGCGTTACTCGTGAAAAAGCCATTCAAATTGCCCGCGAGTTTGCCGACAACGCCGACAAAACCAAAGGCCGCTCGATGATTATCGTTGGGGCAGCGATGAACCACTGGTATCACATGGACATGAACTACCGTGGTCTGATTAATATGCTGATGATGTGCGGCTGTGTTGGCCAAACTGGTGGCGGTTGGGCGCACTATGTAGGACAAGAAAAACTGCGCCCACAAACTGGCTGGACACCTGTGGCCTTCGGTCTTGACTGGCACCGTCCACCACGCCATATGAACGGCACTAGCTTCTTCTATAACCACAGCTCGCAGTGGCGTTACGAAAAGATGAATATGCACGATATTCTTTCGCCCACCGCCAACAAAGACGAGCACCCAGAGCACGCGCTGGACTACAACATTCGCGCCGAACGTGCCGGCTGGTTGCCCAGTGCGCCACAGCTTAACGCCAACCCCTTGCAAGTATGCCGCGACGCGAAAGCCGCTGGTTTAAGCCCACAGGAATACGCGGTAAAAGCTCTGCAAGACGGCAGCCTACGCTTTGCCTGTGAACAGCCCGACAACCCAGATAACTTCCCACGCAATATGTTTGTATGGCGTTCTAACCTTTTGGGCAGCTCAGGCAAAGGCCACGAATACATGCTTAAGCATTTATTAGGCGCAGAAAAACACGGTGTGATTGGGGCTGAAACCGCAGGCGAGTTCACCCCTAACGAAGTGGAGTTTATGCCCGAAGCCGCACGCGGCAAGCTCGACCTAGTGACCACGCTGGATTTCCGTATGTCTTCTACCTGTGTGTACTCCGATATCGTGTTACCTACCGCCACTTGGTACGAAAAAGACGATATGAACACCTCGGACATGCACCCCTTTATCCACCCATTAAGTGCCGCCATCGACCCCGCTTGGGAAGCACGCTCGGATTGGGAAATCTTTAAAGGCATAGCCAAAAAGTTCTCTGAGCTGAGTGAAGGGCACTTGGGCGTAGAACAAGACCTAGTCACCATCCCGATGCAGCACGACAGCCCCGGTGAATTGGCGCAGCCCTTTGGCGGCCTAGACTGGAAAACCACGGGTGAGCCATTAGTGCCAGGCAAAAACGCTCCAAATATGGTGGTGGTGGAGCGCGATTACCCCAACACCTACAAGAAGTTCACCTCTTTAGGGCCACTGCTTAACACCCAAGGCAACGGCGGTAAAGGCATTAGCTGGAATACCGACGACGAAGTGAAATTCTTAGGCGATTTAAACCATCGCGTCTTGGACGAAGGCGTAAGCGAAGGTCGCCCACAAATGCTGTCGGCTATTGATGCCGCCGAATGCGTGCTGTCGTTAGCGCCTGAAACCAACGGTCATGTGGCGGTAAAAGCTTGGGCCGCGCTCAGCGAGTTTACTGGCCGCGACCACAGTCATTTAGCCATTGGCAAAGAGCACGAAGCCATTCGCTTCCGCGATATTCAAGCCCAGCCACGCAAGATTATCTCTAGTCCCACTTGGTCTGGTTTGGAAGACGAGCACGTTAGCTACAACGCTGGCTACACCAACGTTCATGAGCTAATTCCTTGGCGCACCATCACGGGCCGCCAGCAGTTTTACCAAGACCACCCTTGGATGCAGGCGTTTGGCGAACAGCTTATGAGCTACCGCCCACCGGTGAGCACTCGCAGCATTGAAAAAGTGCAAGGGCAAATGAGCAACGGCAACCCCGAAATTGCCCTGAACTGGATTACCCCACACCAAAAATGGGGCATTCACAGCACCTACACCGACAACCTCTTGATGCTCACCCTAAGCCGTGGTGGCCCGATTATTTGGCTATCGGAAATCGACGCCAAGAAAGTGGGCATCGAAGACAACGACTGGGTGGAATGCTTTAACGCCAACGGTGCGCTCACCGCCCGTGCGGTGGTTAGCCAGCGTGTGAAAGAAGGCATGGTGATGATGTACCACGCGCAAGAACGCATCGTAAACGTGCCAGGTTCTGAAGCCACCAAAACACGCGGTGGCCACCATAACTCGGTGACTCGCGTGGTGCTAAAACCCACTCACATGATTGGCGGCTACGCCCAACAAGCCTACGGCTTTAACTACTACGGCACGGTTGGCTGTAACCGTGATGAGTTTGTGGTGGTACGCAAGATGAACAAGGTGGACTGGCTGGAAGGCTCGAATACCGACGACTTACCTCAACCACTGCCACAAGATATTTAAGGAGTTGCCATGAAGATTCGTTCACAAGTAGCCATGGTGCTAAACCTTGATAAATGCATTGGCTGCCATACCTGTTCAGTTACCTGTAAGAACGTATGGACCAGCCGCGAAGGCATGGAATACGCTTGGTTTAACAACGTCGAAACCAAGCCCGGCATTGGTTACCCCAAAGAATGGGAAAACCAAGAAAAATGGAAGGGCGGTTGGGTGCGTAACGCCGACGGCTCTATTCGCCCACGCCAAGGCGGCAAGTTCCGCATTTTGGCCAACATTTTTGCCAACCCCGATTTACCCGAAATCGACGACTACTACGAGCCGTTCGACTTCGACTATCAGCACTTGCACACCGCGCCAGAGCTGCCACACCAACCTGTGGCACGCCCACGCTCGGCCATTACCGGCAAGCGTATGGAAAAAATTGAATGGGGCCCCAACTGGGAAGAGATTTTGGGCACCGAGTTTGAAAAACGCCGTAAAGATAAAAACTTCGACGCCATTCAAGCCGATATTTATGGCCAGTACGAAAACACCTTTATGATGTACTTGCCACGCTTGTGCGAGCACTGCTTAAACCCTGCTTGTGCGGCTTCTTGCCCAAGTGGCGCGATTTATAAACGCGAAGAAGACGGCATTGTGCTGATTGACCAAGACAAATGCCGTGGCTGGCGTATGTGCATTTCTGGCTGCCCATACAAAAAGATTTACTACAACTGGAAAACGGGCAAATCCGAGAAGTGCATTTTCTGCTACCCACGCATTGAAGCGGGTATGCCCACTGTTTGCTCTGAAACCTGCGTAGGCCGTATTCGTTACCTAGGTGTGTTGTTGTACGACGCGGATAAAATCCACGAAGTCGCCAGCACGCCCAACGAGCACGACTTATATCCAAAACAACTGGAAATGTTCCTCGACCCGAACGACCCAGAAGTGATTCGTGAAGCCAAAAAAGCCGGCATTCCCGACTCGGTGATGGAAGCTGCGCGGATGTCGCCTGTGTATAAATTAGCGGTGGACTGGAAACTGGCGCTGCCACTGCACCCTGAATACCGCACCCTGCCAATGGTGTGGTATGTGCCACCACTTAGCCCCATTCAAAACGCCGCCGAAGCCGGCAAGGTAAGCATGAATGGCGTGCTGCCCGATGTAGACAGCCTGCGTATTCCACTGCGTTATTTGGCCAACCTTCTAACCGCTGGCGATGAAGCCCCAGTTAAACTGGCACTTAAACGCCTACTGGCTATGCGTGTGTATAAACGCGCTCAACAGGTAGACGGCCTAGAAGACTTAACCGCGCTAGAGCAGGTGGGTTTGAGCAAAAAACAAGCCGAAGAAATGTACCGCTACTTGGCTATTGCCAACTACGAAGACCGCTTTGTGGTGCCTACCGCGCACCGCGAAGAAGCCCTAGACGACGCCTTTGGCGAGCGCAGCGGCTGTGGCTTTAGCTTTGGTAGTGGCTGCAGCAATGGCGACTCCGACACCAATATCTTTGGCGGCAAAAAACAAACCCAACGCGATAACTTAAAAACCGTACAGGTTTGGGAGAACTAAATGCAGATTCTAAAAGTTATTTCCTTACTGTTGGATTACCCCACCGAGGCACTGCAAGAGGCAAGCGCAGAGCTTGCCACTGCCATAGCCGCTACTCGTGTTATTAGCCCCACGCAGCGCACCGCGCTGCAGGCTTTGCTCGATGAACTGAGCCAAAACGAGCTAATGGACGTGCAAGAAAGCTATATCGAGCTGTTTAACCGTGGCCGCTATTTATCGCTGCTGCTGTTTGAACATGTGCATGGCGAATCGCGCGACCGTGGTCAGGCCATGGTCGATTTAATGGCCGAATACGAGAAAGCCGGCTTTGCCATAGACGGCAATGAACTGCCCGACTATATCCCGCTTTACCTAGAGTATTTATCCACTTTAGAAGGCGATTTAGCCCGCGCAGGACTTGGCGATATTGAGCACTTATTGGCACTTCTGGCGGCGCGCTTAGACGAGCGCGACAGCCGCTACGGCGCTTGCTTTAACGCTTTGCTGCAAATTGCCGGAGTAGAGCCAAGCACAGCCGTGGCGCAATACCGCGAGCAAGTGGCTAATGAGGAGTCGGACACCACCCTCGAAGCCCTAGACGCCGTGTGGGAAGAAGAAGCCGTGAACTTTATGCAAAACCAAAACGACCAGGCTTGCGGCGGACGAGTTGACCGCCCACGCAAAGCCAAAGAAGACGTGGCGGTGCCCATTCACTGGGTCGATTTTAACCAAGCCAGCCTGTAGGAGAGCACTATGTCTGGATTCAATTTTTTCTTATTCGGCGTGTACCCCTACATCGCCATTGCTATCTGCCTAGTGGGCAGTTGGGCGCGCTTTGATTTATCGCAATACACCTGGAAAACCGGCTCCAGCCAAATGCTATCCAGCAAAGGTATGCGCTTGGCCAGCAACCTGTTCCATGTGGGTATTTTGTTTATCTTGGCAGGGCACTTTGTCGGGCTGCTTACACCGCATGCCATCTACGCAGCGGTCATTACCCAAGAAGCCAAACAACTGCTGGCCATGATTTCAGGCGGCTTCTTCGGCATCCTATGCCTAGTAGGGTTACTGATGCTGATTGCTCGCCGCTTTGGCAACGACCGCGTTAGCGCCACCTCCAGTGCCTCCGACAAAATGATTTTAATCGTGCTGCTTATTCAACTGCTGCTAGGGCTTGGCACAGTCGTATCTTCGGCACAGCACATAGCCCACGACGGCCTAACCCAAGCCTCCGAAATCATGGTGGCACTGGGCGACTGGGCGCAAAACGTCGTGACCTTCCAAGCCGTAGACGCCGCCCGCGCCATCGAACCCGTTGGCGCAGTTTATAAACTCCACGTACTGCTTGGCCTAACCCTATTCGTACTCTTCCCATTCACCCGCCTAGTGCACATCGTCAGCGCACCAGTGTGGTATCTGGGAAGGAAGTATCAAATTGTGCGTGTTAAGGCTGGGCGTTAGGTGTTTTGGGCTTGGCGCGGGGCGCTGAGTGCTAGGCGCTGAGTCGTTTGCCGAACAAGCCGTAGTGACGGCTGGGTGTTTGCTAAGCAGACCGTGTGCGCCATGGATGGCGCGATCGAGCTTACAGGGACGTACTTGCAGCGAGTATGCGAGGCAAATTCCCAGCAAAAGCCACAAAACGGCGCAGTGAGCAGAGAAAAACCTTCGGGAGATACAGTGATGAATTTATTTACCAATGCCGCGACCGCGACCCAAACCGAGTCGGCAAGTTTGATAGCGACCAGTAACCAAGAGATGCCAATTGTGCGGGTGAATGGGGTGGAGATTACGCCAAAGGCCATTGCCCAAGAGTTGCAGTATCACCCCGCGCAATCGCAGCGTGAGGCCACTTTTTATGCGGTGCAGGCGTTAGTGATTGCCGAGTTGTTAAAGCAAAAAGCCGCTGAGCTTGGGGTGAGTGTGCAAGCGCAAAATGGCGAGAGCGATGCCGAAGCGGCCACACGCGCTGTGCTAGAGCAAGAAGTGCTAACCCCAGAAATAGAAGACAAGCAAATCGAGCGTTACTACGCCAGCAACCCGAAAAAGTTTACGACGCCGCCTTTGGTTAGCGCGCGTCATATTTTGCTGGCAGCCGACCCACAAGATGAAATAGACCGCAGCCAACAGCAAGAAATTGCCAAGCAGCTTATCGCCAAGCTGCAAAGCGGCGCCAGCTTTGCCCAACTCGCCCAAAGCCACTCTGCTTGCCCATCCAAGCAGCACGGCGGCGAGCTTGGGCAACTTTCTAAAGGGCAAACTGTGCCTGAGTTTGAACGCAGTATTTTGCGCCTGCCATTAGGCTTAGCCAGCACCCCCATAGAAACCCGCTACGGCTACCACATAGTGGATATTTTACAGCGCGTTGAAGGCGAACTACTGCCACTGCACCTAGTAAAAGAACGCATCGCCCAAGAACTCGCCCAACGCGTATGGCATAAGGGAGTGGCGCAATACCTGCAAATGTTGGTAGCCCAAGCCACCGTTGAAGGTATTGTTTTAGACGGCGCACAATCGCCATTATTGCAGTAGCTGGTCGTAATTTTCTTGGTGGCTTTGTTTCATGCTGAACATCGCAAACACGCCGTGAATATGTCCCTATAGGCTCGAGCGCGCCATCCATGGCGGACACGGTTTGCTCAATTCAGCTTGAAACGCCACAGAAAATTACTGACTGCGCTGAAGGTCGAGCGCCCAGCCATCTAACAATGAGGTAACGATGAGCAAAGTATTGATCGACGGCCTAGGCCGAAAAATCGACTATGTGCGGATTTCCATCACCGACCGCTGCGATTTTCGTTGTGTGTATTGCATGGCCGAGGATATGCAATTTTTGCCGCGTGCGCAGGTGCTTACGCTAGAGGAGATTTATCGTACAGCGCAGGTGTTGGTGGCTAATGGGGTAAGTAAGATTCGTTTAACCGGTGGCGAGCCGCTCACACGCAAAAATATGGTAAGCCTGTGTGAAAAAATCGCCGCGTTAGAGGGTTTAAAAGAACTGGTTATCACCACCAATGGCTCGCAGTTGGCTAAGTACGCCAAGCCGCTGTTTGAGGCAGGGGTAAAGCGGTTGAATATCAGCCTAGATACGCTAAACCCAGAGCGGTTTAAGGCCATTACTCGCACTGGCGATTTACACCAAGTGCTGCTTGGTATTGAGGCGGCGCAGCAAGCAGGTTTTAAGCGCACTAAGTTAAATACCGTGGTTATTCGTGGGCAAAACGACCAGGAGATTTTGCCGCTAACTCGCTTTGCCGTGGCCAATCAGCTTGACCTTACCTTTATCGAAGAAATGCCACTGGGCCAAGTGGGTCGCAACCGCAAAGAGGGGCTGTTTTTAAGCGATGAAGTGCGAGAAATCTTAGCGCAAGAGTTTGAGCTTATCGACAGCACCGAAAAATCGGGCGGGCCAGCGCGTTATGCACGCTTAAAAGACCACAGCCACACTCGCATTGGATTTATTTCACCGCACTCGCACAACTTTTGCAGCAGTTGTAACCGTGTGCGCTTAACCGCCGAAGGCCAGCTTTTGTTATGCCTTGGCAATGAACACAACCTAGATATGCGCGCCTTATTACGCCGTTATCCATTAACCAATCAACCGCTGGAAGATGCCTTACACAAAGCCATGCAATACAAACCCGAACGTCACCATTTTAGCGGCGAAGGGGAAGTGCAGATTTTACGTTTTATGAACGCCACCGGTGGCTAAATCTGGCCATTAAAAAGAGTAAAGCCAATGACCACGAACATCCAAAACTTCGACGATTTATTAA
>JBASZG010000232.1:0-2053 GCA_049277875.1 Venatoribacter sp.
CCATGCGTTTATTAGCATGGTGGCCTTTGTTGCCACCACTCGCATTACCGCAGGGCACATCAAGCACGAAGCCTATGGCCGCTTAATTTTGGGCGATTATCATCAAAACGCCGCCGCAGCTTGCCAAGCCTTGGCCGACAGTTTTAACCAAGCAGGCGTAGAGACGGCTATTTCAGCCAATGTGCAAAAAGACCGCTGGAAGAAAAGCATCTGGAACGCCAGCTTTAACCCGCTTTCTGTGGCAACCAATGGTGCAGACACCGGCAAACTCTTAGGCACGCCCGAAGCCGAGCAGCTAGTACGTAATTTAATGGCCGAAGTGATTGCCGTTGCCGCCGCCGACGGATTTACCCTGAGCGCCGACCTTATCGACAAAAACCTAGCGACCACACGCGCCATGCCGCCTTATCACACCAGCATGGCGGTGGATTACCTCAACGGCCACGCCATAGAGCTGGAAGCCATTTTGGGCAACATAGTGCGTATTGCCGAGCGTAAAAAGCTGTCGGTGCCGCATTTAAATACGCTGTATCAAACGCTGCTACTGCGCCAATAATTCGAAAATAACGATTCTAATCATCGTAATTTTACGAAATTATTAAAAATTAACTTAGCTATACTGAAGCCCGATTTGAATAAAAGGCTTAGGAGGCTGTGATGGCTCAGTTAATTACCGGCGACATTAAAGATTTAGATGGCTTTAACGTAAAACGTATTCTTCCCAACCAAGCCAAAAAAATGGTCGGGCCTTTTATTTTCTTAGACCACATGGGCCCCGCCGACTTTGCCGCTGGCGAAGGTATTAACGTGCGCCCTCACCCTCATATTGGCCTATCTACCCTAACCTACCTGCTGGAAGGCAGTATGTTGCACCGCGACAGCCTTGGTAACGTGCAAGAAATTACCCCAGGCGAAGTAAACTGGATGACCGCAGGCAAAGGCATAGTGCACAGCGAACGCGAAACCTTTGAGGTGCGTAGCGCACCACACCGCGCCAACGGCTTGCAGTTTTGGGTCGCTTTGCCGCCCGAAAAAGCCGAAATCGAGCCCAGCTTTCAACACCTTAAACGTGAAGAACTGCCACACCGTTATTTGCACAAAACCTTTATGCGCCTAGTGGCTGGTGAGGCTTACCAGATGGTATCGCCAGTACGCACGCACTGGCCTATGTATTTAATTGATGTACTAAGCCAACCAGGCGAAGCGATTGAGCTACCAGAGCACGAAGAAAACGCGCTTTATATTCAAAGCGGCGGCGTCTGTGTAAATGGCGAAGTGTTTCAGGCCGGCGATTTTGTGCTGCTCGAAAAAGGCGAGGTTATTATGGTTAACGAAACCAGCCGCTTTGTTATGGTGGGTGGCAAAGCTTTTGCCGAAAAGCCCTATATTCGTTGGAACTATGTGGCTTGGAGCCGCGAGCGTATTCAGCAAGCCGAAGACGACTGGCTGCACCAGCGCTTCCCTAAAGTGCCGGGTGACGAGTTGGAATATACGCCAGCGCCTTAACCAAGGTTTATATCGCTAAGTCTGCTTCGTTGCCGTGCTGCTCTAACCAGACTTTGCGATCATTTGCACGTTTCTTCGCCAGCAGCATATCCATGAGCTCGTGCGTGCCTTCATCGGCATCTAAGGTAAGCTGCACTAAGCGGCGAGTATCAGGTGCCATAGTGGTTTCACGCAGTTGCAGCGGGTTCATTTCACCCAAGCCTTTAAAGCGTTGCACGTTTGGTTTGCCGCGTTTTTTCTCGGCTACAAGGCGTTCTAAAATGCTGTCTTTCTCGGCTTCATCAAGGGCGTAATACACTTCTTTGCCAAGGTCGATGCGGTATAAAGGTGGCATGGCAACGTAGACATGGCCTTCGCGCACCAGCTTAGGAAAGTGGCGCACAAACAAGGCGCAGAGTAGGGTTGCGATATGTAGGCCGTCGGAGTCGGCATCGGCGAGAATACAAACCTTGCCATAGCGCAGGCCGCTTAGGTCGTCGTTGGCGGGGTCGATGCCCAAGGCTACGGCTATATCGTGCACTTCTTGCGAAGCTAGGATTTGGCTCGA
>JBASZG010000233.1:0-2531 GCA_049277875.1 Venatoribacter sp.
CAGCCGCATTATTTACCCTGGTGGCAGCCAACAGACCACACACTACAACGGCTATCAACAACCCGTCAGCAGCACGTTGAACAACACACTGCAACAGCTTGTGCATCAAGCCAACTACGGCTATGAAAACGAAGGCCACCTCAACGCCATCACGGAAGCCACCCGCACACAGCGCATCAGCTACGACAGCAACTACCGCTTGGAGCATTACCAAAGCGATTATGCAGAAGCCGAAGATAACAACAGCCAAAACCAATATCAGTATGATGGCGTAGACAACCGTACCGGCTTTAGCCAAGATCAAAACGGCAACAGCCATAGCGATAGCTGGATTTACCAGCACAACCGCCTAATCGAAGCCAACGGCCATACTTATCAATACGATGCCAACGGCTCGTTGATTAAAATACTAAACAAAGAAAGTGGCGGTACAGAACAAAGCCTCAGCTACAACGCCCAACAGCGCCTAAGCCAGTTTACCCAAAACGGCGTAACCACCACCTACACTTACGACCCAACGGGCGTATTCCGTTTAAGCAAAACTACCGCTGAAGGCACGACTTATTATCTCTACAACCAAAACGGCCTGGCCGCTGAATACGACAGCAACGGCAACCTTCAAGTGGAATACCACTTCGCCCCGCAAGCTGGTTGGGGCATGCAACCCATGTTCACCCGCCAACATGGGCAATACTTTTACTACCAACTGGACTACCGCAACGCCCCCGTTCGCATCATCGACGCAGGCGGCAATGTCCACTGGCAAGCCGACTACGACGACTTCGGCAATGCCACAATCAGTAAGCCTGATTACTCGCAAGTTACCAACAATCTGCGCCTGCCAGGACAATACGCCGATGCAGAAAGTGATTATTACTACAACCTAAATCGCTACTACGCCCCACAGCTAGGCCGTTACCTCAGCGAAGACCCAATAGGGCTGGACGGTGGCATTAACCTCTACAGCTATGTAAACCAAAGTCCGTTTGATTATGTGGATCCTACGGGTGAAAACCCCGCCGCAGCCTACGCATATGGGCGCTGTGTTTTACAATGCAAAGCGGTTGGTGCAGCCGTTGGTGCTATTACGGGCTGTGACTCGCCTTCTGTTGGAGATTGTGCGCTCAGCTGCTTAAACCCAATGAACTGGCTGGGTGGTGGTAAGGGAAGCAAAGGGCCGAAGCTGGGGATAACTGGTGGGAAAAGCAAACAGAGCCAGATGAATCAACAAATTTATAGAGGACAGGCGCCTCGTGGCATAAAGCGAGTTGACCCCGGTAAAGTCAAAGGTGAGCAAGAACATGTTCATTTTGATAATGGCTCCGCCTTAAATAAAGATGGAACGTGGAAGCACGGGGGATCTAATCTAACAAGTAAACAAAAAGAATGGTTGAAAAATAATGACTGGACATTACCTAAAAAATAAAGAATCGAGTAGGCTTTTCTATAACTGGATAAACAAATCAATAGATAAGTTAAGCGAAGCGTATTTTATTGAGTGCCATACTGATGAGTTTTCATCTTTAAAATTATCGAAAGCAGATTTGATTAAGCTTTCCGTAGACTCATATCTTGAACTTGTAACATATTCTACTGAAAATAAAATAATTGATGATGTTATGCCTATATTGGTTATTCCGTTAGTTGCTTCTGATATTATCAAAAGCTATGAAAACAATTTGTCAGACTGTTCGCAGCTAGATATAGAACCCCCTAGCATTTATTTGCTCAATAGAGAAACCTCCAAGTATGTGGAGGTCATGGAGGAATATAAAGAGCCTATAACTATAGCGCTGCCAAACATTTCTGGCTGCGGTTTTTATTCATATTATCGTTGCTATAGGAATGATGAATATATAAAAAAAGACTGGGAGTTCAATAGAGCTATTTATGTGGAATGTTATCCAGAGAAGTACATGTTTTGAAAAGGAATAAATAAGAGACCGCAACGGTAATCGAATCGCTTATGATTGACTATTTAAAGAAGATTTTTAAATCTGTTATTATTTTATCTCTACTGTGCTTGATTTATTTGTGTTTGTTGGATGTTTTTTTTGTGTTTATAATGAAGGAAAAAATATCAATTTTAAACTACCTTTCTATACTTTCATTGGCTGTGCCATTTCTCGTTATATCTATGAATGTCAGAGATTTGTCCGCTATAGAAAATTGGGTATTAAGAATTGCTGTTTTTTTATTTACTCTTTTCGTATCTTCAGCTTTAATTTTTTTGGAATTACTCTGGGTCGCAACTCATTTTCACTCAATGATTGGAGGCAAAATATGAAGTTGAGTGAATTTCAAAAGTTAAATAAAAAAAACTGCTATTAATTTGATATGTAGAAATATTTTTCCACAGCCAGAGTTATGGCCAACAAGAACCGCACCAGGTATCAGCAATCCTCATGTGGAATTAAAGGATTCGATTGGACAACGCATCAATCCGGCAGGCAATCTCTGTTCTGGTCTAATTCAAGTGGACACTTCAATAAGAGACAATAGAAGCTGTCTAGTTTGAGGTGAAACATGAA
>JBASZG010000234.1:0-2725 GCA_049277875.1 Venatoribacter sp.
GTATCAAATCGCCAGTTTTCACCCCGATTATCAGTTTGGCGGCACCGAGCCAGACGCTGCGGAAAACTACACCAACCGCTCGCCTTACCCAACGTTGCATTTGCTGCGCGAAGACAGCCTAGAGCGCGCGATAGCCGATTACCCCAATGTAGGCGACATACCAGAGCGCAATATCGCACTGATGAACGAGCTAGGCACAGAGAAACTCAAAGCCTTGCTGAATGCGTGCTTTGATCCTAGATAACGTGAATTTTTGGCGATAACTATCACTCAGTTAAAGCGTTATCTTCAGCAAAAAATAACGCTTTTTATTCTTTCAGCTTAAGCCCTAAGCTTCTTCGCCACATTCACCAGGCGCTCAACCTGCACTTTAATGCTGGCTTTGGCGTTGTCGTCAAAGGCGTCGCCTTGGGTGTGGCTGTAGCCATAAGGGTTACCGCCGGTTTTAAAAATGGCGGGGTCAGTAAAGCCTGGTGCGGCAATAATGCTGCCCCAGTGAATGGCGGTGGCGTAAAACGACATCAGGGTTTGCTCTTGGCCGCCGTGGTTATTTTGCGCGGAGGTCATGGCTGAAATGGCTTTATTGGCAAGCTCACCTTTGGCCCAAACACCGCCTAAGGTATCAATAAAGGCGCGCATTTGGCTGGCCTGAACGCCAAAGCGAGTCGGGCAAGAAAAAAGAAACGCATCAGCCCACACTAAATCATCTGGCGTGGCTTCTTTAATATGTGCGGCCTTATCGGCGGCGGCTTTCCAAGCATCCACGCCTGCCACCACCTCGACGGGGGCGGTTTCCCGTACTTTTAATAAACGCACATCTGCACCAGCGGCTTTGGCTTGTTCTGCAGCGATGGAAGCCATTTCAAAGTTAGTGCCGTAGCTTGAATAGTAAACAATAGCGAGTTTGACGCTCATGGCGCGCTCCTTAAATTGATGAAGTTAGCCCAAAGAGTATAGGCCTGTTTGGCGAGGCCAAGTGCGAAGATATTAAATTCGGCTTTTACGTTTATACTCGTGCCTAATTTATAAAAAGGTAGGCTTAACATGTTTTCGCTGAATAATAGCTACCGTTCTTTACCCAAGGCTTTGTGGGCCGATACCTTGCCTGTGCCAGTGCGTGCACCCAAGCTGTTGCTGTTTAATCCTTCACTTGCACAAGAGCTTGGCCTAAATAATCTTAGTGAAGCACAGGCCGCAGTATTCTTTTCTGGTAATGAATTGTTGGCTGGCTCTGGGCCTTTAGCCCAGGCTTATGCTGGGCATCAGTTTGGTCATGCGACCCTGCTTGGCGATGGCCGTGCGGTGTTGCTTGGCGAGTGTTTAGATGCCAGCGGTGTGCGCAAGGATATTGTACTCAAAGGGGCAGGGCGCACGCCTTTTTCACGCGGTGGTGATGGCCGCGCGGCGCTAGGGCCGATGTTGCGTGAATATCTTATCAGTGAATCGTTACATGCCTTGGGAGTGCCAACGGCACGTTCGTTGGCGGTAGTGGCTACAGGCGAACCTGTGTACCGCGAGCAGCCGCTTGCTGGAGCGATAGTCACGCGCGTGGCAAGCTCACACTTGCGCGTCGGCACCTTCCAATTTGCGGCTTGGCAAGCGGATAAAACCCTACTGCCCGCGTTACTGGATTACGCTATTAACCGCCATTACCCCGAATTAAAACAAGCGCAAAACCCTGCATTGGCTTTTTTAGAGGCCGTAATCAGCGCACAAATAGCTTTAGTGGTGCATTGGCTGAGAGTGGGGTTTATTCATGGCGTGCTCAATACCGATAACGTCACCATTAGCGGCGAGGCGCTGGATTTTGGCCCTTGCGCTTTTATGGATGCCTATCACCCAAGCACCGTATTTAGCTCGATAGACCGCCAAGGGCGCTACGCTTTTGGCCAACAACCACGCATTACCCAGTGGAATATGGTGCGCTTAGCAGAAGCCTTATTGCCGCTTGTTCATGCGGATGAAAACACCGCCATCGCTTTGGTTACACCGTTATTAGAGCAGTTTATGCCGCGTTTTCAGCAGCGATTTACCCAGATGATGCGCGCGAAATTAGGCTTGCTTGATGAAGATAGTAAGAACGACACGGACAGCACTCTAATCAACGACTGGCTGGCGCTACTTGAGCGTTTTAAACTGGATTACACCAACGCCCACCTAGATCTAATGCGCCAAACAGCGCCTTGCACTGAGCCTGAAATGCTGCAATGGTTTGCACACTGGCAAGCTCGCACCAGCGAGAATTTCTTGGCCAGTTTGCCGCAGATGCGCCAACATAACCCAACTATTATTCCTCGTAATCATTTAGTGCAGCAGGCGCTTGAAGCGGCGCAGCAGGGCGATTTAAGCGTATTTAATGCCTTATTCGATGCTTTGCAGCGGCCTTATGACGAGCGGGATGAAAACGATCCATTTAGCCAGGCTCCCAGCGGCCAAGAAACCATTTTCCAAACCTTTTGTGGCACCTAGTTTTTATCCGCACTCTGTTTAATTTTTGAGAGGCTCATTGTTTTGCTTAATCAAACACTCAATCAAATCGACCAAGCCAACCTACAAGACCCCAACAAAGACGACTTTGAAGGCCAAAAACAGCCGAGAGAATATGTGTATAGCCAACACATGACGCGCTGGCTGTTTGCATTGCAAAAAAGCCCCAGCGAGATAATGCAAATTGCCTGTAGGGCGCAGCACTTAGAACGCTGGAAACTGCCACGCGACACTTACC
>JBASZG010000235.1:0-3784 GCA_049277875.1 Venatoribacter sp.
CACGATAAGGCTCTAGCGAATTGGCTTGGGCGTAGGGGGCAATTTCGCTTCCGGCCTGAGCCATAGAAAGCTGCATATTTAGTTTTTTAATATCGCGTAAATATAAATCGGCAGCCATCCAGCGAGCTAAATACAAAACAGTGCAGGTAACGCTTGCGGTAACGTTAGGGTTGCCATCACGATCGCCGCCCATCCATGATGAAAAGCGCACTGGTGCGGCGGTGAGAGGCAGAGGTTCACATTGGCGACTAATTAATTCGTTGTCTAATTCCCGCAAAAATTGTGGCACGGCATGCCAAAGCGAATTTTCGATAACGGTAAAACCCCATTTGGCTTCATCTACTGCGGTGGGACGCACTTGACGAATTTCATCGGTAAGCCAAATTTCGTCGATTAAACTGCCGAGTTTATCTTCGATTTGCTGCAGCTCTGGATGATCGTCGCGCAAATCGTCGCGTTGTTGCAGCAGCTTAGAAATTTGGTCGTATTTTTGAATTAAAGTACGGCGGGTAATTTCGGTGGGATGGGCAGTTAAAACCAGTTCGATATTGGCATTGGAAATTTTTTGGTTTAAATCTTTTATGCCGTTTTTTTGCAAACGATCAAATAAATCTTTAACCATGTTCAAGGCATTTTCTTGCTCAGCTTGTTGTGCGCGCCAACTAATGCCGTGCTGCTGCTCAGCGATATTGGCCAAGTTTAAAAACTGATTAAAACCACGCGCTACAGGTACTAATGCTGGGTCGGATAAGTTTTGCAATAAATTTAATAAATGTTCGTGTTCTTGCGCGCCTTCTTGGCGAGCTTTTTTGGCTTGGCGACGAATTTTTTCAATCAGCTCTAAGGTTTCATCGCCCTGTTGGCTGGCAATGGTTTTGCCTAGTAATTGACCAAGCAAACGAACTTTATCGCGCAGTAAGGCGTCCAGTTCGAAGGTTTCAGTTTGTGACATACATCCCCCTCTTATTTTTTTAATGGCTCAAGCATAGACTTTATTCCTAGCCACTGCATTAGCAGATGACTTTCTGTTGCAGTAGGTGCAGACTACGCGCAATTTCAACCCTAATTTTTGGTACTGCCATGCGTATTGCCATTTTGTCTCGTAACCCAGAGCTTTATTCCACCAAAAGGCTAAAAGAAGCTGGCGAAGCACGCGGACATCAAGTCGATGTTGTCGACACCTTGCACTGCTATATGGATATTACATCCAGCCACCCTACGGTACGTTATAAAGGTGAAGCTCTGCCCCATTACGATGCCATTATTCCCCGAATTGGCGCCTCTATTACTTTTTACGGTACGGCTGTCGTTAGACAGTTTGAGATGATGGGCACCTTTTCCATGAATGAGTCGGTGGCTATTAGTCGTTCACGCGATAAATTACGCTCACTGCAACTGCTTTCTCGCAAGGGCGTGGGCCTGCCCAGAACAGGCTTTGCTCGCCAAGCCGATAACATTAAAGACGTGATTAAAAACGTTGGTGGCGCGCCTTTAGTTATTAAACTGTTGGAAGGCACTCAGGGCATTGGTGTGGTGCTGGCCGAAACGCGCAAAGCGGCTGAAAGTATTATCGAAGCCTTTATGGGGCTAAATGCCAATATTTTAGTGCAGGAATACATTAAAGAAGCCGGTGGGGCCGATATTCGTTGTTTGGTGGTGGGCGGCAAAGTGGTGGCAGCCATGAAACGCCAAGCACAAGAAGGTGAGTTTCGTTCTAATTTGCACCGTGGCGGCACGGTGGAATTAGTGCGCATTAGCGCTGCCGAACGCAAAACAGCCATTAACGCCGCCAAAATCATGGGCTTAAACGTTTGTGGGGTGGATATTCTACGCTCCAATAACGGCCCACTGGTGATGGAGGTAAATTCCTCACCCGGCTTAGAAGGCATTGAGCAGGCTACGGGTAAAGATATTGCAGGCATGATGTATCAATTTTTAGAAAAATCCACCCGCTCCAGCACTAAAACCAAAGGTAACGGCTAGGGCTTGGCTATCACAAAAGTGGTAGTTATAATTCGCGCGGGTGTCAGCACAATGGTGTGAAGAGGACAGTTTTGCGCAGGTTGGGACGCCGCGCGGAGCAGCCTATGTCTTTTTCACATAAAGCCCGCATTGCCTTCGAGCGTTTTATTCATACCCAAGCCAGCAGTGGTTTGGTGTTACTTTTCGCCGCATGTTTAGCATTAATTTGGGCTAACTCTTCTTTCTCTGATCAATATCACGCGCTTTGGCATACGCCCATTAGCCTTGGCTTTGGATCCTTTACCTTTTCGCAATCACTGCATTTTTGGATTAACGAAGCCTTAATGACGCTTTTTTTCCTGATTGTAGGCATGGAAGTGCGCAACGAAATTCATTCAGGCTCATTAAGCAGCCTACGCAGCGCCAGTTTGCCTATTATTGCTGCATTGGGTGGCGTGCTGGTTCCTGCGCTTATTTTTACCAGCCTTAATTTTTCTACCGCAGGGCAAGCTGGTTGGGCCATTCCCACCGCCACCGACATTGCTTTTGCTTTGGGCGTGCTGGCGCTACTGGGTAAGACTGTGCCGCATAACTTGCGTGTTTTTTTGTTAGCTCTGGCCATTATCGATGATGTGCTGGCGGTATTGATTATTGCCTTGTTTTACAGCGGCGGGCTTGATTACCAAGGTTTCTTAATTGCCGGTGCTGGTTTGGCGCTTATTTTTTTATGGCAAAAGCTGGGGTTTCATTCGGCTTATTCTTATTTACTACCTGGAGCTATTGTTTGGTTTGGCCTGTTAAAAACTGGAGCGCACCCAACCCTAGCAGGCGTTGCGTTAGGTTTACTAACGCCGGTGCACACACCAGAAAGCCGTAAAAAAATCTGGCAAAAAACTGAAAAAATACACCGTAATTTAAATAGCGACACACCACCCCAAGACTTAATTCAGCCTTTGCAAAAATTATGGTCTGCGCAGAAAAACTTAATTCCGCCCGTTATTCGCGTGCAAAACGCACTGCACCCTTGGATCGCATTTTTCGTTATGCCAATTTTTGCATTTGCCAACGCCGGAGTAACAATCACCAGCGCCAGCCCAACCAGCCTAGAAAGCCAGCTCGTTAGCCTTGGTATTATTTTGGCGTTGGTGTTGGGCAAGCCAGTGGGCATTATGCTCAGTTGTTGGTTAGCGGTGCGCTTGAAAATTAGCTTGCTGCCCATTGGCGTATCATGGTCAGGCTTGCTGATTGTGGGGCTACTGGCTGGTATCGGTTTTACCATGTCGATCTTTATTGCCATGCTGGCCTATCAAGACGAAAGCCTGATTGTAGCTGCAAAAATTGGGGTGTTAATTGCTTCAAGCAGCGCTGCGGTGCTTGGGCTGGCTTGGGGTGCTTTTTATCTTCGCCGCAACAAGGCATATAATAACCGCCTTTGATTTTTCGAGTATAAACATGGCTAAGCGCGATATCCCCCTATTTAACCACCCCATTATTGAAACGCACTTTCATCTTGATTACTTAAAAGAAGGCAGTGCCGAAGAAATACTTAGCGCCGCACAAGCGGTAGGGGTGGAGCGCTTTATTAGCATTAGCGTGGAACCAGATAACATATTAAAAGTACTGAATTTGGCACAAAGCTACCCACAGGTTTACGCCAGCTTAGGCGTGCATCCACATGAAGCAAGCCAGTACGATGCCAACTGCGATCAGCTTATTCGCCATCATTGCCTGGATGAAAAAGTCGTTGCTATTGGCGAAATTGGCCTAGATTATTTTTACGATCACAGCCCGCATCAAGTGCAGCGCGAGGTGTTTGCTAAGC
>JBASZG010000236.1:0-2245 GCA_049277875.1 Venatoribacter sp.
AACCTGCGCCTGCCAGGACAATACGCCGATGCAGAAAGCGGCTACTATTACAACCTAAATCGCTACTACGCCCCTGAATTAGGTCGTTACCTCAGCGAAGACCCAATAGGGCTGGAAGGTGGCATTAACCTCTACAGCTATGTAAACCAAAGCCCGTTTGATTATGTGGATCTGACAGGTGAGTTGGCGTGGTTTTTGGCGCCAGCGATTGGAGCTGCAATCGGTGGTGGAATTGATTTAGGGCTTCAGCTAGCACAGAATGGAGGTAATTTTAGTTGCGTTAGTTGGGGACAGGTCGCTGCATCTGCTGCACTGGGGAGTGTTGGTGGAGGCTTTGGAAGTGCAGTGCAAAAAGCTCGGAATATCCGACAAGCATATCAAAGCACTTTACAAGCCGGACTGAAGAAAAATCTATCTGCCAAACAGGCACATCGTTTACGCCGAGTGGCTGGTGCAAGATTGAAGCAACAAACCCCACAACCATTCCGTTCGATAATATACATGAGAAATATGAAAAAATATGGCGATCCGTTAGGGCCTGCATTTGATCCAATAAAAAATGCTAACGTGGTGAAGACATTGACAGATACCAATCCAATAGCCAATTCAATTCTGGCTCTTCCTTCACGGGGGCTAGCACCAGCTGGTGCTGTAGCGGGAGGTGTAACGGGGAATCAGATGGGAGGCAATTGTGATTGTCAGTAGTAAAAACCAATTTATTCTAAAACCTTGGTCTCGATTAGTTTCTTTCGACGATAGTGCTATTCAGATCACGCTGGAAGATGGTCATTTTTCATGTCAACGATATGAAGGTGGCAATAAATTTGATGGCTGGTATGCCAAATATGATGAGGGAGTCTTTGTGTTTTTTAAAGGCAACAATGATCAGGCTACCATTGGTTGGAATAAAAAAGTTGTTAACGTAGATAAAATTTATCGTGTAGATTGGCTTAATAATTATAGTGGTCGTTTGTTTGAATGTTTTGATAAAAACAATCAGTCTTTAATGAAGTGCCATTACTATACATATCGGCGTTTTTTTTTAAATCCATTAAGCCTCATTAGCGAAATCTTTATGCCGGATGATGACTGGGGGCTTGTTTGTGATCTTCCCAGTGTCGTACATAGTAGTATTGAAGATAAAACTATTCGGAAAACGTTGGACCAACTTTAACGGGAAAGGATGTTGTTCAAAACTCAGTGTTATTTTCTTATCCACTGGCAAGCCGACTATGACGACTTCGGCAACGCCCAAATCAGCAAGCCAGATTGCCGGTTCTTCGCATTAAAGCGGGTAGCCTATTGCCAAGTCACTTAGTTTAAGAAGAAAAGAGTGAAATTAGTTTGGCTAAGCAGGTCAGATTGATAGCCAGGTATGGAATATCTAAAGAAAGGAGGGGGTTATTGATTGAGTGCCACGGTGACTAAAAAAATAGCGCGCTTATTTAGCATAATTTGGCTGGTGCTTTTTACTCCTTTTGCTGCTTCAAACACGGTCACAGATGGAGAGTTTCTTTTTACCTGCCAAAACTTCGATGACCTCACCATTAAAATTGAATGGAATGAAGCTGGCCAGCCAACGCAAGTCACAGATGGCGAAGGCAACACCCACCTCTGGCAATATGATCTAGCGGGGCAAGTCACGCAAACCACTCATCCCGATGGCAGCAGCACGCAGTACCAATACACCCCCACAGGCGAACTTGCTCAGCAAATTAAACCCTCAGGCCAAGTGATTACTTACAGCCGCGATGCGCTGGGGCGTGCCACGCAGGTTAATTATTACGCCAACGTCACAGCACAAAGCAACAACACCCCGAACTTAACGGTGAACCTCAGCTACAACAGCCAAGACCAGCTCACCCACCTCAGCAACGGCCAAACCAGCGTTCAGTACCGTTACAACGCCCGTGGCGATGTCACCCAAGTGGTCACCAACTTCGGGGCGTTCAGCAAAACCCAAACCTACGATTACCACCCCGATGGCAAACTAAAAAGCTACACCACGCCCGAAGGCACCACCTACCAATACGGCTACAACCGCAACAACGAACTGGAAAGCGTCCGCATCCCCGATGTCGGCCAGATGGTGTACACCGACCATCAGTGGAACCTGCCCAGCCGCATTATTTACCCTGGTGGCAGCCAACAGACCACACACTACAACGGCTATCAACAACCCGTCAGCAGCACGTTGAACAACACACTGCAACAGCTTGTGCATCAAGCCAACTACGGCTATGAA
>JBASZG010000237.1:0-3283 GCA_049277875.1 Venatoribacter sp.
CCATCGGTAAGATTTACCGCGTTACTGGAACCAACAATAACGAAGTAAGTTAAAATAATGAAAAACATGCCCAGTTGTGGCATTACATTTTTTAAAAATGGCACAACAAATTGAGTCTCTTGTGGGCTTTGAGCACTGTAAAATAAAAAAGCGCCAATAATTAAACCCAGCACCGATTGCCAAAAATATTTCCAACGGCTAGGTAAACCACGCGAATTTTTTTCAACCACTTTGCGGTAGTCGTCCACCCAACCAATTGCCGCAAAACCCAAAGTAGTGAGCAGCACCACCCACACATAGCGGCTTTCAAGATTGCCCCACAGCAAAGTGCTAACAAATAGCGATAATAAAATCAGCACACCACCCATGGTAGGCGTGCCGGCTTTACTTAAATGCGACTTAGGCCCCACTTCACGAATGGCTTGGCCAATTTGCATTTCGCGTAATTTACGAATTAGCCAAGGCCCTAGCCACAAAGCCAAACCCAATGCCGTAATAACCGAAAAAATTGCTCTTAGGGTTAAGTAGTTAATTACTCCAAACCCAGTGTGAAATTGCACTAGCCAATTACCTAGCCATAAAAGCATGTTATGCCCCAGCGTTTTGTTGTAAATGATGAACAACGCAATCCATAGCCGAACTGCGTGAACCTTTAATTAAAATAACGTCTTGCGCGGTGGTATTTTTTTGTAAAAATTCCGCCAACAAAGTTTGGTTTTCAAACCACAATGCTTGTTCGCCAAAACCCTCAACCGTGGCTTTACTGAGAGTGCCGCAGGCCAATAAATGTTGAATGCCCTGAGCCTTCGCGTAAGCACCCACTTCTTTATGAAGCTGCAATTCATTGCGGCCTAGCTCGGCCATGTCGCCCAGCACCAGCCAACTGTGCTGAGCCTGTTTAAGCACATCAATAGCGGCACGCACAGAGGCAGGATTAGCATTGTAAGCGTCGTTTAAAATGCGCTGTTGCTTACCGCCAACAACCCACTCTAAGCGGCCAGACACATTAGTAACTTGCTCTAAGCCAGCTTTTATTTGCGCTAACGACAATCCTAGCGCCAAAGCAGAAGCCGCTGCCGCTAAGGCATTACGAATATTGTGAGTACCTAAAAGCGGCAAATGAATAAGTTGTTTTTCTTGTTTAAAACAAAGTAAAAATTCGCTGCTATTTAAATTCGTTTTAATATTTTCGGCGTGCACGTCAGCATGGCTGGCAAGACCAAAATAAAGAATATTTTTGCCCTGTGCACGCTTAGCCCAGGTTTCGCAAAATGGATCATCGGCGTTTAAAATTGCGCTGCCTGTGGCAGGCAAATAATCCAATAGTTCACCTTTGGTCTGCACAATACCTTGTAAACTGCCAAAGCCTTCCACATGAGCTTCGCCAGCGTTGGTAATAATGGCTACATCGGGTTTTACCCACTTGGCGGTGTAAGCAATTTCACCTAAACCGCTGGCACCTAATTCAATTACGGCAGCGGTAAAATCTTGATTAAGACGCAGTAAAGTGAAAGGCGCACCAATATGATTATTTAAATTGCCTTCTGTTTTTAAGGCGTTAAACGCTTGGCTTAATATTGAATGCACTAATTGTTTAACACTGGTTTTACCTGCGCTGCCAGTTACGGCAACAATTGGGCCTTGAAATTGATCACGATTAAACCCTGCCAAATTCCCAAGAGCATCAATGCTGTTGGCCACTTTTATTTGCGCCAAAGTACAATTTTCAGCAAATTGCTCCACCACAGCGGCGGCGGCATTTAATTCCTGAGCCTTACCAATAAAAGCATGGCCATCAAAATTTTCACCCTTAATGGCAAGGTATAAATCGCCTGGTTTTAAGGTGCGAGTGTCTTTGCTTACCTCACCAATTTGAATGCTTTTATCACCCACTAACTGGCCTTGGGTAATCATGGCTACTTGAGCCAAAGTTAGAGGCTTAAACATGCTCGCCTCCTAATTTTTGATAGCCCAGTTGTTGTAAATATTGACCATCGTTGTAAGGGTATTTAACCCCTTGAATATCTTGATAGGTTTCATGACCTTTGCCCGCCAATAAAATAATAGTGTTGGCAGTTTGGCTGTTAATTAAATTAGCAATGGCGGTTTTACGATCGTGCACGGCTATCACGTCTTGCTGGCCTTGTAGCAAGTCGTTAAAAATTTGTTCAGGATCTTCAAAGCGTGGGTTGTCGTCGGTAATCCACACAGTAGTGCTTAACTCTTGCGCGGCTTGCAACATTAAAGGGCGTTTAGAACGATCACGATCACCACCACAACCAAAGAGCGTAGCAATAGGCTGGTTGTAAGCTTTAAGTGCCGTTAAAACATTGCGCAGCGCATCTGGAGTATGAGCAAAATCCACCACTAAAGTAGGCGCGTCGGCCTTGTGATAAAGCTCCATTCGCCCTGCCACTGGCTGTAGCTGCGCGGCTAATTGGCATAATTTTTTAAATTCAAAACCTTGACAGGCAAGAGTGGCAATGGCCGCTGTGGCATTGGCTAAATTAAACTCACCAATCAGTGGCAAAGACAGCTCGGCCTCGCCCCAATTGGATGACAGCAAAGCTTTAATTCCATGCGCGCCAAATTCTTGTACCTGATAACGAACCTGCGCTTTAGCCGATTTTCCATAGGTAATAATTTGGCTTTTTATTTCAACATCTTGAGCAAGGCGCACACCGTATTCATCGTCGATATTAATCAGCGCAAAAGCGACTTGATAATCAACAAATAGTGAGCGTTTAGCTAAGAAATAATCTTCCATATTGGCGTGATAATCTAAGTGGTCTTGGCTTAAATTGCTCATCACCGCCACATTAAAAGACAAACCCGCCACACGCTTTTGCACTAGGCCATGAGAAGAAACTTCCAGCGCTCCATAGCGCGCACCCAAAGCACAGCAATCGCTTAAAGATTTTAATGTAACCGCCAAACTGGGAGTGGTGTTCACAGTGCTTTCAAGCTTAGGCCACAAACCATTGCCCAAAGTACCAATGACCGCACAGGGCTGGTTATAAAGTGTTAATAATTGCGCAATATATTGAGTAATTGAGCTTTTACCGTTGGTGCCAGTTACCGCAAACAAACTCATCGAGGCAATGTCGTAGCGACGCTGTAACCAAGTAGCAAATAAGGCTTGGGTTTGCTCGTTATAAAATACTGGCACCATATCTTGGTGATGTTCACTTAGTTCACAACGAAACCCCATTGCGCCCTGAGCCAAAACCGCAACCGCACCATTTTTAATGGCGGTTTGCACATGCTCTTCATTGCCACTTAC
>JBASZG010000238.1:0-12897 GCA_049277875.1 Venatoribacter sp.
CTTACAGCCAACAGCCAAACGGTGTTTTTTGATGGCACAACCCACAGCTTAACGGGCTATGCTCTTGAAGGCGTGGTAAAGCCAGAACACGAAGCTTTATTTGGCATAGTCGATGCGCCTGTCAGCGGTGAACGCATTGGTCTTTATACCCACCATGTTGCTGGTGCTGGCACTGGGAACTACGAGCTAATTATCGTGGATGGCGCCTTGCGCATTCGCCCTGCAGGTGCATCGGTGCTTTCTGGCACGGATTTCGAAAATGGCTATAACGCAGCTTGGGTTACCTCGGTGGCCACCCATAAATTGCTTGAGCAAGAGCGAGTGCAAAGCCAAGAAACCAGAGCCGAAGTGCATAATATTATTAGCGTGCCTACGCGCCAAAGTTACTTGTCTTTGCCGCTTGATCCAAGGCAACAAGCCGAGCGTTTAGTAAGTACTATTCCTGAACAGTTATTTACCTCACCCTTTAACACCTCAACACTGCAATATGAGGCTGAACTAAAGCAGCGCTTAACGCCTTTGGCGCGTTATTTATCTCATAATAAGCATATTGCGGTAGTGATTACCGGCTTTACCGATGATTCAGGCAAGGATTGGTACAACGAGTCATTGTCGTTGCAGCGCGCCGATAACGTTGCGCAAATTTTAGAAGGCTTAGGCGTTGATCAACGCCAGCTATACAGCCAAGGGCAAGGAGCCGCCAATCCACGCGCAACCAACGATACGTTAGAGGGGCGTAATTTAAATCGACGCGTTGAAATGAAGTTTATTGATACTCGCACCAACAAGCCCATTTAACGAATAAGGTTTATATATGCAACCACTGTTTTTAGGTCGTTCTATTTCGTATTTTGGAGGCTTGGTTATTGCTACACTGGGGGCATTGCAGGTTTTAGCGGCGCCTATCAATCTTCCCAGCGTGGACGCTGGACAAAGCTGGCAAGAACTACAAACCCAGCCAGTGTTAATTGAAAAGCCAGTCACTACGCCTTTGCTGTCACCGCAAATGAACAGCAACAAAACGCCAAACGCCAAAGAAGTAACCCTAGCTTTATCCTTTATTACCTTTGAGGGCAATAAGGTTTTTTCGGGCAAAGAGCTAACCGCTGTTACGGATAATAGGTATGACCAAGAAGTAACCTTAGCCGACTTACAAGAAGCCGCCGACAAGGTTACGGCCTTTTACCGCGAACAGGGTTATTTAGTTGCTTATGCCTATTTGCCTCAGCAAGAGGTGGTGGATGGCGAGGTGAAAATTAGAGTGGTTGAAGGCAACCTGTCTGAAGTGCGTATTCAGAACCATTCTTTAGTAAGTAACCAACAAATCGAAAAAACGCTTAAAAATCAGCTCAGCATTAATAAGCCATTAGAAAGCCATGAAGCCAACCGTGCCTTCTTATTGCTAAAAGATTTGCCTGGTATTGATCTGGTTGATCCAGGGTTATATCCAGGCCAAGCACCTGGAAGCACCGCCATCGACCTAATCCTGCAAGGTGAAAAGCGCTACGGCGGGCAAATTGGGCTGGATAACTATGGCAACCACTACACCGGCCACTATCGTTTAACCGGTGGTTTTAGCGCCAACAGCCTAATGGGTGTAGGAGATCAACTCAATATAAAAGCGGCCATTAGCCAGAACGATGGGCTAGATTACTTGCAAGCAGGCTGGGATAGGCCGGTATTCTATGATGGGCTGCGCTTAGGTGGTTCTATCAGCAACACCACTTATGAATTGGGAAAAAGCTATAAAAGCTTAGATGCCTATGGTACGGCCCAGTCTTTTAGCTTGTATGGCTCTAGCCCTATTATTTTGTCTCCTTACCGCCGCTTGGATGTTAGCTTTTCGCTAGAGCATCGCCGTTTGAGTGATACCGTTGGTGTTTCTTCGATTAGCTCGCGCAAATCCGCTAATGTATTTGTGCTTTCTATCGACAACCACCGTTTTGACAGCTTCTATTATGGTGGTATGAACGCTTGGCATATTACCAATACGTTCGGTAAGTTGAGCATGGATAGCAACGATGCCAAAGATTTCGACGAGCAAAGCTCAGCGCCAACCTCAGGCACCTTTGACAAGCTGGTGGCACGCTTTGAACGCATTCAATACTTGCCTTGGCGTTTTAGCTTATATGGGAATGTACTGGCTCAGTGGGCCAATACCAACCTCGACACCTCTGAAAAATTATTTTTAGGTGGCCCTCATGCTGTGCGTGCTTACCCTCAGGGCGAGGCATCGGGCGACTTAGGAATGCTAATGAACGGCGAACTGCGCCTTGCCTTGTACGATGGTTTGCAACTTAAAACGTTTTACGATTACGGTTTTGTGCGAGTGAGTTATGATGGCTACCCAACTGGCCCAGATTACCGTTCTTTGGGTGGTGGTGGCTTCGGGCTTAGCTCTACTTGGCTATCTCAACGTTTAACCCTAGATAGTTCTGTGGCTTACCGTTTCACCCGTGCCCCAAGTTCCGACAGCGATAAAACTCCGCGCTTCTGGTTACAGCTTGGTTATTTGTTTTAGTAAAAGTTAAAAAATTATGGCAATACATAAACAGTTTTTAAAATCATGGTGGTCTTCTGCCACTTTGTTTTTAAGCTGTTTTTTTATTACGTTTTTTTTATTTTTCTCTATACACTCTTTTTCATCTATTCAAATTAATTTTCAAATAATGCGTCAAGCATTGTTACAGCAATTTCAGCATGATGAAGCCATCACCCGTTTAGAGGCTTGGCAGCAGTTATTGCAAGAATTGAACGGAACAACAGAGTCAGAACAGTTGGCGGCAGTGAATAAGTTTTTTCACCAGCGCATCCGCTATCGACTCGATCAAGACTTATATGGCGAAGTCGATTATTGGGCCAGCGTTCTGCAAACCTTAGGGCATGGTTTAGGCGACTGTGAAGACTGGGCCATTGCGCAATACATAAGCCTAAGGCAACTGGGTATCAGCGATAAAAAACTACGACTCATTTATGTTAAGGCGCGGGTTGCTCTTAACCATACCGAAGCGCACATGGTGCTTGGTTATTACGCAACGCCAAATAGCCCTCCGTTAATTTTAGACAGCTTAAAAGCTGGGGTAACCCCAGCCTCTGAGCGCCTTGATTTAACGCCAGTGTTCAGCTTTAACGGTGAAGGCTTATGGGCTGGGCAGGGCAACCAGCGTGCTAACTCCAGTCCTACCGCGCGGTTATCGCGCTGGCGTGACGTGTTAGAGCGCATGCAGGTAGAAGGCATTCAATTTAAAAATGATTAAGAGATTCTTTTTATGTCATTAACCAAACAGCTTTGGATTGCGATATTACTGATTATTTCGCTCACTTTTATCAGCGGCTTTAGTATCAGTGCTTTTAATGCGCGTAATTCTTATGAGGAACAGCTTAAGGTAAAAAATATCGACAACGCAGCCTCAATGGCGCTGACGCTTTCCTCTGGCGATAAAGACTTAACCCTTATCGAGCTGATGCTTAATTCTCAGTTTAATTCTGGTCATTACAAACGCATTCATTTAGTCGATGCTAATGGCACAACTTTGCTGTTGCTAGAAAATATAACCAAAGAAGAAAAAATTCCGGCTTGGTTTGAGCGGGTAATTAACTTTGATATTCCTGCCGGTGTGGCGCAGGTTCAAGATGGTTGGAATTTATACGGCACCTTATATGTGGAAAGCCAAAGTGAATACGCGCTAGTTGCATTGTGGCGAATTTTTTATTTGCTGCTGCTTGGCTATGGCTTGATTGCGTTATTGTGCGGGCTAGTTGGCACGGTATTAATGCGTTTGGTCAACCAGCCTCTAAGCGTTGTGGTAACTCAAGCTGAAGCTTTGGGTGAGCGCCAGTTTATCACCACCCAAGAGCCTAAAACGATGGAGTTTCGTCGTTTAGTGCGAGCAATGAATCGCCTAACTAATCGCGTGCGTTCGATGCTGGAGGCTGAGTCAAAAAACATTGAAGAAATTCGCCAAAAATCCATGATTGATGAAGTTACCGGTGTTTGGAATCGAGCTTATTTATTGGATGCCTTTAAGGCACGGTTAAAATCCACCGAAAATATTGAAGACGGTTTTATGGTGCTGCGTTTAATTGATATTTTGGGTTTAAATCAAAAATTAGGCCGCCAGCAAGTGGATGCTCTTTTAAAAAAATTAGTTGCGCAAATAAATAGCACTCTGGAAAGTTTAACCGACGATTATTCGCGCTATTTTGTGGGCCGTTTAAACGGTACTGACTTTGCTATATTGTTTGAAGACACCAACCAATTAGCAGAAATTGCCGAGATACTGGTTAAAGACCTCAGCAAAAATATTCAGGGTGTTCCGCTTATTTGTGCGGCTGGGAATTACCGTAATGGCGATGAATTTTCGCGCTTTATGACGCTGATTGATTCGCATCTGGCCGATCTTGAAGAGGGTAATAGCCAGATTTTAAGTCTAATTGAAAGCAGCCAAGACAATGTGATTTTTGATTCGTTAGCCGCGTGGAAAGCCGGAATCAGCGAAGCCATTGAGCATCATCGAGTCAGCTTTGATTGCTATCCAAATATCACTATGAAAAATCAGTTGTGGCATCAAGAAGCAATGCTGCGTATTGAATTAAATGGCAAATTGTATTCTGCCGGACACGTGATTGGTTGGACCAGACGAGCAGGCTTACTACCTGATTTAGAATTAAAAATTATTGATTTGGCACTGCAGTATGTAGCCGAAGCTAGAAGCAACATTGCGGTTAATATTTCAATGGCAAGCCTTGCTGATGTAAGCAGTTACAGCCGTTTAATTGAAAAAATTCAAGGCGCCAACCGCGACGATTTAAAATTCTTAAGCCTTGAGTTGGATGAAAGCGTGGCGCTTAAAGAGCCGGTGCTTTTTGCCAGCTTTGTTGCCATGATGAAACGCGCAGGCGTGGCCGTGGGGCTGCAGGCCGTTACCAGCCAATTCAGCCGTATTCCAGGGTTAGAGTCGTTAGGTATCGAATACATTAAGCTTGCCCCTGTGCTTATCCAAAACTTAGATAACATTGGCAACCAAGCGCTACTAAGAAGCATTGGTAAGCTCGGTTATTCACTTGGTTGCACAATCGTGGCAACTGGCGTTGAGCCAAACACCTCATTAATGCTCTTAGAGGAGTTGGGAGTTCAAGTGATTACTGGGCGAGGGGTTCAGTATCAGGGTTAATTCTTTAAAGCGGGATGCCACCGTCATCGAACTCGTCTTTAATCAATTCGAGTTTGTTGACTGAACGGCGGTTACTTTTTCGGTTTAACAGTTTTAGCTGGGCAGCAGAAGGCAGGTCGGTAAATTGAATAAGCCCTTTGCGGCTTAGTAAATCAATTAAATCTTCAAGAATACGAGCTAAATCGGTATCCGATTTAAGCAGTTCGAGTTTGTAAAAGTCGGTTAATTCAGGCGAATTATCTTCAATAAAATGATAACCAGAATCGGGCGTTTTATTGACTGCGCAAATGCGGCCATTGGCGTCTCTTTTTATATACATAACTGGTTTCTCACTTAGCTACCGGTTTGACTTAACACCAATAGTTGCATTCGATCACTGATATTTAGCTTCTGAAAAACAGAGCTTAAGTGCATTTTTACTGTGCGCTCTGTAATGGTTAACTCTTCAGAAATTTGCTTGTTGCTTAAACCACGGCAAGCGGCTTTAGCTACTTGTTGTTCTCGCTCGGTAAGCTCTTTAAAAATGTCAGCTTCGGGCTTTGGAGTTAGATTTTGGCTAACAAAACCAATCAGGTTATTCAATAACAATGAGGGTATCCATAAGGCTCCGTTAAGAATGCTTTGCGCGGCCGTTTTTAGCTGTTCAACCGAGCTAAGTAAGTCGATATAACCGCGTGCCCCTTGGCTAAATGCTTGCTGTAGCTCGTCTAGGGTGCTGTTGGCGCTTAATACCAACACGGCTGTTTGCGCCTGGGCGTAATGCTTAATGTTGTCTTGCCAGTTTGGGCTTCCTGCTAAAATAACGGCCAATTTGGCGGCCGGTAACAGCGCATTTTCCTTGGTAATAATAACAGCCTGAGGCCAGGCTTCTTGCCAGGCAGGAACGATAAAATTTTCGTGAGTAAAAATAATAATTTTTGTCATCCTTTAGCGCTCGTGTAGTGCGGTGGCACTGGCTCGCAGTAATGGCTTGAGCAGGTACATTAGCACCGTCCGTTTGCCTGTCACAATATCAACCTGTGCGGTCATCCCCGGAATAATGAGCAAATCTTGATTTAGAGTTGCTTGTTCTGTCATTAACCGCACTAAGTAGTAAGTATTATCTTTCTCATCAGTGATGGTATCGGCACTGATATGAGTTACCGTTGCAATAAAACCACCGTAAATAGCAAAGTCGTACGCGGTAAAACGCACCGTGGCTTTTTGCCCTTGTTTAATAAAGGCAATGTCTTTGGGGGGAATGCGCGCTTCAATAATTAGCTTGTCATCCAGCGGCACAATATCAACCACATCGCGCCCAGGCGAGACAACACCACCTACGGTATTGACGTGCAGTTGTTGTACCGTGCCGCGCACAGGGGCGCGGATGTCCGCTTGTTTTACTTTGTCTTGTAGCCCCTCAGAGGCTTTGGTTAAGGCATCGAGTTTGCTGGACGAGTCGGCCAGTTGTTGACGCCATTTGTTGGTCATATTCAGGCGCACTTCTTTCTGCTTGTTTTGTGCTTCTTTTATGGCCGACAGGCTGCGAGCCTGAGTCGCCTTGGCGCGGTTAAGCTCGCCTTGCACTCGGACAACCTCGCGCTCTAAACGTAAAATATCAATATCCGAAACTGCGCCGCTATCTAGCAGGGGACGGGTCACATTCAGCTCGTGCTGCGCTAGCTTTAAAGTTTGGCTGTGTTGTTCTACTGCGGCACTGGCTTCGTTATATTCTTGCTGCTTTTGGTCTATTTGATTTTGATAGGCTTCTTGCTGCTCTTTTAATTCGGCTCGGCTTGATTCGTATAAACGGGTTTGGCGATGGATTAAATCTTGGCCTTCGAGGTCTTTTGGAAAAACCAGTTTTTCATCGTTTACCAGTGATTTTAAGCGTGCAACTTCAGCCGTTAGGCTGGAAAACTGTGAGTAACTTTCAGCTACGCTGGCGATAAATCGAGTTGGGTCCACCTTGACTAATATCTCGCCAGCTTCAACTATTTGGCCTTCACGCACTAATATTTCTTGCACTAGGCCGCCGTCCAAGGATTGAAGAGTTTGCAGTTTTTGTGAAGGAATAACCTTGCCGTCGCCTCTGGCTATTTCGTCTAACGGTGACAAAGCAGCCCAAATAAGCAGTAAAAAAAACGAAATAATAATGGTGTAAAGCAGCTTGCGTGCACGCAAGGGGCGCTGGTTGATGTGTGCCCATTCGGCTTCTGTTACCCAGTCTTGGTGCTCTAGATTTTCATTTTCAGAGTGGAAATTGCGCTCGATCCAATTCTTTTGTTTATCTGAAAGCTGTTGCAGGGTTTGCTTAACGATTAGCCAATATTTTTTAAGCATTAGTTGGCTCCTGTAATTCTGCCTTGGCGCAGAGCTTCCATCACTGTTTCTTTGGGGCCATCGGCAACAATGCGGCCTTGGTCTACCACTACCAAGCGGTCAACTAATGCTAATAATGGGCTGCGGTGAGTAATTAAAATTAGGGTCTTTTTTAAGGCATGTTTGGCCAGAACTTTTTTAATAATTTCTTCGTTGGTGTAGTCCAGCGATGAGGTTGGCTCGTCTAGCACTAAAATATTTGGCGCGTTAATAAGCGCTCGCGCCAGCGCTACCGCTTGGCGCTGGCCACCAGAAAGATGAGCACCGCGTTCACCAACTCTCATGGCAATGCCTTGCGGGTGAGCGTGAATCATCGAGGTTAAGCCCACTTGTTGCAGCATTTGCAAAATACGCTGATCACTGTGGCCGGATGTTTGTGGGGCAACGTTATCCTTTAATGAGCCATTAATTAAAGACACGTCTTGCGGCACATAACCAAGGTTATTACGCAGCTGAGTATTATCGAGCTGCCTAATATCTACGTCGTCAACGAAGATGCTGCCCTCTTTGGGCTGATATAAGCCTAAAATTAGTTTTTCCAGTGTGCTTTTGCCTGAGCCGTTCTTGCCTAAAATCGCAACGCGCTCGCCGGCTTTAATTTTCAAATTAATTTGGCTTAAAGCCAAACTTTCACTGTTTGGATAGGCAAAGCTGACATTTTTAAATTCGATATCACCGCGCAAGACTGGGCGATTAATTTTTTTATCCACCTCAGGTTGCTCAGAGGGGGTATTCATCATCTTTTCCAAAGTGTCCATCGCGGTTGCGGCTTGGTGGTACTGCGATAGCAGTCCTGCCGCTTGGCTCACGGGTACCAGTGCTCGCGACGAAAGCAAATAGGCCGCAATTAAGCCACCCTGAGATAAATCGCCTTGGCTAATTTGATAAACGCCAATAATAATGATGCTGATACCAGTAAGCTGTTGCACCCAGGCTGCACCTTGGCTTACACCGGTAGAAAGTAAACGCATTTTCGCCGCATTGTGGCTTAGAGCAATGGTGTTTTTTTCCCAAACCGATTGAACTCGGCCTTGTAAGTTAAAGCTTTTAACTGTTTCTAGGTTGCTTAGCCCTTCTACCAATAACGAGTTGCGCTCGCCCGACATTTGCATGTTTTCGTTGGCTAATTCACGCAGATTTTTTTGGCTAATAAAGGCATAAATTAAAATGGCCGCACTGCCTAAGAAAATGGGAATCGCCAGCGGCCAGCTAATCAGCAAAATAATGACGATAAATAGAATTAAAAATGGTAAATCTGCCAGTGCGGCCAAGGTTAAAGAGCTAATAAAGCTGCGCACGGCTTCAAACGACTGCAGGTTAGAAATAAGTGAACCACTGCTGGCGGTTTGATGTTGCAAACTTATGGCAAGGGTGTGATCCAGTAGGCGCGAAGATAAGCGCACATCGGCACGGCTGGCAGCCAGGTCAACAAACCAGTTGCGCAGCAGCTTTAAGGCTAAATCGGCGCCAAGCAGAATAAACATGCCAATGGTCAGCATCCACAAAGTGGAAAACGCATTGTTAGGTACAACCCTGTCATAAACGTTCATCACGAACATTGGCATGGCAATGGCCATTAAATTAATGACGATGGCCGCCAACACAATGTCTTTATAAAGGGCGTAGTTTTGCTTAATAACCGCCCAAAACCAGTGGCCATTTTGAGCCGTGCTAAATGGGTTATCGCTTTGTGGCGTGCTTTGCTGTTCTGGTCTTGCGTATAGGCAGAACCCTGCATAACGCTCGTTTAAGTCGGTTAAGCAAATTTGGAATTCAGAATTAGGCAGTTCAGGAAAGGTAACTCTGGCCTCATTATTTTTGTCGATGCTATGAATAACGCAGGCTTGGTTGTCTTTTAGCAGCAAGATGGCCGGAAATAAGGCTTGGTTTAGCTCTAAAATAGGCTTGCGCACCGCATTGGTGCCAAAGCGAGCGCGCTGCGCTGCGCGGGCAAATAAATTTGGGGTTAAGCGTCCTTGAACTAACGGCAGGCCAGATAAGAGTGCATCAGGGTGCACTCTTTGGCCGTGAAAACGACATAATACGAGAAAGGACTGCAACAACGGATCGTGTGATTGTGTCGTATTTTCGTTCACTGATTATCCTACTTAGTCTTCACGTTGCGCCTTGGTAATGGCCGAGGCAGTCACTTTTGCTTCTATTCTGCGGTTGGCTGCATCGCTATCTTCACCTTCGGCTACGGTAAGCAAGGCCGTAATACCTAAGCCTTTGGCGGTAACACGTTCAGGATTAATACCAAATTGTTTGGTTAAAACATTGGCAGCGCTTTCAGCACGACGTTGAGACAATCCTAGGTTGTAGGCCACAGAACCCGGCAAGGAGGCATAGCCACGTACTTCAACCACAGTGTTGGGGTAGCGGCGTAAGAACTTGGCCAGTTCTTCAAAGTCGGCAAAATATTTTTTCTCAATACTAGCTGAGTTCTGAGCAAAGTTAACTTTTAATACTTTAGTTACTTCTTGCACAGTGAAAATAGAACAACCGTTTTCGTCTACTTTGTCTGTCATTGGGGTATCAGGGCATTGGTCGTTAACGTCTGGCACGCCATCCATGTCGGTATCCAGTAAATCGCTTTTGCCTTCGTTAATGTCTATTAATGGGCAAGCGCTGGCTTCGTCAACATGGATAGGCTCTGCACCTAAATCGCCCAGTGTGGGTAAGTTGGTGCGGTTAATATCCAACGATTGGTTCAAGCGCCCCATGGCCGCTAAGGTGCGGGCATGGGCAATGCTTAAGTCATAGCGAGCATTTACCAGCGCACGGCTGGCTTGGAAAAACTCGTTTTCAACGTCTAGCACGTCGAGCAAGGTACGCTGGCCAATATCAAATTGCTGTTTGTAGGCTGTGGTTACTTTCTCTGAGGCATCACGGTGTTGTTCTAAAATAGGTAACTGCTCGGCCAGCTTGCGGGTGTCGTTAAAGGCAATTTGCACGGTTTGGCGAACATTAATACAGGCTTGGTCGCGTTGGTCTTTGGCAACGTTAATTTCTTGCAGTGCGCGGCGAATGTTTTGGCGATCGCGGCCACCGTTATACAGGTTGTAGCGTAGTTCTACGCCAGCACTTAATTCTGATTGGCCGTTTACATAACCTAAACCGTCGTAGGTTTGAGAGCCGTAACGAGCGTTTAAGTTAACTCGTGGCTGATAATTAGAGCGTTCAGATTTGTGGGCGCTTTCCGAGGCCAAAATATTACGCAATGCAGCATGATAGATTGGGCTGGTTTGGTAGGCTGCAAATAAGGTGTCTTGCACAGTGGCTGGAATAGGCGGGTTGGTGTATTCAAAATAGTCTAAACGCGCTTCTGGTAAATGCCCAACAACACGCAAATAGCGAGCACTAACATCATGCAGGTTGGCGGTTTCAGTAATGAGATTGGTTTGAGCCAAAGCCAAACGGCCATTCATTTGTTCTAAATCAGCAGAGCGAGTAACACCAGCTTGGGTGCTTTTTTCAACCTGTTTAAACACTGTGTGATGCTTGGTTAGGTTGTTGCGTGCTAAGGCAACTAGCTCGCGCTCACGCAGCACATCCATGTAAGCAGCAAAGGCATCTTGGGCCACTTTTTCTGTGGTTTCTAACAGGTTGAAATAGCTAACCAATTGTAAGTGATTGAATTTTGACACTTCCGATGGCGTCAACATTCCGTCGTACAGCATTTGTTTTAGGGTTAGCTCACCATAAGCACCGTTGTAGTTACGGTTAGAGCTGTAGTCTTGGTTGCGAAAGTCGTAACCAATGCCGAAGTCAACTTTAGGGCGATAACCTGACTTAGACGCTTGGTAGCTGCGAGTTGAAGCCATAAAACTGTGCCACTTCTCTTGCACTTCTGGGTTTAGCTCAATGGCCTCATGAACTGCATCTCGCAGTGCTGGGCTGTCGTATTGAGTGAGGTTGTTTTCTTGAGCAAGTGAGAATGAGGCCGCCGTTGAAAGGAGAGCTGCGGCGATAATTTTGG
Organism: Venatoribacter sp.; assembly: GCA_049277875.1. Taxonomy (GTDB): domain Bacteria; phylum Pseudomonadota; class Gammaproteobacteria; order Pseudomonadales; family Oceanobacteraceae; genus Venatoribacter. The sequence continues at coordinate 11,515 of JBASZG010000238.1, forward strand.
GGGAGAAAAGTGTGCGATCCATCTTGTTTATGGCTCCGGCTGAAAAATGATCGCGCGCATTATAGGTATATTATTGAAAAATGATACTCCCAAAATGGTAAAATTTTGTTCAAATCATTATAAATCAAGCAGTTAGGGTTTAATTTGGTCGTTTTTTATGACCTTCGTCAAAAAACCACCTGTACTTTGGTACGTGTTGGCCTTGCTCGACTTGTTATAGAGTCGCGCGAATTTTGACTTTCTATGATGAAAAAGGATTGAAAATGGCTGTTCTTGCTATCGTTAAAAATATTTCAGGTAATGCTATCGCTACTGCGGCCAACGGTCGTGAGCGCGTTCTAATGAATGGCGATGAGATCTACTCTGGCGAAACCTTAAAGGCCTCTTCTGGCTCACTGGAATTAAGTTATCAAGGAGCAACTTTGGTGCTGCCAGAAGGGCAAAGCCTCACCCTGAACGACGATACACAGCTACCAAGCGAAGATGAGTTGGGTTTTTTAGATAGCGCTGTTGCTGAAAACTCGGTCAGTGATGTATTAAACCTATTGGATGGTGAAACCGATCTGCTGGATAACATGGAAGCCCCTGCTGCTGGTGCCGATGGCAATCATGGGGTAATGCAACTTGTTTCCTTAACTCGTGTGGCTGAAACCTTCGACCCAATTACCTTTGCGCCCTTTAATAACGTCATTAACGATCCTATTGCCGAAATGAATGGGCCTTTACTTGATGCAGTCAGTGGCTCTGGTAGCAGTGAATCTGCTGGCGCAGGAAACGGTACTGAGCCAGAAGATCCTAGCACCCCCTCTGTGCCACAAGTTGGCGCTCCCTCTGCCAGCATTAGCAATAACTACGATGCCAACAATGACTTAATCAGCACCACTATTACCGGTGAGGCCGAAGCAGGAAGCCGCGTTGAAATTAAAGATGCCAATGGCGATATCATTGGCAGTGGGCTGGCCGATGCTAATGGCGAGTATGAAATTATTGTTACCCCTAGTCTAAATAATGGTCAGGAATACGAAGTAGTAGCTATTGATGCAAGCGGCAATGCTTCTACTCCTACGTTAGTGGTTGGTGATACCGAGGCTCCTGCTGCGCCAGTCTTGGCATTAGCAAACGACACCAGCAATGGCCAAGCCATTACCAGTGATGGCACTTTACTTGTAAGTGGCGTGGAGGAAGGTGCCAAGGTTGAATACAGCACCGATGGCCTTAATTGGAGCAGCCAAGTTTCAGAGGCTCAAGAAGGTGAGAATACCATTTACGTTCGTCAGACAGATGCCGCAGGCAATCAATCGGATAGCTCAAGCATCAGCTTCGTGGTTGATAGCCAAGCCCCAGGTACCCCGCAAGCCGAGCTAAGCAACAGCTACAGCAATG
>JBASZG010000239.1:0-6069 GCA_049277875.1 Venatoribacter sp.
AAGGAATACTTATGAGCACCTTATATATTGCCATTTCAACAGGCCAAAATGTGGCGAACATACCACCAATTATTGAGCAGATGCAGCCGCAAGATAGCTTGGTTTGGCTTGAAACAAGCTATGCTCACAACAAGGAATGGACTCAAGGTGCTTTTGAAGTGTTAAAGCAACGTGGCCTTAAAGATCAACGAATTATAAATATCGGCAGCACCAACCAATCACAAAGCGCAGCTCTGCAATTACTTTTGCAAGAGTTACCCCCCAATAAACTTGTTACCGTTGTTGGCAACGGTGGTACTAAACTGCAGCTGCTTTTACTGTGGCAAGAGCTTATTAACGCGGGTTTTGCACCACAAATGTTATATGGTGAATGGCGTCCCTGCGCTTATCAAATTAGCCAAAACATAACCAAAGACGCCAAACTTTACACTTACCAAATGCAGGCAATTACTCTAGAAGAAGTTCTTATGTGCAGTGGTCACCTAACTCAAGACTCTATCAGCCGCACTAAAATTTGGCCTGCTAAAAATGCCCCAGCAACAGATAGCCAATATGGGATAGACGCTGTCTATTCTGGGCAGCTTCATGCTAGCCATCAAAATATTAGCGCAAAACGAGCAGCTAACCATGCGAGAAGTTTGCCTCGCTTTAACGCTATTCTAGATATTTTGAAGCACGCACAAAAAATAAGTCGCCTAGACAGGCTTTTTAATGGGCTAAACAACTCTACTCGTGCACTACTTTTGGCTCCTAAGACAGGAGTAAACAGCAAAAGAAGACGCTTGTATGATCAGCAAGAGTTTTTAAACAATCTGTCAGTTAATCCTATAGCAGCTGCCCCATTATTTAACCAAGTATTAAACCTTGCTGAAGATGCCGCTGAAATAGAAAAAACCTTAGACGTTACACCTCCTAAAGAGACAATTGGCCCTGCTTTGGAAAATGCTGTTGCCGTACGTGTGTTTGACTGGCTAAATAATACGCCCCACATAGCTCAATTGGTGACCGAAGCGCATGCAGGTGTAAGAATTGCGCACGCCCAAAAGCCTGACACCACCGTAGCTGAATTCGATGTAGTGTTGGTGCTTAAAAACGGAGTGCTTATTAACCTTGAATGCAAAAGCTTTGATGTTAAACGTAAAGATATGGATGCAAGAACAACTAACCTACGTCAAACTTCTTCTAATCTTGCCAAAACTTATGTTGTTCTTCCTATTTTTACAGAATTCGCTCATACGGATTGGTTTGAGCATTGCCACGAGATCTCTCAGCTATATGAAAGCGTAGGCTTTACCTTAAAAAATCAACCTCTAACCTTTCAACTAATCAATAGCGAAGATCAGCAAGAAATCAACCAGCCATATTTTGAAGATGAATTAACAAGGAAACTGTCCACTTATTTATAATAAAGATAGTAGGGCATAGTTTGGCACCACCTCATGCAAAGAATTAGCCGTAAAACTACAGGCTCTTCCTTGATTTAAAAGTGAATAAAATGTACTTAAGTTAGAAAATTAAAAGACACTGTATTTAAGACTTTAATTAAAATAAGCAAACAACTCGGCTTTGCTTTGGCATAGCAGCACGCTATAGGCCTCACAGTGTTGTTTAACGCCATCCAGATTGGGTTGGATTTTTTGCTGTAGTTGCGGGCCTACCATCAAAATTTTACGCGTGCGCCCTAGTCGCTTGCCTAAGCTAGTAATTTGTTGCAGTAGGTCTTTTACTTTGTGGCCTGGCGCTAGGTCAGTTTTTATTTCAATTACGGTCGTGCGGCCTTTATCGTGTACCACTATATCGGTTTCGCGCTCGCCAATACTGCTTTTTTGATCTTCTAGCGGGTTTACTTTTAAGTTCATAGCAATGGTTTTGGCTTTTAGTTTTTCTAACAGCCATGTTTGCGCTAACTGCTCTAGCCAGTCACCAGAAAGCCAGCGTTTAAAGGGGTCTTTTAAGGCTTTACTTGGCAGTGTGATGTGCTCAGGCGTAAAGCTGATGGAATCCGGTGCAAGCTGTTGCCATTGTTCTAACCAGCGTTGCTGCTCCGTACTAAAGGTTGAGTTTCCGATAAATTCTTGTGTGCTTAAAGTAAGCTTTTGCTGCGATCTTAGGGGCTTAAACTCCCCATATAGCCAAGCGGCCTCTAGCCCGTATTGTTTGTTACCAAATAGTTCTAACAAAGCTTGCCCTGCTGGGCTTTGCGGCTGGCTTAACGCTTGCCAAATTTGTTCCGCAAGTTGTTGGGTGGCATGAGGCTTAGTTTGAACTAAAGAGTTAGCATCTACCTCATAAACTCTGTTGGAGTTTAGTTTAGCAACAGCTAAAGGAGCAGCAGAAGCCAAAGACTCTTTACCACGTAGCTGTAACTTATCTCCCACAAAGTGGAATACTTGTAGGCTATGGTCTTCTCCTTTGTAATCCATCTGCTGCCAGCCAAGCGCCGAATCCGCCAACGCTAATGTATAAAGTTTAGTGCCACCAGTAATATTACAAATACAAGGGTATGCAGGCAGGGTTTGAATAAAGGGCATAAGCACAGTGGTAAGCCATTGTTGAAAAGCAGAAAAATCACGCCCGTTAAAACTTTGTTTAAGTTCGTCCGGACGGTGAACTTGAATGCTTGGTAAGTGTTCTGATAACAGTTTCTCAAGGCGTTCAGCACCTTGCCGCGCTTCTATGAAATCTGACACGATTAACACAACATGCTTGGGCTTTCTTAATAAGCAGCTTTCAAACTCAGGCAAGTTGTAGCTTGAAGTTGAGCAAACGTAAATTAAATTGCTTAATTCCATTGGGTTTTATTCTATTTGGCTATACTCTTTGCCTCTAACATAATGCAAATAGTTCATAAGAAAAAGGATCTTCCATGAAAACATGGTTTATTAGCCGCCACCCCGGCGCCCTGCAATGGGCAAAAGAAAATAATATTTTATTTGATGAACACGTAAGCCATTTAGACTCCTCTATTGTAAATGTTGGTGATAAGGTGATTGGTTCACTGCCAGTTAATCTAGCCGCAGAAATTTGCGCCAAAGGCGCTGAATATTGGAATCTATCTCTATTTATTCCCGCCGAGCTGCGCGGTAAAGAGCTAAGTGCAGAACAGCTCACCCAGTTCGATGCCAAGTTAGAAAAATACGATATTAAGTTTACTCAAGCGTTTAGTGCGCCCGCTCCAGAGCCTATAACGCAAACCGTGCCAGAGCAATCAAAACCAGAAAAAACAGCTATCGAAGCCACCCCTAGCCCAGCATTACAGATTGATACCGGCACATGGATTAATAAGGTTTTTAATCAATTTTCATGGAACAGCAGCAGTGCTCAACGTATCTATGAGAACTATTTAGAAGATGCCTACGCCATTATTGACCAGCGACCAAACCTTGTTACACAACTAAAGAATGCAGCAGAAGAAGGCAAAACCACAGCCAGATTCTTGAAAGAAATTGATCCACTTCTGAAAAGAAATAATTTTTCAGAAGCGCAGAAAATTGTTACTGATTTAGAAGCCGCTGGCTGTTCTCGCCGTATATTAGGCGCGCTAAAAACAAAAATTAAAGATCACAAGAGCTTTGTGAATCGCAAAGTTGAGCAAAAAAAATCCGCGCCCAAATTCACCTCTTCGATAGAGCCAATTCAGCTAATTAACGGTCAGCACCCACAAAATATTTTGGCACTTAAGCCTTCAAATAGCTGGGAAATCTTAATAGATGAAACAGGCAATGAGTTTTCTGAAAATATTGCCGATTTAGAGCAAAAAGATATTGGTAAAATTGTCGCTTTGCTTCTACCTAAAGGCTGTGATCTTAAGCTTTTAAACAACACTCACAGCACAGACAAAAGCCCTAGGCAGGTTGAAAATCTTGTCAAAGAGATATTAAGCACTCAGTGCGGTGTGATTGGCGCAAGCTTAGATGGCCCACTTAAAGCGCATAGCTGGCTGGCGGCGATTGACCAGCTTATTCATTGGATTTTATACATGCTGCCCTTTAATCCTGAGCAGCCCTGTAAAATTAAAATTCAAATCGAAAACCGAGATGCCTACAACAGTTCAGAGCAGGTTTTGGCTTTGAATGAAACTATCGAAAATCACTTAAAACAGCTTTCTCCGGCTCGCTATAAGAATTTGCAGTTGTCTATTCATATTATGAGCAAAGATAGCCACCCCTATAACGGCTATGTTGATGCTATTGGCAACTGCTGGGGAGGTGGCCAAGAGCGCCAAGCCATTTTAAAACGCACGAATTGGTTGGGTCATTGCCTCTTGCAAAAAGGATCGCTTAGCAAAGCTGAGCAACTTTATTTAAATATCGGTTCAGGCAGTTTAAGCGCTGCCGATTGGTTTGATTTGTGCGATTACGCCGCCTTCGAGCCAGAGCATTCTTTGCTTAACAGTATGCTGCAACAACTGGGCAACAAAGCTAAGGAAGATGCCGCTTTATGGCAAAATTATTTAAATGAAGCGCAGTACCGTATTCAAACGAAAAACTACAGTTCAGGCAGTTTAAATCGCGCCTTAAATTGGCTGGCCGATGCCAAGCCAAGCCAACAGCAGTTACCACCGTTAATGGAGCTGCAGCTGCTATCTGGAAAACTAGCAGCAGAAAACCACCAAGGCATCACCGATGTTAAACTTGCTGGGCAGGTCATTGAACTTGCCAATCAGCTTACCGATGAGGCTCCAAGCGATGCCTGTAGTGCTATTTTGCGCATTGCTATCAGTGCCACAAATAGTTTCGACTTTGATAGTTTGCAGCCTTTATTAGATAAGTGGCTGGCCTACCCAGTGGCGGTGCCTGGGCTTTTAAACCACGCCAAGTTGCACTCTACCCAAGGCCAGCTTTATGCGTTTAAAGGCCAATACGATTTAGCATTGGCAAGTTTTGACCAAGCTCTGGCTACCTTTGCCAAGCTATCTGATACCGCCCAAGTTCAACGTGAGAGCATGCAAACTCAGGTATACAAAGCCGTTACTTTGATGGATGCAAGAAAGCCCGAAGCTATTGAGTTTACTCAGCAGTTACTGCAGAAAAACCCTGCAAACAAAGGCAATAAATACGTTGAAACACTGGCGAAAAGTGATTCGAACGCCCAACGTTTTGAACACTATTTGCTGCTGCGTTTGTTCGCTTACTTCCGCGAAACCAATGATGAACGACAAATTTATTTAGCCCAAAGCGAGCAATGGCAACAAGGTGAAGGCCACCCTTGGATGCTAATAAATGCCTACCGAGCTTGGTTGCTATCCGCTAACAACCGTAAGGATGAAGCAAAAGCGCTACTTGAGCAGGCTATTGAAGATTGTATAGAGCCAGGTAATGGCGCGATTTTACACTGGATGGGTAAAGTGCTGCATGCCTTAGCGATAAGTTTTGGTTTAGAAGTAACTGAACCAGAAGTAAAATTACCTAGCCACTTCCCTACTGCTGGTCTTAATAAGTTAGCTAATAATCAGCTTCAACCTGCAGAGCGTTTAGAGCTTCTGGTTGAGCTATTACCCTTCAACTTCCACTAAACTCTATGCTTTGTTGCTATAAGCCGCTGTCATCTAACTTAAGCTAGATGACCGCAGCTTAAAAAGCATCAAACAACCTCGGGTATCAAATTTAAGATTTGCACGCTATCTGTGCTTACCTGGGCTATCGCCCTACAATAAGCATTCGCATCCGCTTGGTTGGGTTATGCGCGTACCAAAGCTTCGGCTGCACACTATTTGTTGTTTTAGTGGTGCAATCTCTTCAAGGCTTAGGCAACTTTCACCATTAAGTTCGCGTACCGTGCGCTCTAAAACAACTGAATACTTTTGCCGAATCGCTTTAGGATTCTGGCTGGCCAAATCCCAAGCGGTTTCGATACCTTGTGCATGCAGGCGAGTGCAGAGTTTTCTGCCCACTCCCCATACTTCTTTTAAAGGCATTAGTTTTAACAGCTTTTCTTGTCGCGCTTTTGCGGTTAAGTCCACTACGCCTTGAGTTGCTGGGTATTGTTTAGCCGCATGGTTGGCGAGTTTGGCCAATGTCTTTGTGGGAGCGATGCCTACGCCCACTCCTATACCTACATTCTTTTGCA
>JBASZG010000240.1:0-2909 GCA_049277875.1 Venatoribacter sp.
ACTGGTGGTGATTTAGGTTTAACGCCTCGTGGCAGCTTTGACGACGCCTTTGAAACTGCGCTTTATAGTCTGCCAGAAGGTGGTGTATCTGCTCCGGTAGAAACAGAGTTTGGGATTCATCTAATTCGCGCCGACAAAATTATCAAACAAGATGTGAAATCATTAGCGGAAATGAAAGCAGAACTCACCGCAGATGTTCGCCGTAGCAAAGCTCGTGATCTGTATAACAACAAGCTAAAAGACTTGTCCGATCTTGCTTTTTCGGCTCAGTCATTAGACGACCTTGCTCAAGATTTAAAACTGCCTGTGCAAGAATCTCAGCTATTTAGCGCCGACCGTGGAGAGGGTATTGCGCAGTTCCCAGAGGTTCGTGAGGCAGCTTTCAGCAGCACGGTACTTGATTCCAATGAAATCAGCCCTGTAATTGAGCTAGAAGACTCGGCGCTGGTCATGGTAATCAAAGAGCACAAGGCTGAAACTGTTAAAGCTTTGGCGGAAGTGAAAGAGCAAATCACCGCTAAAGTAAAACTGACCAAAGCCATTGAAAAAGCCAAAGAACAAGCCAAAGCCATTGTTGCAGGCGCTGAGGCGAAAGGCTGGAAAACCGTTACTACGGCTTACTCTGCCAGCAGCGAAGCACCAGCCACAGCTCAGCAAAAAGCCTTTGCGATGAAAACGGGTGAAAAAGCTTATGTGCAAAGCCAAGGCAGTGTTGTCGTTGTTGCTTTGGACAAGATTGATAAGAAAAACTGGCAAGATATTCAGGTTGCTAACGAGCAAGTTGAAATGGGGCGCTTAATGAATAGCCGCTCTGATCTTGTTAGTTACCAAAACTGGGCTCGTTCTGCTTCTAAAATTAAGCAGTAGGCTGGCCTTGTTGAAATCCCCTAAAATATAGGGGATTTTTTTTGCCTATAAAAAAAGCCCCAAATTAATGGGGCTGTGTTTCTTAGCTTAACCTGTTACAGGCTTAGCGAGCCATTATTAATAGCGGTTTCGTGGGTGGCATTCATTAGCTCGTAGTGAGCGTCTTTACCTGTAAGGATATAGATTGGCTCGCTTACTTTCGCTAAGTGATAGGCTTCTTCTTTTAGCTCTACTTTGCGATATTTGAATGTGCCGGTAATTTCCTCTTGTTCACGAATACGCAAGAACAGCGGGATGGCATAAACGGGTAGTTTTTCGCGTAAGTGCTCGGTTAAAGCTTTAAAGTCCAGCTCTGTGCCAACTTTTAATGTGATTGAAGCCATTCCTGCACGGCCATCGGTATTGGGCACTTCCACGCCGTAAGCTACTGCGTGCTCGATACCGTCAAAATCCATTAACATAGATTCCACTTCGGTGGTGGCCACGTTCTCACCTTTCCAGCGGAAGGTGTCGCCAAGGCGGTCGGCAAAGGCCACGTGCTTAAAGCCTTGGTTAAATACCAGGTCGCCGGTGTTAAACCATGCATCGCCTTGTTTGAATACATTGCGGAACACTTTTTTGTTAGTAGCTTCTTCGTCGGTGTAGCCGTCGAAGGGTTGTTTGTCGTTGATTTCGGTAATCAATAAGCCGGTTTGGCCTTTTTTAATCGAAATCATAAAGCCTTTGGCATTGCGTACGGGCTCATCGTTTTCAATGTCGTATTGCACAATGTCGTAAGAAAGTGGGCAAATACCTGCGGTTTTGTCCAAGTTCAGGGCGTTGGTGAACACTAGGTTGCATTCACTGGCGCCATAAAATTCATTGATATGGGGAATGTTAAAGCGCTGTTTGAACTCCATCCAAATATCATTACGCAAGCCGTTACCAATAATAGTGCGTACGCGGTGGTTTTGATCTTGGTTGGTTTCCTTGGTGTTTAGCAGGTAACGGCATAGCTCACCGATATAGCAAAACGCTGTTGCATCGTAATGGCGAATATCATCCCAGAAGCGTGAAACGCTGAATTTACGCGCAATGGCAACGCCTGCACCAGCACCTAGCACCGCCGCCATAGAAACGGTTAGCGCGTTGTTGTGGTACAAGGGCAAACTTACATAAAGAATATCGTCGCTGCGCATGCGCATAGAGGCTAAGCCCATGCCGGCCATAGATTTAAACCAGCGGTAGTGGGTCATTACCGAGGCTTTTGGCAGGCCAGTGGTGCCAGAGGTGAAAATGTAATAGCAAGGCTGGAACATTTGTACTTTGGCGGTGCTGTCTGGGTTGGTTTTGGGTTGCTTGGCAATAGCCTCTGATAAATCTTTGTATTGAGGGGGGCAGGGCACTTTGCCTTCATCGGCAACGTAATAAATTCGGTCTTTTAGATCGTTGGATAAACGATCGGCCACGGTGGCTAGGTTATCCAGCATCTCTTCGCCAACTAAAATTGCTTTGGCTTTAATCAGGTTCAGGCTGTGCTCTAACACATCACCACGCTGTGAGGTGTTTAGCATGCCAGCAATCGCCCCTAGTTTTACCGTGGCCATAACGGCGACTAAATCTTCTGGGCGGTTCTCAAAGAAAATACCAACGGTATCCCCACTTTTAATACCAATAGCCGTCAAGTGGTGGCTAATTTGGTTAGCACGTTCGTTCAACTCTTTGTAAGTTACTTTTTCGTTTTGGTAGTGAATGGCAACGTTATTTGGCGTTGCAGCGGCGTGTTTCTCTAGCAGTAGACCAATAGAGTTAAGCTTTTCTGGCTTAGTTGTTACTAAGGCTGCAATTCCTTTTAATGCTGGGCCAATATCAGGAAGGATACCAAGCGCACCACGAATTACATTAACTAAAGAAACTTCACGAGCAGTAGAATTTACGGAAGCATTAGACATAGCAGGCTCCTCTAATGCAGCAGATTGAGCAGAACGGTTCATAGGAATACAACCTTGTTATTTATATTTCTTCTTAGGTTTTTGCGTTATGAATTGGAATCAGTACAAGAG
>JBASZG010000241.1:0-3008 GCA_049277875.1 Venatoribacter sp.
GGCTACTTTGGCTTCTTGTTTTTCTACTAAGGTTGCGGCTTTTTCTTGTGCTTTAAGCGCTACAGCAACCACTTTTGGAATAATGGTTTGCTCAACTGCTTTTACTGTTTTTGTGATTTTTTTTGCCGCAGGTTTGCGTCCGCGTTGCGCCGGAGTTTTAGTCACTTTTGCCATGGTTTATTCCTTAGATTAGATTTAACGACTTAGAAGCCAGCCACTGGTTGCGTGCGCTCGGCTAACACTACTACGAACCTATTTGTCTGCAAAAAAATTGAATAACGAATATTCAATTAAAAGACGTCAGAATTATATAAATATTATTCTTAATTTTTCAATTCTTTATTTGTGACAATTCGAGCAAGATATTTAAACAAATAAAAAAGCCCCAAATAGAAATTTGTCTATTTGGGGCTTTAAAAAAACCTAGGCAGTAATTACGCCAATGCTTTTAATACCGCGCTGGTAATATCAGCTAGTGAGCCAACACCTGGAACATGGCTGTATTTGGGTGCCTTGTTGGGTTCGCTAACAGCTAAATCTTTATAGAATTTAACCAAAGGTTCGGTTTGATCGTGGTACACATTTAAACGGTTACGCACTGTGTCTTCTTTGTCGTCTTCGCGTTGAATTAAATCTTCACCGGTTTGATCGTCTTTACCTTCTACTTTTGGTGGGTTGTAAAGAACGTGATAAGTACGACCAGAAGCTGGGTGCACACGACGACCACCTAAGCGCTTCACAATTTCATCGTCTTCAACATGAATTTCAACAACGTGGTCAATAGCAACGCCCGCTTCCAGCATGGCTTGTGCTTGAGGAATAGTGCGTGGAAATCCATCGAATAAAAAGCCATTTTTGCAATCGGCAGCGGTGATGCGTTCTTTTACTAGGTCGATAATAATATCGTCTGAAACCAAACCGCCGGTTTCCATAATGTTTTTTACTTTTAATCCCAGTTCGGTGCCTGCTTTCACAGCAGCACGCAGCATATCACCAGTTGAGATTTGGGGAATTGCAAATTTTTCACAAATAAATTGAGCTTGAGTGCCTTTACCTGCACCGGGTGCCCCCAACAGAATGACGCGCATGCACATACTCCTCATCAAAGATTGGTTAATTTTTAACCAGTAGTTTTAAAACAGTCGCACACATTACCCTTTGCATTCGACTAGCTCAAGTTTTTTCTACCCAGTATTGCGTAGTCCCGCTGCAATTCCTGCCATCGAAACTTTTAGCGCGCGTTCCACTTCAACACTGATTTTTTCCTGTTCTAAACGCTCTCGATACATCAGTTCGGCTTGCAGGTAATGCAGTGGGTCGGTGTATGGGTTGCGTACACTCATCGACTGCTGCAAGGCGGTGTTATTTTCCAGTAAATGCGTTTGTTCTAGTACGGTTAGCACCTGCGCTTTGGTCACTTGCAAACGTTGCCTTAGGGTTTCACCTAAATATTGCAGTTGGCTTGGCACCAAACGCGTTTCATAGTATCGCACTATGCCTTCATCGGTTTTTGATAACACCATTTCCAGCATATCAATGTAGGTGCGAAAGAATGGCCATTGTTTATACATGCTGCGCAACTCTTCTACTTGTCCTGCATCAATAACTTGTTTTAACGCTTCATCTGAGCCAAGCCAAGTAGGCAGCATTAGGCGCATTTGTGTCCAGGCGAAAATCCAAGGTATGGCACGCAGAGATTCAATACCACCATCAGCTTTACGCCGCGCAGGGCGGCTGCCCAAAGCCAGCTTACCCAGTTCTTGCTCTGGCGTGGCCAAACGAAAATAACGCACAAACTCTGGCATATCTTTCACCATGGCACGATACGACTTTACGCCAATAGCCGTTAGTTGGCGCATTAACTCGCGCCATTGCGGTTTTGGCGGTGATGGTGGCAGTAAATTGGCTTCCAACACGGCCGCAACGTAAAGGGTTAGGTTGCGTTTTGCGACTTCAGGCAGGCCATATTTAAAACGAATAACTTCGCCCTGCTCGGTGACTCGCAAGCCGCCCTGCACTGACCCCGGTGCTTGCGCCAAAATAGCGCGGTGGGCGGGGCCGCCGCCTCGACCTATGCTGCCACCTCGGCCATGGAATAAACGCAAATTTACTTTATTTTCAAGCGCGGTGCGGGTGAGCGCTTCTTGGGCACAATATTGTGCCCATACGGCGGCAAGTTGGCCGGCGTCTTTGGCTGAATCGGAATAGCCAATCATCACTTGTTGAGATTGTTCGCTGTAAGTGCGATACCAAGGAATTTGCCAAAGCTGCGCCATGCGCTGCGATGATTTTTCTAAGTCGTCTAGGGTTTCAAATAAAGGGACTATGGGCAAATTTCGCTGCATACCACAGGCTTTAAGCAAAAGCGCCACGCTTAAAATATCCGAAGGCTCGCTTGCCATTGAAATAATGTAACAAGACACACCTTCACCTATTGGGTTGGCTAAGGTTTGCATGGTGTCGAGCACTTCTTGAGTGTCGGCACTGGGTTGCCAATAAGTTGGAATGAGTGGGCGCTTAGATTGCAGTTCTTTTAATAAAAACTGTTGTTTTTCAGCCTCGCTCCACGAGCGGTAATTTCCCCAGCCGTAATAATCGCAAATTTCTTCTAAAGCCTGACTATGACGGCTGGATTCTTGGCGCACATCCAACCGCCCCAGGGTTAAGCCAAAGCAAGCAACGCGTCTGATGGTGTCGAGCAGCATGCCATCGGCAACTCGTTTTAAACCTTGGCCCACAAGACTGTGGTAGCAGGCTAATAATGGTTCTAGTAATTCGCTATTTTGCATCAGGGGCATGATGTCTGTGGCGGTATTTTGAGCCTTGGCCGCTGCCCATTGGCGAGTGTCTTCTAAACGCTTGCGCAAGGTTGCCAGCACATCACGATAAGGCTCTAGCGAATTGGCTTGGGCGTAGGGGGCAATTTCGCTTCCGGCCTGAGCCATAGAAAGCTGCATATTTAGTTTTTTAATATCGCGTAAATATAAATCGGCAGCCATCCAGCGAGC
>JBASZG010000242.1:0-4495 GCA_049277875.1 Venatoribacter sp.
GCTACCGCTTCTTCTTTGAACTCTTTTGGGTAGGTTTTATATTTGCGTTTCTGTTTCATGTTTCACCTCAAACTAGACAGCTTCTATTGTCTCTTATTGAAGTGTCCATTTGAATTAGACCAGAACAGCCTCTGGCCATTTCGGTCAGCTGGTACTCAATCATTTGGTTAATACCTTAAACATTCCCGCTGGCCGTATTGTCGCGGCTTCACGCTCAGTAGAAAACCTAGCAGACTGGATCAAACAAGGCGTGGAAACTCGCGCCGTCGATTTTGAACAAGCCAACACCTTTGCAGCGACGTTTACCGGTATCGAACGCGCATTGCTGATTAGCACCGATGCCTTGGATAAACCCGGTCGTCGCTTGGCACAACATCAAAATGCCATTCAAGGTTTAGCCGCAGCTGGCGTGCAGCATTTGGTCTACACCTCTGCACCTAACCCAGATAATTCGCCGCTACTTATTGCGCCCGATCACGCGGGTACTGAAAAAGCCTTAGCGAACAGCCAAATTCCAAGCTGGACGGTGCTGCGCAACCATTGGTATTTTGAAAACCTGTTTGCTTCGCTGCCATCCGCCATCGCCATGGGCCAGTGGTTTACCGCCGACGATAACCAAGGCAGTGCCGATATTAGCCGCGACGATTTAGCACTGGCCGCCGCGATTGCCCTAAGTGGCAACGCCAGCGAAAAGAAAACCTACACTCTGTCCGGTGCAGAGTCGCTCACCAAAAAAGACATGGCGGCTGTGCTTAGCGCCGCTATCAACAAACCACTTGAAGTAGTGCAAGTACCGCTAGAAGGCTTAGTGCAGGGAATGATCAGCGCTGGTATGCCAGAAGCTATTGCCCGCATTTATGCGTCTTTTGACACCAACACCGCAGCAGGCAAAGTGGCGACGGTCAGCCATGATTTTGAACAGCTCACCGGACGTAAACCACAAAGCTTTAAGGCTTGGGTGGCGGCGCATCAGGCAATGCTAGCGGCGTTGTAAGAGTTTCTGCCCACTCATAACAAGGTGGGCTTTTACTTATGAATTGAGTCTGGTTTTAGGCCACTGCCGAGAGGCGTGCAGTACACGCAATATACGCACATTTTGCCCAGCCATATCGTAAATAAGAATATAATTTCGTTGCACGACTAATTCTCGTGTTCCATTAACACGGCCTAATCGTCCACTTTGGGGATGCAAATTCAGTTGTTTCGCAGACTGTTCAAATAGCTCATCTAAAGCAATAGCCGCAACGGGGTTATCGGCTTCTATGTAATCAAAAATTGCTTCACGGTCTGCGAAAGCTTCCAGCGTCCAGTAAATCTGCATCATTTATTCGCATCATTTAATTTTTGCTGTGCTGCCGCACGCCGAGCAGCAAACCTTGCCTCTACATCGCTGGCAGAAAGCAAGTTACCAGCATTGGCAGAATCAATGCCGATTTGCACCTGCTGGCGAAACCACTGGTCATGCTGCTGAACATCTTGCTGTTGTTGCACAAACTCACGCATAAAATCACGCAGTAACTGCGCGCCAGTACGGTCACAGGCTTTCGCTGCGGCAGCAAAGTTTTGTTTCAGGCTTTCTTCAAGGCGAAAAGTAAACGTAGCTTCAGACATAGCGCACCTCAAATGCTTAAATGTGTTACAAGGTAATTGCACACTAACACAATGAATCAGGTGCGACAAACTCATTACTGCCAGCTAATTACCAGTTCCTCTGGCACAGCCATACGCACTAAATGGTCAGCGACAACTTTTTGCACGGTTGCCATCTCTTCTGCAGTATTGGCGGTTAACTTAACGAGCAAGTTTTGATCCGTACAAAGCAGCTCACAACCGCCCATTGGCAGTTTAATCAAGCTGTTATTTTCCTCTAACTTCACTTCCAGCTTGTGCGCCCAGTGTCTGCTTAGGCGGTTCATAATGCGCTGTGGATTGTCGGTGGAGATGTTGGCTTGTGCTTGTAAGGATGGTTGATTCATAGAATGACCTCTTGACTCTGTTTTCATTTAAACATATCTTAAGATATATCTTACAACATAGTCAAAACATAAAATGAAAGACATCACACGCGGACGAAAATTCAACGCCGAAGAATTGCAACTAGCCACGCTTTGGTTTTTGCGGGAATCCCCTGAACATGGTTACAGCCTTGCCAAACGCTTTGTTGAAATCTCAGGTGGCTATTACCAGCCCAGCTCAGGCGTGCTTTACCCCGCCTTGGCCGATCTAGAAGCATTAGGGTTTGCCAAAAATGAACCCTTGGGCAAGCGCAAGACCTACCATATTTTGCCTGCGGGATTGGCGCACTTAGAACAGCATGAACAGCAAGCACAACTGCTGATAAACACCCTGAAGCACTTGGCAAAAAAGATGCTGTGGATGCAAATGCAGCCTGAAGGCGAAATCGCCGCCGCCGAAGCAACGGGCTGGCTGCCTGAATTTATTGACGCGCGTAAAGCCTTCAAAGCCGCGTTGCTGGAAAAAACGGATATAGACCATAACGAGCAACGCCGCATTGCTGATATTTTGCGACGTGCGACGCAAGAGATTTGTGCTTAATCTAATTTGAGCAAAATCTGGCCAAAATCGTTTTTACTAAGTGTATTTGACCTTTCCCCATCTTTAGTACCACAACCTAGATGAGATAATTCATATTATGCCGCCTTCTTCGCATACTCGGAAGGGGCTTGGTAATTCAGTGAGCTATGTGGTCGAACATCATTGTAGTGTTGCCGCCATTGCTCTATTTCGTACGTAGCTTCGGCCAATGTTCTAAACCAATGCTGATTTAAACATTCATTTCTAAATTTGCCATTTAAGCTTTCAACAAAAGCATTTTGAGTAGGCTTGCCTGGCTGAATAAAACTGAGTGATACCTCTTGCTCTTTGCTCCATAAAAACATGGCTTTGCTGGTGTATTCTGGACCGTTGTCGCAGACAATTGATCTGGGCTTACCTCTTATTTCGATTAACTGGGTTAAGTATCGTGCTACTTGCGGCCCTGAAATTGATACGGATACAAGCTGCCCTATCACTTCTCGACTAAAATCATCCACCACATTAAGTACTCGGAATCGGCGACCGCTAGCAAGTTGATCAGACACGAAATCCATCGACCAACGTTGATTTATAGTGATAGGTGTTGCCATAGGAATGCGAGGACGCATAAGTTTCTTTCTACGCTTAGTGCGCACTTGTAGCGCTAATTCACGATATAACCGATAGGTACGTTTTTTGTTTTCAACCAATTTTTCACGCTTAAGAAGCTCATGCAGCATAAGATAGCCATATCGAGGATACTGAACAGCAAGCTCTTTTAAACGCTCGGCAAGACCTTCATCGTTCTTGCTGACGTGATGGTAGCGATAGGTTGTTCTGCTTAACCCCAAAAGCCTGCAAGCCAATCTTTCACTTAGCCTAAAAGCATCAATGAGATGGCGTACGGCTAATTTTTTGCTGGCTGGGGTTACCACTTTTTTGAGACAACATCCTTCAAAGCCTCATTTTCAAGTAGCTTTTCTGCCAACAGTTTTTTGAGTTTGTTGTTTTCTGACTCAAGTTCACGCAGGCGTTTAGCTTCGTTTACCTCTAGTCCTGCATATTTACTACGCCAGTTATAAAAAGTGCCATTGGAGATGCCTAGCCTGCGGCAAATATCACTTACTTTGGCACCTGCCTCGTGTTCTTTAATGACCTTAATAATTTGTTCTTCGGTATAACGTTTCTTCATTTTTGAGATCTCCAACTGCTGTCAGTGTAATGGAAATCTCATCGAAGTTATGGTTCTAATTTAGGGGGAAAGGTCATATTTAGTAAAAACATATATTTTTGGTAGCTATAAATTGAATCAGCGTTTTTTATAGAACGTCAACTATCTTGGCCAGTTGTCGGTTTTAATTTTCTATGTTTTGAATGGCTTCTTTTCGTCGGTAACTCTCCCGAACACTTAAATCGATCCATTGGACAATTCCAAGCGGGCAAAGTTATTCAACGAGAGCTGATTGATGAGTAGCCGTTTGCTGTCTTGGACTGATGACGCTTGGAGCGATTCTCTGTATTGGCAGGAGCAGGATAAAAAAACACTGAAGCGGATTAACAAACTTATCAACGATACCAAGCGTTCACCTTTTGACGGCATCGGCAAGCCAGAGCCGTTAAAAGAAAGCCTGTCTGGTTTTTGGTCTCGCCGCATTGATGATACCCATCGCTTGGTTTATGCCGTCGATGAACAGGCGATTACGATTATTTCATGCCGTTATCATTACTAAGTTGAAGCCCACAGAGATAATGACATCAAGGCTATAAAATCAAATAGGCTTATCAGAATTAGCAATATGCACATTTTGCATATTGCTTCTTTTGTTCACTTCTCTCTTCAATGGAATTATGAAGTGGCAAAGGAAGGGGGACTTAAAAACACCCTTCCTCGGGAAATTTCAGATATTTTCCCAACGCCACATCTAATTGTCGGAAAGTGGCCGAGCTCTAGCTTCTAACT
>JBASZG010000243.1:0-4221 GCA_049277875.1 Venatoribacter sp.
GTAACGCTGCGATCAAACTGAGCATCCAACCAAGCCTTGAAGGCGTTTAAATCTTCTGGGTTGCTCACTTGATTGGATAAATTGCCAAAGGCATGGGGCTTGCCCTGAATGCCCACCTCCCAAAGCCAAGCAGGGCGGGCCAATAACTGACGAGCTTTGGCCAGTTTGCCAGTTAAGCCTGCATCGAGCATGCCATTGCGAGTGTCGCGCTGGCGCACTCCGGCTACGGCCAGATCGACGGTAAATAATAAGGTATCGCAGCCAGCGTTTTGTGCGCGCTCCAGTGTGGCACTTACCGCTTCACGGTCTTTGAGCATATAAAGTTGAAACCAACAGGCTTGAGTAGTGGCCTGATTAACTTCTTCCACAGGGCAAATACCAACAGTGGATAGGCTGTAGGGCACGCCTACTGCTTCAGCGGCTTTGGCGGCTTGCACTTCACCTCGGCGTGCGTACATGCCAGCCATTCCTAGCGGTGCTAGGGCAACAGGCATACTGGCTGAATGCCCAAACAACTTAGTCTGAATGCTTAAACTGCTGACATCGCGCAGCACCCGCTGGCGCAGTGCAACCTTGGCAAAATCGGCATGGTTGGCGTTATGAGTGAGTTCAGAGTTGGCCGCGCCGTCTATGTAGTCAAATAGGAAGGTGGGCAGTCGCTTGCGCGCAAGGCGGCGGTAATCGTCGAAACCAGCCGGAATAAAATGGTAGGTCATGGTTATTATTAGCGTTATGAAGACGCTTTACCTTGCCAGTTTGTTATGCAACTGGCAAGGCAAATAACTTACTCAAAAACACCGTTATGATAGATGTGCTGTACGTCTTCTAGGTCGTTCAGCATACCTGCAAAACGCTCAAATGCAGCAATGTCGTCACCACTTATTTGGTTTTCAGACATGGGCAGGTAAGTGATTTCTTCGGCTTCAAAATCGACGTCGGGAAGCATCCCCTGAATGGCGGTTTTGGCTTTGAAGTAATCGGTTGGAGGGCACAGCACGGTAATTAAACCGTCTTCTAGCTCAATTTCTTTTACGTCGACATCGGCTTCCATAAGAGTTTCAAGTACACCATCTTCATCTTCGCTGGCAAACACAAACATAGCGACATGGTCGAACAGGCTAGAAACCGATCCTTGCGAGCCAAGCTTGGCTTTGCATTTAGTGAAGGTGCCACGAATATCGCCAAAAGTGCGGTTAGGATTGTCGGTTAAGGCGCTGATAAGCACCATGACCCCACCTGGGCCAATGCCTTCGTATAAGGCAGGTTGGAAGTCTTCACCAAAGCCGCCTTTGGCTTTGTCGATGGCTTTTTCAATCACATGGCTAGGCACTTGGTCTTTTTTGGCTTTTTCAATCAGACCGCGCAACGCTAGGTTGCCTGATGGGTCAATTCCGCCTTGCTTGGCGCACATATACAGCTCGCGGCCATAACGTGAATACACTTTAGATTTTGAAGCGGCCGTCTTGGCCATAGATTCTTTTCGGTTTTGATAGGCGCGTCCCATAGGAATAATCACTTCTTTTGGTTGATTAAGGGAAAAATACGCCGCAGATTGTACTATTTTGAAAAGCGGCTGTCTTGTAAGGCAATTTTTCAAAGCTGCACTACACTGCAGGGGTTCAGTCTCAGGGGAAGATAAATGAAGTCTCTTTTTTTACGGATGCGCACGGTACACTGGCTGGGTATGGCACTTCTGGCAGTGAATGCTATTTGGTTTACCAACAATGAAATTGGATCTTTAGTGCAGTGGATAATTATAGCTGTGCTGGTTGTTCATGATATTGACGAGCACCGTTGGGGGGTAAAAACACTCTCGCAAGTAAGCCAATACATGGAAAACTTTAAGGATAAAAAACTCAACTCGCCGCACAATTTAGATATGGGCTTTAACTCTGAAATGCACAAAGTGGTTAGCATTATTGATGAGTTTCGAGAAGTCATTCGAAAGGCGCTGGAAGAGGCTAAAAATAATGCCATCGAAAACAAAAGCACCTCGGAAGATTTAGCCGGAGCCATTCAAGGCGTTATCCAGCGCATTCAAGAAATTGAACGCTATTCACAAGACTGCCTACGAGCCATTGAAAACACCAAAGAGCAATCTCAGGGCTTTACTGACATTGGCAGCACGGCTCATGCCAAAGTAAGTAATATCTTCAAAAATATGAACGAAGCACAGACGGCGCTACAAACAATTAATACGCTTAGCAACCAAATTAACGCTGAGAATGGCGATGTTAGCCAAAGCATCGAGGGCCTTAATGAAGGCGTGCAGCGCGTTGGCATGCTGATGCAAACCATAGGCGGCATTGCTGAACAAACCAACTTACTGGCGTTAAATGCGGCCATTGAAGCGGCTCGTGCTGGTGAGCAAGGGCGCGGGTTCGCGGTAGTGGCCGATGAAGTGCGTGGCTTAGCACAGCGCACTCAAAACAGCTTAACCGAAGTGACGGCCATTGTTGGACAGGTGACTCAGGCTGCAAATCAAGTTAAACAAAATATGAGTGTTCGTATTGCACAAATTGCCGAACTTTCTGGGCTGGCAACAGAAAGCGTGCCTAAACTGCAATTTGTTTCCGATGACGTTAGCGACTTATTGCCTTTGGCAGAAAAAACCGCAGACTTAGCCAGCACCATTAATGAAGAGCTTTCCTTAACCCTTAGTAACTTAGAAAAGCTGCGTAGCAATTCCGAGAAAAATAAACAGACCACCGAAAATATATTTGCCTTATCCTTAAGCAACCGGCAATTAGCCCAAGATTTGGGCAAACGGCTACAAGAATTTAACACCTAGAATTAAAAGAGATGTCATGCGAGAGCACCTTATTCAGCACCTTATTCATTTTTTCGACACCCCTCCTGCTGGGGTTCAAATGGTTACAGGTCGCTATGAACCAAGCTTAGTTGTCTTGTCTGTATTAGTAGCGATTGCCTTATCACTCTTGTCGCTGCGTATGGCTAGAAGCGCGCAATTAACCATAAAAGGGACTTATAAAAATCTAACCGTATTAACCGGTGCTGTTGCACTAGGAAGCGGCATCTGGACCATGCACTTCATCGGTATGTTTGCCTTTCGCTTGCCTGCTCCAGTTCATTTCGACTTTACCCTAACTTTCTTATCTATGCTGCCCGCCCTTGGAGCTGCGTGGGCAACTTTGCGGTTGCTCACTCAGCCTGTCGTGGCTAAAAAACAAATTGTTATCGGCGGCGTGTTGATGGGCGCAGGCATTGGCACCATGCATTATGGCGGTATGCTTTCCATCGTCACGCCCCTAACCATGACCCACGATCCTATCTGGTTTGGTATCTCGATAGTCGTGGCGGTGATGCTGGCCATGTTGGCCATCTGGATTAACTTCGGATTGGAATCAACCAAACTCAGCCAAAGCAATCGTTTTTGGATGGCAGGCATTACCATGGGTATAGCGATTGCCGAAATGCACTATACCGCCATGATGGCCGTCCACTTTTATGGTGAGCCAATAGCAACGAATAACTCACTGGAAATCCATGTCGACTACATCGCTTTGGCGATTGCCTCAATAACGGTCACTATTGCTATGGCCGTTGCCGCGCTCAATGGGCTAGTTCACTCGCGCGAATTAAATAAAGAAATCTTGACTGGACAGCGCCGTATGAAGGCCATTTTTGATACCGCTGTTGATGCCATCATCATGATTAACAAGGTAGGTATAGTGCAAGACTACAACCAGTCGGCCGAGCGTATGTTTGGGTTTACCTACAAAGAAGTCGTAGGGCAAAACATCAAAATGCTGATGCCAGAGCCTTATAAGTCTGAGCATGATGGCTATCTAAAACGCTACAATGAAACCAAAGTGCGTAGAGTTATTGGCATTGGCCGTGAGGTTGTGGGGCAACGCAAAGATGGCAGTATATTTCCCATGCGTTTGGCCGTGGGGCAGGTGGCACGCATAGATGAAGAAGATCTGTTTGTCGGCATGGTTACAGACCTTACCGATCGCAAAAAGCTGGAAGAATCCTTAAGGCAAGAAGCCATTAAGGCCGAGCAGGCAGCCCAAGCCAAAGGCGACTTTTTGGCCAATATGAGCCATGAAATTCGCACGCCCATGAACGCCATTATTGGCTTCACCGACATAGTGCTGGATACCGAGCTGCAGCCTAAACAGCGCGCACACATGAACACCATTCGCCAATCGGCGCGCTCTTTGCTGGGCTTGCTCAACGACATTTTAGATTCGTCTA
>JBASZG010000244.1:0-2284 GCA_049277875.1 Venatoribacter sp.
GGTTCGCTCAGGCCACTACCAGCATTCAATATGTAGAAAATATGCTGGCAGAAATCAGCAAACAGCACGATGAGCAAATTGGACAGCTACACCATCAAGCTTCTTTAACCAGTGCCTTGCAGCTTACTGCGATGCTTATTTTAGGGTTGCTGTTTGGCGGCGCTTTATATTTGCTGAATAACTTTGTGCTTAAGCCTATTGGCAAACTCGCGCAAGCCAGTAATAACATTGCTTTAGGCCAGCTTGATATTCCTATGGCGAAGATGGCGAATAACGAGCTAGGCGAGCTTGGGCAGAGCTTCGAGCGCATGCGTTTGCAGCTAAAAAACGATTTAGCCATGCGCTTACAGAATGAGCTGGAGTTAAAAAAACTCAACACCGCCATAGACCAAAGCATGGCGGCGGTGCAAATTACTAACGCTCAGGGCATAGTGGAATACAGTAATAATCAATTTGAAAAAGTAACGGGCTATTCAAGCCAAGAGCTGGTGGGCAAGAAAGCCGGAATTTGGCGTTCTGGCGAAACCAAAGACAGTACCTACGCCGACCTATGGAGCACCATTCAACGTGGCCAAGTGTGGGTTGGTGAGCTACTTAATAAACGCAAAAATGGCGAATACTACTGGGCGCTGGTGTCCATCAGCCCGGTGATTGTTGAACAAAAAATTACCCACTTTATTGATATTCACCTAGATATTAGCGAACACAAGCGCGTTGCCGAGCGCTTAGACTTTATTTCCTATTACGACCAAACGACCAACTTGCCCAACCGCCAACTTTTGGCTCGCCACTACGAACAGGTGCAAAAGAATTACGTCAAATTAGCCATAGTCTCTATTAGCCTTGGGCGTTTAAAGCAAATTAATGACAGCTTTGGCTGGGCCGTAGGCGATCAGGTTTTGCGCATTATTGGGCAGCGTTTGAAATCGGTTGTGAGTAAGAATGATATTGTCTCGCACTTAGAAGGTGGTCATTTTGCTTTAATGCTATGCCAACCGCACGATAACAACGCACTGCATATCTACGTTCAACAGGTTATCGACGAATTAAATAAGCCCATCAACATTGAAAAATACAGCTTACAGCTTATTCCTAATGCGGGCATTTGCGTGTCTCAATCTAGGTCGTTCAAATTTGAGCAGGTGCTAAAAAACGCCAACATTGCTTTGCACCGCGCCGAACAGTCAGCAGACAGCTCGGTGTGCATTTTCAGCAATGAAATTAATTTAGATGTGCAGCAGCGGGTGGTGCTAGAACATGCACTGCGCCAAGCCATCGAAAACAATCAGCTA
Source organism: Venatoribacter sp. (assembly GCA_049277875.1). Taxonomy (GTDB): domain Bacteria; phylum Pseudomonadota; class Gammaproteobacteria; order Pseudomonadales; family Oceanobacteraceae; genus Venatoribacter. Next base: position 1,293 of record JBASZG010000244.1, read on the forward strand.
GAACTGCATTACCAACCGAAAGTGGAGATTGAAACCGGCAAAATACTCTCGGTTGAAGCCTTAGCGCGTTGGTTCCACCCAGACAGCAATAAGATGATTTCGCCCGTGGTTTTTGTGCGCTTGGCTGAAGAAAACGGCCTGATTAATGCCTTAGGCGACTGGGTGCTGCGACAAGCGTGCCGGCAATTAAAAGCATGGCAACAGCAAGGTCTTAATGAACTAACTATGGCCGTTAATATTTCCTTCGAGCAGTTGCGTCAGGCTGGTTTTGTGCACCGTGTTGAACAAATCATTAATGAAGAAAACGTTGATCCGCAGTATTTAGAGTTTGAACTCACTGAAAGTATTTTTATGGAAAACCCAGAGCAGGCCATGATTATTTTTGCTGAGCTAAAAAATATGGGCATCAAGCTCGCGATTGATGACTTTGGTACAGGCTACTCAAGCCTTGCTTATTTAAGCCGTTTACCGGTCGATTTTTTAAAAATCGACCGTTCTTTTGTGGAAGAAATGACCGTAGATCATCGCGCTGCCGCGATTACCACCTCAATTATTGCCTTGGGGCACCGCATGGGGCTTAGAGTCATCGCCGAGGGCGTAGAAACGGCGGCGCAGCTTGCTTATTTGGCGCAACACCGCTGCGATCAAATGCAAGGCTTTTATTTCAGTCGACCAGTGCCCGCTCAAGGGTTGCTGAAATTATTTGAAAAAGAAACGGTTTCATAAAGAAGAGGGCGCTGGCGTTCTCTCAGATTGATGATAAAGCCGCAGCGTCGTTTTGGCGTGTTGTGAGTAGACCGTGTGCGCCATGGATGGCGCGCTCGAGCCTCCAGGGATGGATTTACGGTGAGTCTGCGAACGACAAGCCGAAAGATAGCCGCAAAACAAAAGCAGCATTAAAAATCAGGCTAGAGGTTTGTCAGCAGGGTATGGCGCCCAAAGGGCGCCAGTACGCCATTAAAACGCGAATTTGGCGGTTAGGTGCAAACGGT
>JBASZG010000245.1:0-1516 GCA_049277875.1 Venatoribacter sp.
TCATAGAACTCTCCTGTAGGCCATAGCGGCATATTCCCTATTGCATCGAAAATCGTTTTATGTGGAGTTAAAGTGCAGCCGTGAGAAGGGATAGGGAATTTATAGTTAACGCCAAAATCATTACGAATCCCAACTATAAAAATACGTTTTCTGTTTTGAGCTACGCCATAGTCTGCGGCATTCAATATATTGGAACTTACCGTATATCCTGCATTTGAAAATCGTTGAATCTGATCATCTAGTAAATGCCTAAAGTTATTTCTAACCATTCCTGAGACGTTTTCAACAACAAATGCTTTGGGCTTAATTATATTGAGAGCTCGCTCAAATTCCTTATAAAGCTGATTAATTTTTCTATCTGCTTTACGCACTCCTCCCTGGCTGAAACCCTGACAAGGGTAACAGCCAACTAAAAGTTCTGCTGAGGGAAACGAGTTGATCAGCGAAATATCTTTTAGTGCGTAATCGGTTTCTGGATGATTAGCAAGATATACATCGCGAGCATAAGGAAGAATGTCATTGGCCATTAGAACATCAAAGCCCGCCGCGATTGCCCCAGCATCGGATCCACCACAGCCAGAAAAGAGGGATACTGCCGTTGGCATAAAAAGAAACCTACAGTAAAGTCATATTTATTTGACCTATTATGGCATTTTTTTAGTCTTGTGGCCATATCTTGTGCGTGGTTTTTGAAGTGCAATAGAAAGAGCTTTAGTTTTAGTGCGTTAGTGAAAGATGTTGGCAAGAGTCATCAAATTTGGGGGCAAACGAGTCAGAAATGATCTAGTACATAGGTTTTTGCTGTCAAATCCAAATCCCGATACAGCCAGTTTATCCGCAGTGCCTTTTCCTTAATGGCCGTTTTAATTCGCTTTCGATTAGTCATTAGCCACCATGCCATTTGCAATATGGCGTGCCTCTCTTGAATACTACGCTGTTCAAAAATCAGCGAGGCTGGCTCTAGTTCGAGAGGTGGATAGCCAGTTTTATCACTTATGTATTTTGCTAATTTAGGGCGGTATTTCTTTGAGCTTAGTAAGCGGCAGAGCTGGTGCAGTAAAGTGACGTTTTGGAAGTTTAAGCCACCTGCAGGATAAAATTGTCTATCAATGGAGCGTAGTAGGCTTGTCCATTTCATATCCACTAGACTTGGAATTAGCCTTGCGAACTCCACCGTAGCTGAGCTAAGCGGATGAGAGCAGTTCCAGCAATAGTCCAGAGAGGTGACTTCAAATATCTTTGGTTTGCCCTGTTCTACTCGATAAAACATGATCGGCTTCTGACAACATTGGCAGCGATCCAGCATCAACACTTTGTGCTTTGGACAAAAAGTGTAAAGCGCCAGTCGCCAAGACAAGCGAAAATACGGGGTAGTGTCTTCCTTTAGGCATAGTGGGCAGTATTGCAGGGCGTAACTCTGATTGACTCTGTGATGTTTTTTGACAGGCATAAGCCAACGTAATTGGCTGTGCGAGTGTCGCACAGGAAAAAGTCGCTTTTCGTAGAGTCTGGCAGT
>JBASZG010000246.1:0-1912 GCA_049277875.1 Venatoribacter sp.
GTGCCTTCCAGCACTTTGATAACGTAGCCTCTAAGTTTCAAGTACCTATGCTTATGGGTGCCTTAGGCGGTGATGAAGACACCACCTTCGACGGTACCAGCACCGAAGCGTTTTGGGCTATACGTTCTCCGTTAGAGCATATCCATAAAATTCGTGTGCCAACCTTTATCGTCGGCGGCTTGCATGACCTGTTTCAACGCAGTGAGCCTCTTGCCTACGAAACCATGAAATTAAACACCACAACCAAGCTGCTTATGGGCCCTTGGAACCATTTAGAAGCCGCTGTAGGTAAGGGTTTGCCAAGCAAAGAAGGCATTCCACGCTTAAACCAAATTGCATTGCAATGGTTTGATCAATACGTCAAAGGCGAAGACGTTGCCGCCGATAAGCTGCCAAACGTAACTCAGTATGTTAAAGGTGCCGATAAATACATCACCAGCACCGACTGGCCACTGCCCGAAGCCAAAGCCGTTACCCTGTATATGCACAACCGTGGCGAGCTAAAAGAAACGGCTCCCAGCAAAGGTGCGGCCAACAAACAATACCTGAACACCCCACTTGGTGGCCTGTGTTCTATGAGCGCTTCACAATGGACCTTTGGTGCCTTGGGTATGATTCCGCTGCCCTGCTACACCGAGAACAACCTTGCTGATCTGTCCAGCCTAGTGTACGAAACCCCTGTACTGGAAGAAGGTATGTATATCAACGGCCCCATTATTGCCAACGTATGGATTTCCAGTAACGCCAAAGACGCGCAAGTGTCGGTACGTGTGAGTGATGTTCACCCTAACGGTAAAGCCATGGCCTTAACCAATGGTATTCATACTGCGTCATTGCGTGCAGTGGATGAAAGCCGTTCACGCTATTTAGACGGTGTGATGATTCAGCCTTGGCACCCTTACACTAAAGAAGCGAAACAGCCTTTAGAAAAAGGCGCGCCCACCTTAGTGCCAGTAGAAATCTTCCCCACCAGTGCTTGGATTGCCCCCGGCCACAAACTGCGAGTATCGGTTGGCTCTGGCAACCTAGGTCAAGGTTTGCCGCCATTGCCTACCCTACTCGAAATGTACGACTGGACGTTGCACACCAAGCTGTATAACGAAGCAGATTTCCCATCGCATGTCGTATTGCCTGTGGTGCCAGAGCAAGTATTGCAATAATTTGGTCGCCGCCAGAGCAACCCGCCTTTAAGCAATTAATGGCGGGTTTTTGCTTTTCAGCCCCGCTGGTGGAGGCCAAGGCGCATGAGTTGTATACTCTGCCCTCTTTTATATTTCGCTTTAGGCGCACAACGAGATCACCATGCTATTAATGATCGACAACTACGACTCTTTCACTTACAACCTTGTGCAGTATTTTTCTGAGTTGGGCGAAACGGTCAAAGTATTTCGCAACGACGAAATTACCCTAGATGAAATTGCTGCGTTAAACCCAGATCATTTGGTTATTTCGCCCGGCCCCTGCACCCCCAACGAGGCAGGCATTTCGGTTGCCGCCATTCAGCACTTTGCTGGCAAGCTGCCTATTTTGGGCGTGTGCCTTGGGCATCAAAGTATTGGTCAAGCCTTTGGCGGCGATATCGTACGCGCTGGGCAGGTAATGCACGGTAAAATTTCGGCGATTCATCACGCCAACAAGGGCGTCTTTGCGAGTCTTAGCAACCCTTACAATGCCACCCGTTACCACTCGTTAGTGATTGATAAAAATACCTTGCCAGAGTGTTTAGAAGTCACCGCCTGGACAGAAAACCCCGACGGCAGCCTAGAAGAAATTATGGGGGTGCGTCATAAAACTCTGCCCATCGAAGGGGTGCAGTTTCACCCTGAATCCATTCTTACCGAGCATGGCCATGACCTACTCGCCAACTTTTTAAAAATGAAGGTAACTCCATGACCGATTTAAGCATTAAAGA
>JBASZG010000247.1:0-2526 GCA_049277875.1 Venatoribacter sp.
CTATATAAAAGCTCAAACTAATGAGGGTGATTTAAAAAATTACGTCAGCGTTAAACCCTATAAAAGTGAAGCCAACTATATCTTCACCAAAACGCATGGTGTCGCACGTGTTTACCTAAACAAACTCACTAATCTTGGTAAAACGTATCTCTATCGCGAAAGTGATAATAAACAGTTGGTGGATGGTAGTCTTTTAAATGGTAATGGTGAACCGTTTTATGTCGGCAACTATACATTGGATAGCACCATTTATGGTGGCGCAATCTGTGCGTCAGTAGATGCTAACAATAAATGCTCAAGCACAATTATTGGATATTTGCCTCGTCTAAGTGTCGAACCTAATCCTTCTCGGCCTGCAGGTTCAATAGGTAATGCTATTTTAAGCTGGTTGTCGTCTATAGCGTTTGGCGGTACTTATAAACCAATAGAATACGATAGCGGTGATCGCTTTATTGTTAGCTCCATAGCCAATAAGTCTTCACCCAGTAATGCAAACCTCGCGCCGGGCATTATGTATTTCGACGACGATTTAACCATTCGTGGCCGTGGTTCGAGCTTCTTAAATGGTGACGAAGGCAGTGCCTATGCCAACTCATTCTTATCTGAAGGTAAAATTGAAGTGGCGCTTTACTCACCGAGGATTTATTCGCCATACAACATCGTCAGAGAAGGTAACGTGGGGGATATCTGTGATCGAGTGCTTAAAAATGCAGATGGCACTACTGTCAACGTTGCAGATACCGATCCAAGTACAGCTTCTGATAGATACTTACGCCCTACTAACCTTTGTAAAAACGCATCAGAGTTCTCCTATAGCATGAATAAAGACGCCGATGATGAGTTTACCGAGGTCGAAATTGATGGCAAACAAGTGCCAAAATTAGATCTGGGCTTTGTAGCACTGATGGCTGAAAAAGATATTAGATTTATGGTGTGTAGTCATATTTATGGTGACGTGTTAGCAAGGCGTGGTATTTCAGCTAGCTCACAACTCACCTGTGGGGGCGAAGATCGTCAGACCATTGAAGGTGCTGTAATCACGCAAGGTGGCACAACCAATTTCCGCAACGAGACCAATATTGTTGTACCGCCAGCAGGCCTTTCTAACTATAACGGTGGTGGCAGTGGCGTTGCAGGCACACCAGGTGCACCAGGCACGACAGGTACTCCTGCAACAAGTACCGTTTCAGTAAAATGGAGCAAGGCGCTTTAGTGCCTTGTTAATACAATTCTTAACTTTGTAGGGCACGAGCAACGCTCGTACCCTACGGTTTTTCGATAAACTCAAAAAACGGCTGTAATCCTCGACTTCGTACGGGTGGATTATCAATCCACCCATTGGCCGATTGGTAATCGGCCATTACGGAGCTGGATGCGATTACGATGCGGGTGTTATTCAAACGTAAGCTTCTAATACGCTTGCTTGCATCGCTGTTTTGCAATGGTCAGTGTGGCTTTGCTAAGAGGCAGTTATCAATCTCTTGTCAAAACGCTATAATCTCGGCCACTTTTATTTCTATTGGGTACCTTCATGTCTGATTCAACCAACTCCGCTTGGGGCGGTCGTTTTTCCGAGGCCACAGATGCTTTTGTGGCACGTTTTACTGCGTCGGTTAATTTTGATAAGCGTATGTATGCGCAAGACATTCAGGGCTCAATTGCGCATGCAAAAATGTTGGCCAAGGTCGGTGTCTTAACCAACGATGAGCGCGATGATATTTTGCGTGGCCTAGAAGAAATTCGTATTGAGATAGAGCGCGGTGAGTTTAACTGGAGCGAAGCTCTGGAAGATGTGCACATGAACATTGAAGCGCGCCTAACCGATAAAATTGGCATTACAGGTAAAAAACTGCACACAGGCCGCTCGCGCAACGACCAAGTGGCAACCGATATTCGCCTTTATATGCGTGACCAAATAGACGTTATTGCCAGCGAATTAACACGCTTACAACAAGGCGTTATTGGTTTGGCTGAACAAGAAGCCGACACCATCATGCCGGGCTTTACCCACTTGCAAACCGCTCAACCTGTGACCTTTGGGCACCACTTATTAGCTTGGAACGCCATGTTAGAGCGCGATTATTCTCGCTTGTTGGATTGCCGCGCACGCATGAACCAACTGCCTTTGGGGGCAGCGGCTTTGGCTGGCACGACTTACCCCATTGACCGTGCCTACACCGCCGAGCTTTTGGGCTTTGATCAGCCTACCGATAACAGCTTGGATTCGGTTTCCGATCGTGACTTTGCTATCGAGTTTACCAGTGCGGCCTCGCTTATCATGATGCACTTGTCGCGCTTTTCAGAAGAATTAGTGCTGTGGGCCAGTGCTCAATTTAAGTTTATTGATTTGCCCGACCGCTTTTGCACTGGCTCGTCTATCATGCCGCAGAAAAAAAACCCCGACGTGCCAGAGCTGGTGCGTGGTAAAACTGGGCGCGTGTACGGCCATTTGATGGGCTTATTAACCTTAATGAAATCTCAGCCTTTGGCCTACAACAAAGACAACCAAGAAGACAAAGAACCCTT
>JBASZG010000248.1:0-23300 GCA_049277875.1 Venatoribacter sp.
ATTTCGCCGCCTACCATGTCTTCAAAGGCGTGCCAAACCAGCTCAACGGCTTGTTCTAGGCTAATCATAAAGCGCGTCATACGTTCATCGGTTATAGGCAAAACGCCGGTGCTTTTTTGCGATTCAAAGAAGGGAATAACCGAACCGCGCGAGCCCATTACATTGCCATAGCGCACCACTGAAAAGCAGGTACCATGCTCGCCAGAATAGGCGTTGCCAGCTACAAACAGCTTGTCAGAGCATAGTTTAGTCGCACCGTATAAGTTAGCAGGAGCGCTGGCTTTGTCGGTGGAGAGTGCCACGCAACCTTTTACTTTATGGTCGATGCAAGCATCGACCACATTCATAGCGCCATTGATATTGGTTTTAATGCATTCAAAGGGGTTGTATTCAGCGGTGGGGACGATTTTAGTGGCAGCGGCATGAACTACATAATCCACACCATCTAGCGCACGATAGAGCCTATCTTTATCACGAACGTCGCCGATGAAAAAACGCACTCGCTTATCGTTTTTAAACTTTTTAGCCATTTCCCACTGCTTCATTTCGTCACGGGAAAAGATAATCACTTTTTTAGGGTTGTATTTAGCTAGTGTCATAGGCAAAAACTTGTTGCCAAATGAGCCAGTACCGCCGGTAATTAGTATGACTTTGTCTGTAAACACGAGCATCCCTCTATTCTTTGAATAGCCAATACTTTAGCCAGCAAAGGCCGTGCCAGCAAGATAAAGACGTGCCACCACACTCAGCAAAGTGACATTTTGAGCCATTTTTTACAAACAAAGCTGAAAATGAAATAGCACAGGTTATGATGCCTCCTGTTTTCGGTACTTTAGTAACAAAAGAATAATAAAGGATCTTTATGGAGCACAGTCCTCTTATCTCAATTGGTTTACCTGTTTCTTTGTTTTTAATTATGGTCGGAATGGGGTTAACCCTGACTCTGCGTGATTTTAGACAGGCCGCTTTGGCACCTTGGCCAATCACTTTTGGCGTTACGGCTCAGCTTGCCGTGTTACCTATTTTGGCCTTTTTTATCGCCAAGGGATTGGGATTGGATGCCAACATGACCATTGGCTTAGTGCTTATTGCCGCTTGCCCTGGCGGCACTACGTCTAATTTATTTGCTTTTTTAGGTAAGGGAGATGTAGCACTTTCTATTTTGCTGACGGTGATTGCAAGTTTGATTGCGATTGTGACCCTGCCCTTCTTTGTTAACTGGGCTATGGCCGACCTCTTACAAAAAAGCATCAACATCCAATTACCCATTTTAGAAACGATGGCCACTCTTTTTGCTATCGTGTTGGTGCCTGTCGCCTTCGGCATGTTTATTCGCAAAAAAGCACCTCGTTTTGCCATGAGATCGGAAAAAGGCATGAATGTGTTTGGCTTTGTGGTGCTGGCTGGGGTGATTGCGGCCTTAATAGTGAACGCCGGTGATGGGATTGCTGGCATGGTCAGAGATGCAGGGCTGGCCGTCGTGCTGCTCAATACAACCGGTATTTTACTTGGCTTAGTGGTGGGGCGCTTGGCCGGATTGAATAAATCGCAGGCGTTTACCGTGGCAGTCGAGCTGGGCATTAAAAATGGTGCGTTGGGCTTGATGGTGGCCTTATCGCTGCTTGGTTCAAAAGAAATGTCGATAGCGGCCGCTGTGTACAGCGTGGTGATGTTTATTTTTGGTGTGGCAATGATTGGCTTTGGGCGCTTAACCAACCGTTAAGCGCGCAACAATTTCACCACACGCGCAACCTCTGCAATGGCGGCATCCACTTGTTCTGTCGTGGTAAAGCGACCAAGGCTAAAGCGCAGGCCGGCATGAGCTAGTTCATCGCTGCGCCCCAAGGCTTTAAGTACATAAGAAGGCGCAACGGTGGCACTGTTACAGGCCGACCCAGAAGAAACCGCTACTTTAGCCAAAGAGGCCAGCAGAATTTCACCGTCTAGGCCATCAATGCTCACATTTAAATGATTACCGGTGCGCTGAGTTGGGTGGCCGTTTAAATACACTCCACCGAGTTGTTCCAGCCCTTGCCATAGGCGTTGATTCAGCGCTTGGTAATGCGCCAATTCGGTTTCTAAGTTTTGCTGTATAAGTTCGGCGGCAAGCCCCATACCAACAATTTGGTGAGTGGCGAGTGTGCCAGAGCGCATACCGCGTTCGTGGCCACCGCCATGCATTTGTGCGGCTATTTTCACTTGTGGTTCACGACGAACAAATAAGGCACCAATACCTTTAGGGCCATAAAACTTATGCGCCGAGATAGAAAGCAAATCGACATTCCAGTCGCGCACATCTACTTTTACTTTGCCTAATGCCTGTGCGCCATCAACATGCAGCAGCGCGCCTTGCTTTTTGACTATTTGGCTAATGGCCTTGATGTTGGTGATGGTACCTATTTCGTTGTTAACCGCCATCAGGCTGACCAAAACCGTTTCTGGTTTAAGCGCTGCGGCCACTTGCTCTGGGCTGATGATGCCATCGGCATCTGGGGTTAAATAAGTCACCTCTACGCCCGTTTTTTCGAGCCAAGCACACACGTCTAACACCGCTTTGTGTTCTATGCGCGAGGTAATAAGGTGCATGGTTTGGTTGCTGGTTTTGCGCAGTTCTTCAATTACACCCTTAATGGCCAAATTATTACTTTCGGTGGCGCCAGAGGTAAACACAATTTCGCGTGGGTCACAGTGAATGCAATCGGCTAACTGCCTGCGAGCGGTTTCAACTTGTTGTTCAGCTTGCCAGCCAAACTTGTGTGAGCGTGAGGCTGGGTTGCCAAAGGTGCCTTCCAAAGTGAGGCACGAGGCCATTGCGGCAGCCACTCTAGAATCAACCGCAGTGGTGGCAGCGTAATCAAAATAAAGAGGAGTCATGTTAAGCGTTTAGTAATCCAATGCGTTCTTGCTGTTGACGCACTTGGCGTAAAGCGGTGCGTTGTATTTCTTCGCGCGTAATTAAGGAAGCCAGGGTGATGGAATGCAAGAAGTCGTGAATTTGTTCGCTTAAATCGCACCATAGATGGTGCGTTAAGCACTCTTCACCGCCTTGGCAGTTGGCTTTGTGGCCGCAGCGCGTGGCGTCGATGGACTCGTTTACCGCATCCACAATTTCGGCCACATTAATTTCATCGATTTGACGGCTTAGCTGATAACCACCACCTGGGCCGCGCACGCTGCTGACTAAATCGCCACGGCGCAATTTGGCAAAAAGTTGTTCAAGGTAAGAAAGCGAAATGCCTTGGCGGGTGGAAATATCGTTTAGGCTAACCGGGCCTTGTTGGGCATGAATAGCTAAATCCAGCATAGCTGTCACAGCATAGCGGCCTTTAGTTGTTAAACGCATTAAAATACCTCCACATAAAAAGTGGAGGTATTATGCTTATTTCCGAGTATTTTAGTCAAGTTTGAATCTATGGATTAACTCAAGCCTGCCATTTCTGCCAGCAAGTTGGCCTGATGCTCACGAATAAGCGGCTCAATTATGGTGTTAATCTCACCGTTCATAAATTCATCTAGCTTATACAGAGTAAGGTTGATGCGGTGGTCGGTTACGCGCCCTTGCGGGTAGTTGTAAGTGCGAATGCGTTCAGAGCGGTCTCCGCTACCTACTAGGCTTTTACGAGTGGCGGCTTGTTCGGCGGCGGCGGCTTGGCGTTGGGCATCACGCAGACGAGTGGCCAAAACCGCTAAAGCTTTGGCGCGGTTTTTGTGTTGCGAGCGTTCGTCTTGGCATTCAACCACCAACCCAGTGGGCAAGTGAGTAATACGAATGGCCGAGTCGGTTTTGTTAACGTGCTGGCCACCTGCTCCGGATGCGCGGAAGGTGTCGATGCGTAAATCGTTTTTGTTTAACTCAACTTCGGCGTCGCCTTCAAACTCAGCCATCACGGCCACAGTGCAGGCGGAGGTGTGAATACGGCCTTGGCTTTCGGTTTCTGGCACGCGCTGCACACGGTGCGCACCCGACTCGAATTTTAAGCGTGAATACACGTCATTACCTGAAATGCGGCTAATCACTTCTTTAAAGCCGCCGTGTTCGCCTTCGCTGCAACTAAGTATTTCCACGCGCCAACCCTGAATTTCGGCAAAGCGGCTGTACATGCGGAACAAATCGCCAGCAAAGATAGCGGCTTCGTCGCCACCTGTGCCTGCACGCACTTCTAAAATTACGTTACTGCCGTCGTCTGGGTCTTTGGGAAGTAATAAAATTTCCAGCTCGCCTTCCAGCTCTTGCATCTGCTGTTTGATGTTTTCTACTTCTTCTTGGCCCATGGCACGCATGTCTGGGTCGCTGTCTTTGGCTAGTAATTCGGCTTCGGTTAGGTCGCCTGCGGCCTGCTCATAGGCATTGTATGCCTTAGCCACTTCTTCCAGCTCGGCGTATTCTTTTGAGAGGTTGCGGAAACGGTCTTGATCGTTGGCCGCATCGGGTTCTGAAAGTAAATGCCCCACCTCTTCATAACGGTCGCGCAGGTGTTCCAATTTTTGTTGAATAGATGGTTTCATAATTTATTTCGGTGATTCAAATTTGGTTAAATTAAACAGCTCGCGCGTCCAGTCCAGCACTTCTAAACGGCCATCGGCACTGGCTTTGCGCAGTGCGGTGGTGGGTGGATGTAGCACTTTGTTGGTAAAGCTGTGAGCAAAGTGGCGTAGCACTTCTTCTGGGCTTATGCCGTGCTCAAGCTGCTTGAGTGCCTTGTTAAGCTGCTCTTCACGCAGCTCGTCAATACTGCTGCGCAGGTCGGTTAAGGTTTTAACGGCGTCCAGCGTTTTGATGTCGCGCATAAAGTTAATGACGCCTGCATCTATTAAGCTTTCAGCTTGCTTGGCGGCTTCTTCGCGCGAGCGCACGTTTTCTTCAATGATGTTGCGCAAGTCATCCACGGTATACAGATACACATCCGACAAATCACCAACTTGCGGTTCAATGTCGCGTGGCACTGCAATGTCCACCATGAACATGGGCTTGTGACGGCGCAGTTTTAAAGCTCGCTCAACCATGCCTTTGCCTAAGATTGGCAGCGGGCTGGCGGTGGAAGAAATAACGATATCGGCTTTAGGCAGATAATCGGGAATTTGCTCCAACAAAATAGCTTCAGCATCAACTTCTAAGGCCAGTTGTTGTGCTCGCACTAAGGTGCGGTTTGCCACGATGATGTTGTGCACACCGGCTTGCTTTAAATGACGAGCCACTAGCTCGATGGTTTCGCCAGCGCCAACCAACAAAGCCGTACTTTCGCCTATTTCAGAGAAAATACGCTGCGCCATGCGCACGGCAGCAAAGGCAACCGATACTGGGTTTTCGCCAATGGCAGTTTCGGTGCGCACGCGCTTGGCCACGCTAAAGGTTTGGCGAAATAACCGCCCCATTTCACTGCCAACGGTGCCAGCATCCTGGGCTACGGAATAGGCCGATTTCATTTGCCCCAAAATTTGTGGCTCACCCAAAACTAAGGAATCTAAACCGCTGGCCACGCGCATGGCGTGCTGAACGGCTTGTTCAGACTGGTAAAAGTACAGTGCTTGCTCTATTTCCTTAGCATCAATACCGTGAAACTGGCTTAGCCATTGCACTAATACTTGCGGAGAAAGGTCTTGTTCTGCCGAACCATAAATCTCGGTGCGATTGCAGGTGGATAAAATCACCACTTCGCTAATGGGCTTTAGAGTACGAACTTCACTAAGCACCTGCGTCATGCTGGCAGGATCAAAGGAAACGCGCTCACGAACGGCAACGGTCGCCGTTTTATGATTAATTCCGAGTGTCCAAATTGCCATACAAAGTAAAAACGCCAAACCAAGGGATAGAAAGATGGCGATTATACTCATCTAAGCTAGTTTTTGCTGCTGAATTCTTTGACATGTTGCGGTCTATGACACTAAATAGCAGAACTTTTTAAGGTTTTGAGCAGATATGATCGGGCTTTCTTCGCAATTTTCTTCAGCTTCTAAGCGTCTTATGCTGGTCATGCTAGTGCTGATGCTCGGTGCTTGCAGCACTCAGATGCCACAGCCAAACCAAGGCGACCTAGCCATCGCCCCGCAACCTGCAGCCGTTAAGCCTCAGCCCATCGCATCCGATACCTTATTTCAGCTATTGGCCGCCGAAATGGCAGGCCAGCGCCAGCATTACAAGCTGGCGTTGGATATTTACCTAGAACAAGCGGCAAAAACTCAACAACCACAAATTGCTGAGCGTGCCACTCGAATTGCGCAATTTTTAGGCAGCCCCACGCATATCCTCCTTGGGCTTTCTATTTGGTTGAAACTTGAACCAAACAATGTTGATGCCCTGCAGCTTCAAGCCGCCACGCTAATGGAATTAGGCCGCTATCAAGAAGCCATCACCAGCATCGAGCAAATTCAAATCGTAAGCGGGATTAGCCAGTATGAATTTCTAGCCAGCGCAGCCACGGGTGCCCCTCAAGGCATACAGCAAGGGCTAAATCAGCAATTACAGCAAATTCGCCAGCAGCAGCCTCAAAATGCTTCGCTGTGGTTGGCAACCGGCATCATGCAGCAACATTTAGGAAACTACGCTGTGGCTCTTAGCGATGTGGAAAAAGCCATTCGTTTAGCTCCCAAACTGCAGTTGGCCAATATGCAAAAAGCACGCGTTTTACTGCTGCAAGACAAACCCAAAGAAGCTTTGGCTTGGCTCAACAAACTGCATAAAAAAAATCCAGAACACAAAGGCATTGCCGTGCTTAGGGCGCGCGTACTGCTGGACTTAAACCACGCCAACAAAGCCTTAATTGCCTTTCAAGAATTGCAGCAAAGCTTCCCCGATGACGCCGCCATACTGCTGTCGTTAGCCTTGCTTTACGACGATTTAGGCTACAAAGATGAAGCCGAAAACTCATTTCATCAGCTTCTTGATTTGGGCCAGTACGACAACGAAGCACACTTCTATTTAGGGCGTTTAGGCGAAGAACGCGGCGATAACGTCGAAGCGTTGGAACACTACACTCAAGTAGGGCTAAGCCGTGAGTTTTTACCCGCACAAGTGCGCACGGCCACCCTGTTAGCCGAAGACGATTTAGCCGTCATGCAAGACTACATGGCGCAGCAGCGCAGACTGTATCCCAAATACAAAATTGAACTACTGCGCATTGAAACCGAAATTTTAAGCGATAAAGGGCAAACTCAAGAGGCCATCCGCCTTTTAGATGCCGCACTGCTTGGCACCCCAAACCATGCTGGGCTGCTTTACAGCCGTGCCATGCTGGCAGAACGCATTGGCAATTTAGCACTGTTAGAACAAGACCTGCGGCAGGTACTAAAACTGCAACCCAACAACGCCGAAGCGTTAAATGCCTTGGGATATACTTTGGTCGATCAAACCGACCGTTGGAACGAAGCGTTGCCGCTTATTCAACGAGCCTATGAATTAGCCCCCAATAACCCCGCTATTATCGACAGCTTGGGCTGGGCTTACTTCCGCATGGGCGATATGCAACGTGCCAAACCACTTTTAGAAGAAGCCTTTCAACTGGTTAACGATCATGAAATTGCGGCTCATTATGGTGAGCTGCTGTGGATTACGGGCGAGAAACAGCAAGCCATGCAGGTTTGGAAAAAGGGCACCGAGAACAATCCAAATAGCGAAATTATTAGCAAAACCCTACAACGCCTGAATGTCGATGCAGAACAACTCCATGCCACTACACCTTAAGCGCCCTATTTTTTTATGCTTACTTTTAAGTTTGTTTTTATCTGGCTGCAGCAGCGTTAGCCACAAAGCTAACCCAGAACCTCAGTCAGCCCAACAACTGCAAAATTGGCAAATCAAGGGAAAACTGGCGGTAGCCACGCCTAACGACAACGCCACGGGTTATTTAACTTGGAAGCAAGAGCAACAGCATTTCGATTTATTTATCTCTGGCCCCTTTGGTGCCAAAGCCTCGCGTTTAAGCGGTGACGAACAAAGTGCCAGCCTGCTTCTGGCCGGCTGGGAACAGCCGCGCTTGGCTTTTTCTGCCGAAGCGCTCATGCAAGAATACCTGGGCTGGGCCATTCCGCTTAAAGCCCTTACGTTCTGGGTTAAAGGCTTACCTGCCGACAGCACAATTCAGGCGCAAACCGTTAACGACCAGCACCAGTTTACCTACTTAAAACAGTACGATTGGGATATTCGTTACTCTCGTTATCAACAAGTGGATGGCTATTGGTTGCCACATTTAATTAAAATTAGCGGCCAAAATTATCGTTTTACTTTAGCCATTCAAGAATGGATCACTCATGACTAGCTTTTCACTTCCCGCCCCTGCCAAACTTAATTTATTTTTACACATCACCGGGCAGCGCTCAGACGGCTACCACAACCTGCAAACTATTTTTCAGTTTTTAGATTATGGCGACAGCCTAAGTTTTAGTTTGCGTGAAGACGGCCATGTTGTGCTTACCCCAGACATTGCCGGGGTTGCCAGCCAAGACAATTTAATTTTTAAAGCGGCGCAGCTTTTAAAAGAAAAAACTGGCTGCTCTTTGGGCGCCAGCATTCACCTTGACAAAATCTTACCCATGGGCGGCGGCTTGGGCGGCGGCAGCTCCGACTGCGCCACCGCCCTACTGGGACTAAATGCCCTGTGGCAGCTTGGCTTAAATTTAGACGAATTAGCCGCCCTAGGGCTAACTCTAGGTGCCGATGTGCCTGTGTTTGTGCACGGTCAAGCTGCCTTTGCCGAAGGCGTTGGAGAGCGGCTTACCCCAGTGCCAGAGCTGCCCGAACCTTGGTATTTGGTGGTCTGCCCGCCAGTGCATGTGAATACTGGAAAAATATTTTCGCACGAGGGGTTGACGCGCAATACGCCCGCCATTAATATGCGCACCGCGTTGAGGCAAGAGGGCAGAAACGACTGCCAGCAAGTTGTCACAATGCTTTATCCTGAAATTGGTAAAGCATTGAATTTGCTAAACAAATTTAGTCTTGCTAAGATGACGGGCACTGGAGCTTGCATATTTTCAAGCTTCGGTTCTGAAGCAGAAGCCAATCGTGTTTCTGACCAGTTACCGGCTGAATATGTGTCCTTTGTGGCAAAAGGAGTTAATAAATCTCCTACACATGAGGTATTATTCAGACCGTTTTAAATGCAGGGGCGTCGCCAAGTGGTAAGGCAACGGGTTTTGATCCCGTCATTCGTAGGTTCGAGTCCTTCCGCCCCTGCCAATTCTTTCTCCAAACTCTTTAAAATTTGCTCATACCAAGGGGACAGCTTATGTCTAAGTTGGTCGTATTTTCTGGCAATGCAAACCCAGAATTAGCGAAACGTATTGCAGAACGGTTGGATATTCCTCTTGGTGAAGCCGTTGTCGGTAAGTTCAGTGATGGTGAAATTACCATCGAAATTCATGAAAACGTGCGTGGTAAAGACGTCTTTATTCTTCAACCCACCTGCGCACCAACTAACGACAACCTAATGGAAATTTTATTGCTGGCCGATGGCTTACGTCGTGCTTCAGCAAGTCGTATTACCGCCGTTGTTCCCTACTTTGGTTATGCCCGCCAAGACCGTCGTCCTCGTTCAGCTCGTGTGCCTATTAGCGCTCGCGCCATTGCCGATATGATGACTGGTGCAGGCATCAACCGTGTTTTAACCGTTGATTTGCACGCCGACCAAATTCAAGGCTTTTTCAGCGTACCCGTAGACAACGTTTACGGCTCCCCTATTTTAGTTGACGACCTTGAACGTCAACACTTTGAAAACCCCATTATTGTATCTCCTGATATTGGCGGTGTGGTTCGCGCTCGTGCCTTTGCTAAAGCGTTAAACATTGACCTAGCCATTATCGACAAACGTCGTCCTAAACCAAACGTGTCTGAAGTTATGAACATCATTGGTGATGTAAGTGGCCGCACCTGTATTTTGGTGGACGACATGGTAGATACCGCCGGCACGCTTTGCCAAGCCGCGGCGGCCTTGAAAAAATTTGGTGCAAAAAAGGTTGTCGCTTACTGCACCCACCCGGTATTATCCGGCCCCGCTATCGAACGCATTACCAATGCTGAAATTGATGAAGTCGTAGTGACCGATACCATCCCATTAAGCGAAGCAGGCAAAGCCTGCCCTAAAGTACGCCAACTGACTATTGCTGGCATGCTGGCTGAAGCGGTGCGTCGCGTAAACAACGAAGAATCTATTAGCGCGATGTTTCGTTAAAATTTTTTCGATGAGTAGTGCCGGTCGCAGGCATTACTTATTTTTATAACCCTAGAGGAAAGACCATGTCTGATTTTATTCTAAATGCTGAAGTACGTACTGACGAAGGGAAAGGTGCGAGCCGCCGCCTACGTCGTAACAATGGCGTGCCTGCAATCGTTTACGGTGGTAAAGCCGGAGCCAACGATCGCAAGCCAGTTTCTATCACTTTAAAAGCCAACGAGCTGAACAAAGCCTTAGAAAGCGAAGCCTTCTACAACAGCATCATCACTTTAAAAGTTGATGGCAAAGACGAACAAGTTGTACTGCAAGACTTACAACGTCACCCAGCCAAAGCCTTAATTTGGCACGCCGACTTCCTGCGTGTTAGCAAAACTTCTAAGATTAAAGCGCACGTACCTCTGCACTTTGCTAACGAAGAAACTTGCGTAGGCGTTAAAGTAGGCGGCGGTAAATTAACACGTCACCTACAAAGCGTAGACGTATTCTGCACCGCAGCTTCTCTACCTGAAAACATTCAAGTAGACGTTGCAAACTTAGAAGTTGGCAAATCTCTCTACCTAGCCGACCTAAAACTACCAAAAGACGTAGAATTGGTTGACTTTGCTCACGGTGTTACCGCTGAGAACAACGACGCAGTAATTTCTGTAATCGCCGTTAAAGGCGGTGACGAAGAAGCACCTGCGGCTGAATAAGCCATAGGCTGTAAGGAAGCGGGGCTTGCCCCGCTTTTTTTATTTTTATTGTCTATCTTGGAGTTTCTCTATGAGCGACAACATCAAACTGATTGTTGGTTTGGGCAACCCCGGCCCAGAATACCAAGCCACTCGCCACAACGCTGGTGCATGGGTGGTAAGCCAACTGGCTCAAGCTGAAAACATTCGCCTGACCCCAGAAAAGAAATTCTTTGGCCTTGCGGGCCGAGGCTTTATTAAAGGCCAAGAATGCTGGCTGTTATTACCCACTACTTTTATGAATCTAAGTGGCCAAGCCGTTGCGGCATTGGCTGGCTTTTACAAAATACTGCCCAATGAAATCTTAGTAGTACACGACGAGCTAGACCTTCCCCCAGGCACAGCCAAGTTTAAAACTGGCGGTGGCCACGGTGGGCAAAACGGCTTACGCGATATTATTAGCAAGCTGGGTAACAACCAAGGCTTTCACCGCTTACGCATTGGCATTGGCCACCCAGGTGATAAGTCGCAAGTAACCGCTCACGTACTGGGTAAACCAAGCCCTAACGACCTAAAACTGATTGACGCCGTCATTGGCGAAGCACTGGCCGTACTGCCCACCTATGTAACCGGCGATGGCGAAAAAGCCATGAACCGACTGCATTCGTTCAAAGGTTAGGCCACTACTGATAGTCGGTTTCGCCACAGTTGGCGCTTATGGTTAAGCTATTTTGGCTTTCATCAAATAGTATAAAAGTGGCGTTAATACCAATCGCCACCACAGGCAGTTAGCAAAGTGGCACTCAAGGCCATTGTCGTGAACGTCATTAGAACGGAGTGTTTGAGAGGCATAAACCTTCCTATTTTTATTATTTGCCGCATATATTACGCAGTTTTTTCGCTGCTTAAACACAGCCTCTCTAAAAATAAGACTTATTAACGAGTAATTTCTGCGCTTATGGTAAACTCTGCGGCATTTTTAATGGTTTAACTTAAGCAGGAATTACTATGGGCTTTAAATGTGGCATCGTGGGTTTGCCAAACGTGGGGAAATCGACTTTATTCAACGCATTAACACAGTCTGGCATTGCCGCTGAAAACTTTCCTTTTTGCACCATCGAACCTAACTCTGGCATTGTTCCTATGCCCGACAGCCGTTTAGATGAACTGGCCGCCATTGTTAAGCCTGAACGAGTTATTCCCACCAGCATGGAATTTGTGGATATTGCCGGCTTAGTGGCAGGTGCTTCTAAAGGTGAAGGCTTGGGCAACCAGTTTTTAGCCAACATTCGTGAAACCGACGCCATCGCTCATGTGGTGCGCTGCTTTGAAGACGACAACGTCATTCACGTTGCCAACAAAGTCGACCCAGCCGCCGATATCGAAATTATCAATACCGAGCTTATTTTGGCCGACCTTGAATCCTGCGAAAAACAATACCAACGCATTGCTCGCGTGGCTAAAGGCGGCGACAAAGAAGCCGTGGCCCAAAAAGCTTTGCTAGAGCGCTTAATTCCACACTTTGAGGCAGGCAACACCGCTCGCATGCTGGAAATGAACGAAGATGAACGCAAACTAGCACGCACCTTCCACCTGCTCACCATCAAACCCACCATGTATATTGCCAACGTCGCCGAAGACGGTTTCGACAACAACCCACACCTAGACACAGTGCGCAGTATTGCCGCAAGCGAAGGCGCGTCGGTTGTGGCCGTATGCAACCAAATTGAAGCTGAAATTGCCGAGCTAGAGCCAGAAGAAAAAATGGAGTTTTTACAAGAAATGGGCATGGCCGAACCCGGCCTCGACCGCGTAATTCGCGCTGGCTACCAGCTTTTGGGGCTACAAACCTACTTCACTGCGGGGGTTAAAGAAGTGCGCGCTTGGACCATTAGAGTGGGCGACACCGCGCCCCGCGCTGCCGCCGCCATTCACACCGACTTTGAAAAAGGCTTTATCCGCGCCGAAGTGGTTGGCTACGACGACTTTATCAAATACCAAGGCGAGCAAGGCGCCAAAGAAGCCGGCCGCTGGCGTTTAGAAGGCAAAGAATACATTGTCCAAGACGGCGACGTGATGCACTTCCGTTTTAACGTCTAAGCAAAACCTTTCATTCACTCTTTCGCCCCCTACCTTGGGGGCGATGGTGAATTAAAAACCTTTATTTCAGCTACCACATCTGTCCTTTTAGGTGCTTTAACCTAAAGCCAGTGGCAAAGAGCACAGCAAAGTAAGCCAGAATACCAGCCACTACGATAAGCGTAAGTTGCTGCGCGCGTTGCCAGCCGCTCCAGTCTAACCAAGCCTCTGGGTTGCCCATTAGATAAAGAATAATGCCAGCTAACACGCCGTTGGCCAGCAGGGCTTTAAGTAAAAATGCCAGCCAGCCGGGTTGGTGCTGGTAAACGCCGGCTTTGCGTAAATACCAATACAGCATAAAGGCGTTAAAGAAGGCCGATATCGAGGTGGCCAGAGCCAAACCGACGTGTTGCAGTTGAAACACCAGCACTAGGTTAAAGAGCATATTTACGCCCATCGCTTGTAGGCCAATGCGTACTGGGGTGGCGGTGTCTTGGCGAGCGTAAAAGCCGGGGGCTAACACTTTAATTAGCATAAAGGCCAGCAGCCCAGAGGCGTAGGCTTGCAGGCTTAGGGTCATTTTGCCAATGTCGTAGGGGGTAATTTCGCCCCGATAGAAAATAGTGGCCATCACCGGCGTTGCTAGAAGTATCAAGGCCAAGGCCGCAGGCAGAGCAATGATAAAAATCATTCGCACCGCCCAGTCCATTGTTTGTGAAAAGTTGGCTTGTTCTTTAGCGGCGTAGTTGCGCGATAAGGCTGGCAGTATCACCACGCCAATGGCGATGGCGAAAATACCCAGCGGCAGGTTGTTAAGACGGTCGGAGTAGTAAAGCCAACTGACCGAGCCGCTTTCTAAAAACGACGCTAAAAAAGTATCCAACAGCAGGTTAATTTGGCTAACCGACACCCCAAATAAGGCCGGCACCATCAGTTTACCGATGCGGCGCACGCCTTCGTCTTGGGTGTCTACTTTGGGCATCAGCAGCAGTTGTTTGCGCGCTACAAAGGGCAGCAAGAACACCAACTGCACTACCCCAGCCAGCATCACTCCCCAAGCCAACGCGTACAGCGGCTCGTTAAACCAACCAGTCATGGTTAGGGTGGTAAAAATCATGCAGGCGTTTAAAAACACCGGAGTAAAAGACGGTGCAAAAAAGCTGTCGTAGGCGTTGAGCACGCTGGAATAAAACGCGGTAAGCGATACAAACATTAAGTAAGGGAAGGTAATACGCAGCAAATCGCCGGTTAGGGCAAACTTTTCTGGATCTTGGCGAAAGCCGGGGGCAAACAGCCAAGGTAAGTAGTCGGCGCCAGCTAAGGCCAGCAAAGTCACTAAAAACAGCACCGTCCCCAACACGCCAGA
The DNA here is from genome assembly GCA_049277875.1 of Venatoribacter sp. Taxonomy (GTDB): domain Bacteria; phylum Pseudomonadota; class Gammaproteobacteria; order Pseudomonadales; family Oceanobacteraceae; genus Venatoribacter. Next base: position 14,283 of record JBASZG010000248.1, read on the forward strand.
TACCCGCGATACCAATAGCTGCACGTCTTGCAGTGGCCGCATACGGCGGTATTCACTCAGAACAGGCACAAAGGCCACCGAGAAAGCGCCTTCGGCAAAGAGCCTGCGAAAGAAGTTAGGAATTTTAAAGGCAATAAAAAAAGCGTCGGCGCGCACCCCAAAATACTGCGCAATAATAACGTCGCGCACCAGTCCAAGCACACGGCTGACTAGGGTCATTAGGCTAACAAGTGAGGAAGAACGCAGTAACGAAGCCATAGTTATGAAATGCTTTTATTAGGATTGGCGTTGGCAGTAGCTAAGGTTTTTTTGGCTTGTTGCCAAGCGGCTTCTAGGCTTTCGGGGCTGGCTTGGCTAAAACCACCCTGCTGATTTATGTGCTGCTCTACTAGGCCAAAGCGTTGCTCAAAACGCGTGTTAGTGCCACGCAACGCGCTTTCTGGGTCAATTTTTAAGTGCCTTGCTAGATTGGTTACGGCAAAGAGTAAATCACCAATTTCTTCTTGCTGGCGAGTTTTATCGCCCGAAATTAGTTCGGCTTCAACCTCGGCTAATTCTTCTTTAATTTTATCCAGCACGCCTTGCACGTTTGGCCAGTCAAAGCCAACTTTGGCGACTTTCTTTTGCATTTTCACTGCGCGGGAAATGGCTGGCATAACAGGCACATCATCAAGAATGGCTTGGGTTTGAGTGCCGGCTTGGGCTTTTTCTTGCTGTTTTATTGCGTCCCAATTCACTTGCTGTTCGGCTACGTCGGCTTTAATACTGGGGTCGCGCTCGCTTTGCAGCGTGCCATCTGGGAATACATGAGGGTGGCGGCGAACCAGCTTTTCAACCAAGCGGTGCACTATCGAGTCGAATTTAAACAGCCCACGCTCTTCACCAATGCAGCCATGAAACACCACCTGAAAGAGCAAGTCGCCTAGCTCTTCTTCTAGGTGCGGCCAGTTTTGCTTTTCAATGGCGTAGGCCACTTCGTAGGCTTCTTCTAGGGTGTAGGGCATGACCGAAGCAAAGTCTTGCTTTACATCCCAAGGGCAGCCGGTTAGCGGATTACGCAAACGCTGCATGAGATAGAGCAAGTCTTGCAGGCTGTAGGTCATGGGCGCGCCCCCGCGCGAATACGTTTGGCCGAGATAACGTTAGGCAGTTGGGCAATTTTATTCATTACCTTGCCAAAGCGTTCTAGGCTTTCAATTTCTACCGTTAGCTGCATGCTGGCGGTGTTGTCGCCTTGGTTACTGTTGGTGGTAACGGCCAGCACGTTTACCTTTTCGTTGGCCAGTACCAAGCTCACGTCGCGCAATAAACCAGTGCGGTCGTAGGCTTCAATCAGCATATCCACAGGGTAGGTTTGGTTGGGTTTTAAGCCCCAACTTACTTGCAATACACGCGCAGGTTCGAGCAACTCCATGTGTAAGAAATTTTCACAGTCGCTGCGGTGAATAGTGACGCCACGCCCTACGGTTACATAGCCACGAATATCATCGCCCGGCACGGGTTGGCAGCATTGAGCCAACTGAGTGACCAGATTACCCACACCTTCGATATAAATATCGTTGGGTTTTTCTTTGCGTTGCGGGTGTTCACGGCGTACTAATGGCAGCTCTGGCTGCACTAGATGGGTGTCGGCGCGACGCAGCACAGCGTTGACCACTTGGCCTAGGCGCAAGTCGCCAGCGCCAATACCGGCAAACATATCCTCTACCGAGCGCACGTTCATATCAGCGGCCACTTGGCTGAGCGGTTCATTGGCTAAGTCCATGCGCTCTAGTTCACGCAGCAGCATTTGTTTGCCTTCGTGTACGTTTTCTTCGCGGTCTTGTTGCTTAAACCAGTGGGCAATTTTGGCGCGCGCCCGGCTACTGTGTACATAACCTGATTCTGGATGCAGCCAATCGCGGCTCGGAGTGGCGTTAGAGCTGGTTAAAATTTCGACTTGCTCGCCATTTTTAAGCAAATAAGTAAGAGGCACTATGCGGCCATTGACCTTAGCACCACGACATTTATTACCCACTTCGGTGTGTACCCGGTAGGCAAAGTCGATGGGGGTAGCCACTGGAGGCAAGTCCACCACATGCCCTTCGGGAGTAAACACATAGATGCGGTCGGGGTTTACGTCTGTGTGCAACTCTTGGCTTAGGTCGGGTAAATCGCCCAGCTCGTCGTGCCATTCAAGCACTTGACGCAACCAAGCAATTTTCTGTTCGTAGCCTTGGTCTTTAGCGTTGATATCGGTGCCTTTATAAAGCCAGTGCGCGCACACCCCAAGTTCGGCGTCTTCGTGCATGCTGTTAGAGCGAATTTGCACCTCTAGGGCTTTGCCTTCGGGGCCAATGACGGCAGTGTGCAGCGAGCGATAGCCGTTCTCTTTGGGGTTGGCAATGTAGTCGTCAAACTCGTTAGGAATATGTCGCCATAAACCATGCACTATGCCTAGGGCGGCGTAGCAGTCTTTGACTTCTGGCACCAGAATACGCACAGCACGAATGTCATAAATTTGTGAAAAATCGAGATTTTTACGGCTCATTTTTCGCCAAATACTGTAAATGTGTTTTACCCGCCCGTAGACATCGCACTGAATATCGGCTTCCAGCATTTTATCGCGCAGCAGTTGCACCACGTTTTCAATGTAGGTTTGGCGAGCAAGGCGTTTTTCGTCCAGTAATTTGGCAATGCGTTTATAAGCATCGGGCTGCATATAGCGAAACGAGAGGTCTTCTAGCTCCCATTTTAAGTGGCCAATACCTAAGCGGTGCGCCAAGGGCGCGTAAACGTTAAATACTTCTTCGGCTACTTTGCGGCGTTTGTCTTCGGGCGCGTCTTTTACCGCACGAATGGCGGTGGTTCGTTCGGCCAGCTTAATCAGCGCAACACGCACATCGTCAATCATGGCCACCAGCATTTTGCGCAGGTTATCCACCTGAGCTTGGCGCTGGCCTAGCACCATTTCATTGCTGGCGTTTTGCACGGCGCTGATAGCGGCCATGCGTAATACGCCTTCAATCAGCTTGGCAATTTCACCGCCAAAGTCGCGCTCTACTTTTTGCAAGGCTAAGCGACCTTCACGCACAGCACGGTACAGCAAGGCGGCCACAACCGATTCGGTATCCAAGCGCAAATCCAAGAGAATTTGCGCCATTTCGATACCCATTTGCACGCTGTCGATCGACCAAAAGGTGTTGTTGGCAACGGCTTCGTCTGCAACCTGTTTAGCTAAGCGGGCGGCTTTAAGAATGAGGGTTGGGTCTTTTACTTCGTAGGCCTGCTGAATGCTATCAACCCAGCTTTCGACGTCGAGTGAACCATCATGTAGGAGTGGGTGGTCGGCACGAACTTTTACCATTATTACTTTGCCTTTCTTTCAAGTAGCACCATAGTTTCTACATGATGCGTTTGCGGAAACATATCCATAATACCAGCTTGAATAACTGCATAACCGGCATTGACCAATTCGTGTAAATCGCGGGCTAAAGTGGCGGCATCACAGGACACATAAAGAATGCGCTCTATTTTTGCAGCCATTAAGCTTGGCATGATTTCGATAGCACCTGCACGAGGCGGGTCAAGCAGCACGGCCTTAGCGCTGGGCAGTGTTTGCAAGCTTGCCGCTTGAGTTAAATCGGCACAATAAGCTTCTATGGGTAAGCCAAGGCTTTGGGCCTGAGCGGTTAAGCTGGCTGCCATGGCATCGCTGCCTTCTACCGAAATAACTCGCGCACCTTGAGTTGCCAAAGGCATGGAAAAGTTGCCGTGGCCGGCAAATAAATCCCAAATTACTTCGTCTTTTTGTGGGTTAAGCCAAGCCAAAGCCTGCTCAATCATAGCTTGGTTTACCTTGGCATTGACCTGAATAAAGTCGTCTACCTGAATGACAAGTTTTAAGCCTTGCACGCTGTGATAAAGCGGCTCATCAGTTTCCGCCCACACAAGCTTGGCCGCTTGGTCGCTTTCTTTCAGCCAAAGCTGAACTGGCTTTTCGTGGGAAGTGCGGGTAATAACGGCAATAAGCTGTTCGGTATCGCTGGCACTAAGGTGGCTGAGTGAGCGCACCACCAATGCCAGTGCGTTGTCGGCATCGACCACTTCCATTTGGGTAATTTTGGCGCGCGCGGCCAAGGCGTTAATGGCTTCGCCCCACATTTCCCAATTTAATAATGGGCTTTGCGGCAGCACAGCGCAGGTGCCAATTTGCGTAAGGTGGGTGGAGTTGCGCTCACGAAAGCCAACGATGTTTTGATTTAATTCGTTGCGAAAGCGCACGCCCACACGAGCTTTGCGGCGATAGTGCCACTGCTCGCCCAACAAAGGCGCAGCCCAGTTAAGCACCTCAATACCTTGGCGAGAAAATTCTCGTTCAACCCGCTGCTGTTTAAAAGCAACCTGAGCTGGGTAAGCCAAGTGCTGTAAGTCGCAGCCACCACAGCGTTTGTAGTGTGGGCAGGGTGGCTCGATACGATCGGGGGAAGCTTCCAGCACTTTCAATAGGCGCGTTTGCCATACTTTTTTACGGCGGCCATCCAGCACTACTTCAACTTTTTCACCCGGCAAAGCTGCGGGCACAAAATAGATGTCGTGCTTAATGCGGGCAATGCCTTCGCCTTCGGATGTCAGCGCATCGACCTGCAACTCAATTTTTGCGCTGGCAGGCTTGGCCGCAACTGGCTTTTTAAACTTAGAGAATTTCAACAACTGTCCTTGCGCTGTGCATCAGCATTACAATTTGGGCGTGAATTTTAGCCCATACAGCAGTTCGACTCTAGGCTTTACGCGCTTTATTGATGAGGTCGTAGGCGGTTTGAATTTCCTGCGTTTTCTCTTTGGCAATTCTCATCATTTCTTCTGGTAAGCCTTGAGCAATAAGCTTGTCTGGGTGGTGTTGGCTCATAAGTTTGCGGTAGGCTTTTTTGATTTCAGCGCTGCTGGCCGAGGCTTCCACACCCAGCACTTGATAAGCCCGGCTTAGCTCGTTTTTGGCTGTGCCATAGCTTGCTTGCTGGCGATAGCGCCCCCAGCCTTGCGAGGCTTTTACGCGGGAGTTAATCCATTCAAATTGAAACCGGCTCACGTCTAGGCTGCGGCAAAGCTGCAAAAATAGACTTTTTTCGTTATTAGATAACTCGCCATCGGCGTAAGCCACGCTAAGCTGAATTTCCATAAATACTTGCACTAATTCCTGATGCTCTCTTAGCACCACGCGCAGTTGGTTTAAGTCTTGGTTTAAATCGTAGGCTGGGTCTTTACCTTGATTGAAGTATTGAATGGCAATTTGGCGCTTATCGCTGGCCAAAGACATGCGCTCCATAACCTGATTTGCCGCTTGAATTTCGGCCTCGCTAACGCGGCCATCGGCCTTAGCCAAACGCCCCATAAAGCGAAACGTGGCCTGGAAAAATACCTGTTGTACTGCATCTTTATTGGCAAAATTAAGGCTGCTTTGCCCACCTAAAATGCTGTCGCTAAAAAACTTATCTAAGATATGGCCGCTGACCAAACCGATAAACGAGCCTAACGGGCCGCCAGACATAAAACCCATGGCGGCGCCCATCATTTTTCCAAACCAAAAATTCATAGTGTTTGTTCCAACTGCTGCAGTCGTTCTGGCGTGCCCACATCCACCCATCTTGCATTGAGCAACGAGCCACCTACTAAGCCCTGCGGCATCATTGCTCGCAGCATAGGCGCAAGTGGATAACGCCCAGCTTGGCTGGTGGCAAATAATTTAGGGTGCAGCACACTGATGCCGCTGAAAGTGTAACAGTCTTGAGGCTGGGCTTGGGGTGATTTTAAGCAAACCTGTTGCTCTTTTAGGGCAAAGTCGCCTTCTGGGTGATGGTCTGGGTTATTAACTAAGTAAAGCCAAGCCAAGTTAGCGCCCAGTTTTTGGGTGGTGGCTTGCTGGTAATTCCAGTTGGTCCAAACGTCGCCATTCACTACTAAAAACGGCTCACTGCCTAAAAGCGGCAAGGCCTGAAAAATACCGCCGCCGGTTTCTAGCCCGCCTTCAATTTCAGGCGAATAGCGAATACGCGCGCCAAACTGCGAGCCATCACCCAGTCGCTCTTCCAACATATGGCCAAGCCAAGCGTGGTTTATAACTAGATCATTAATACCGGCAGCCACCAGCTTTTCGATGTGATGCACTATTAAAGGTTTGCCCGCTAAAGGAATAAGCGGCTTAGGGCAGTTATCGGTAAGCGGAGCCATGCGTGTGCCCCGCCCTGCCGCCAAGATCATCGCTTTCATGCTAACTGCAATTCCTGCTGCTGCCAGGTACCCAACTTAGGCATTACTTGCTCTGCTAACCATTGGTTAAACTCGGTTAGCTCTTCGTAACGAGCGCTAATTTCAAGCAAATAGCGGCAAGTGTTCGGAATATCTGCCAAGTAACCGCTTTTGCCATCACGCAGGTGCAAACGCGCAAAAATACCTGCGGCTTTTAAATGACGCTGCAACCCCATAAAGTCCATGTCTTTGCGGAAACTGCTCCAGTCTTGCAAATACAGCCCCAGTGGGCGGGCTTTTTCCCAATAATAAGCGGCCAGTTCATCCACCAAGGCAGTGGGCCAGCGCACATAGCAGTCGCGCAATAGCGAAACTAGGTCGTAAGTGGCTGGGCCGGCGACAGCGTCTTGAAAATCAATCACACCAAAGCTGTGATCTGCGCGCACCATGATGTTACGAGAGTGATAATCTCGATGCACAGTAACCTGAGTTTGAGCCAAGGCGTTATTGCGCAGCAGTGCAAAAGTGCTTGCTAACATTTGCTCGGTAGAAGTGCTTTGCTCTATTTCAAGCAAGTCGCGGCACAGCCAGTCGGTGAATAAAGCCATTTCGCGGTCAAGCAATTCGGCGTTATAGGGCGGCAAAGTTTCGTGAGGTAAAGCCTGAATGCCCAGCAAAGTATCAATAGCTTGGCGGTATAAATTAGCGATGTCTTTATCGCTGTGGTCGTGCAAATGTGTCCACAGTAGTTCGTTGCCAAAGTCTTCAAGCAGCATAAAGCCGCGCTCAAAATCGGCGGCTATAACATTTGGCACTGCCACACCTTGGCTGTGCCAAGCTTTAGCGATGCGCACAAAACGCGGGTTGTCTTCTTTATCGGCTGGCGAGTCTACGGCTATCCAGCTTTTACCGAATTCATGAATGCGAAAATAGCGGCGAAAACTGGCGTCACCGGATACTATTTCCATTTTTGCGGTCACTTCTAGCTCGGCAAGTTGGCGAATTTGCGCCACTGCCCATTGCGCGAGTTCATCTCGACGCTTATCCATACTGGCCTCTTTGGGTTAGTCGTTTTAGAATTGGGCCTTTTCTACGGCCACATGATGTTGGTTGTTAAGATACCACAGCCATTTAAGATAGGCGCTACCTCAATATGACGCAGTTTTACCAATTTAATCAGCGCCTTAGATTTGCAAGCAAAGGATTGGTTGCGCTTAGCTTGGGTTTACTTTGCAGCTTTGCTGTGGGCGAAACCACAAGCAATAAAATCAGCCCATTAAGCTGGTATCCGCGTGCCGATTTGAATGAAGAAGAAGCAGCGGCCTTACCAAGCTTTTGCCGTGGTGCTTATCGCACTCCTGAGATAGATGTCATTACTGGCGACAACATCAACACCGAATCCAACTTAACCCGCATGCATCGTAACGGCGATGCCGAGTTTGAAGGCAACGCGGTCATTCAACAAACCGATCGAGTGCTTTACAGTGATTACGCCAAGTGGCTGTACGAATCGGGCAAAGCCGAATTTAAAGGCGGCGTACAGTTAAGCTCACCCAATGTGGTGATTAGCAGTGAAGGCGCAGCCTTAGATAACAACACCAGTATTGCCGAGTTTTACCAAGCTCAGTACGCCGTGCCTGCTAATCATTTCCGTGGCACTGCACGCTATATAGAAGCCAAGCAAAGCGGCCAATTGCAATTAAAAACCGCCACCTTTACTTATTGTGAACCCGAACAAAAAGACTGGAGCATAGCCGCCAGCACCTTAAATTTAGATAACGAAACCGGCGTGGGCAGTGCTTGGAACACTCGCCTGCAAATTGCCGATATTCCAATTATGTATTTTCCTTACTATCGCTTTCCCATTAGCGATAAACGCATGACTGGCTTTTTAAACCCCAGCTTTTCGCTCAATGCTAAGCGCCGCAGCAGTGGCGAGCTAGTTCCCAGTAATGTTTATGTTACCGAAGCGGAAATTCCGTTTTACATCAATATCGCACCACAGTACGACGCCACCCTAACCCCGCATTATATTTTCGAGCATGGCTACATGCTGGATAGCCAGTTCCGCCATAAAACGCATTTGCTCGGTGATGGTGAGCTGAATTACAGCTATCTAGAAAAAGACCAAACCACCGAAGAAAAGCGCTATATGTTTAACGCCACCCAAAAAGGCCAATGGGGTAAATACTTCAGCCACAACTGGGTTTACAACCAAGTTAGCGACTACGAATATTTAAACGACATTAATGCGGTTGGCGAGTCAGACTTAACCACCCACTTGCCACGGCGTGGGGTTATTAACTTTAACAACAGTGCTTGGCACAGCGATATTACCGTTGAAAGCTTTCAAACCGTTGATAAAACCATTGCGCTGCAAAACCGCCCTTATCACCGCATGCCGCAGCTTAATTTCAGCTATAAACCTGTGGTTTATAACCAACTGCAAATTAATCAAACCTTTCAAGCCACCCGTTTTGAACGCTATGCCTCTGAATGGATGATGAACAACACCACGCAAAACCTAGAACTTAAAGAGCTAAGTGGTTTTGCCACCCTAAACGGCGACCGTTTTTTATCCGACACCAGCATTTCTTACCCGTTTGAAGTTCCCTTTGGTTTCTTAACGCCCAAAGTGGAATATCGCTTTCGCAGCTACGACCTGCGCGATGGCGACGATTTCCTTACCGACGGCACTCTGAGCAGCCGCTATGGTATTGACGAGCTAGACCTAAAACCCAGCATAGCCAGTGCACGCTACAGCCTAGACGGCGGCCTGTATTTTGACCGCGA
>JBASZG010000249.1:0-5887 GCA_049277875.1 Venatoribacter sp.
AAAAGAGAGAGCAGCAGCGTGGGAAAAATACCAGTAAAAGACGTTACCCCTAAAGCAGAAACCCAAAGCCTTTACGCCAAACGCGAAAAAATCTATGTGCGCGAAATGGAAGGCTTGTTTCAAAAAATCCGTAATGGACTGCTGTGGGCACTGATGCTCGCCTACTTCGGCACCGCTTGGCTTTCTTGGGATGGCCGCCAAGCCGTATTATTCGACCTCCCTGCTCGCCAATTCCATATTTTCGGCATTACCTTCTGGCCACAAGACTTTATGCTCTTGGCCTGGATTCTAATTATCTCTGCCTTTGGCCTATTTACCGTAACCAACCTTGCTGGCCGTATTTGGTGCGGTTACGCCTGCCCCCAAACCTCCTGGACTTTTCTGTTCATGTGGATTGAAGAAAAAATCGAAGGCACTCGCAACGCTCGCATAAAACTCGACAAACAACCCAATAACTTTGAAAAAATTCGCAAAAAAGGCCTAAAACACATCCTTTGGGTACTACTCGCCCTGTGGACATCCCTCACCTTCGTTGGCTACTTTATGCCCATTCGTGAGGTTATCCCACAAATGCTTAGCTTCGAGCTAAACAGTTGGGCGGTATTCTGGATTATCTTTATGGGCGGCATGACCTACATGAACGCAGGCTGGCTGCGCGAGCAAGTGTGCATTTATATGTGCCCCTACGCACGCTTTCAGTCAGTTATGTACGACAAAGACACCTACGCCGTAGCCTACGACTACAACCGTGGTGAACCACGCGGCCCTCGCAGCAAAAAACAAAGCACCGAGCAGCTAAAAGAACAAGGCGACTGTGTAGACTGCTCGCTGTGCGTACAAGTGTGCCCAGTGGGCATCGACATTCGTGACGGCCTGCAATACCAATGCATCGGCTGCGCCCTCTGCATCGATGCCTGCGATTCAGTGATGGAAAAAATCGACCTACCCAAAGGCCTCATTCGCTACGCCACCGAAGAAGAGCTAGAAGGCGGCAAAACGCACTTAATGCGCCCGCGCTTAATTGGCTACCTCACCATGATGCTGATTATGATTACCGCCTTCAGCTATGTGCTGCTTACCCGCACCCCCTTTAAACTGGAGGTTGAACGCAGCCGTGGTGCCCTCTATCAATACACGGTAAACGACACAGTCACCAACGGCTACACCCTCAAGCTAATCAACATGACCCAAGAGCCACATGCTTATAATTTAAGCGTTGAAGGCATTGATGGTGTTAAGATGGACGCCCCAACCCACTACGTCTTAAACGTTAACGAACTGCGTGAAGTATTAGTAACCCTTGAAATAGACCCTCAGGTTACTAAACTGCCCAGCCGCAGTGCTATTAGCTTCGTTGTTAAAGATGCTAACAGCGGCGCCGAAGTAAAACGCGCTTCCAGTACCTTTTTTATGGGAGAGAACAAATAATGACTAAGCGCATTTTGCAAGAGCCTGTCACGCCTTTTTATAAAGAACCCTTGGCTTGGATGCTGCTGTTGTTTCCTACCGCTGCCGTTATTTGGGGTGTGGTCATGCTCAGCGTTGCCTTTAAAACCAAAGACTCACTGGTTTCCGACAGTTACTACAAAGACGGCATCACCTACACTGAAAACCAAGCCATCGACCACCACGCCAAAGAAGCCCACATAACAGCAGCGCTGCTGTTTGCGACAAGCGAGGTGGATGTGAAGTTAACCACGCGTTTAGCAGAAAAACCCCACACCCTGCAACTCAAGCTAATTCACCCAACACTGCAAGACCAGGACGTTGATGTTTTTTTGCAGCTTATGCCCAACGGCCACTATAAAGGTGCACTGGAAAATGCCAATTTAGGCCGCCGCTTTGTTTGGCTACAAAGCCCAGAGCAGCAGTGGCGTGTGCGTGGTGAAGACGTGCTGGATGCAGGAAAAACCCTAACCCTAAGTGCCCGATGACTCAAACCACACGCTGTTTTCACTGCGGCGAAGCCGTGACCGAGCTTGGCCGCTTTAGTGCGTTAATCGACGGTGTAGAGCAGCCCATGTGCTGCCCCGGCTGCAAAGCCGTGGCCGAAACCATTATCGAAAGTGGCCTAAAAGACTACTACAAACACCGCACCGACCTGCCCGAACTGCCCCCCAGCGAGCTAAACGACACCACAGTCGAAGCCCGCGAAACTCTGCTGTTTTACGACAGCCCCGCCCTGCAACAACAATTTGTCGCCCAAGTGGGCGAGCTAAGCGAAGCCAGCTTTGTCATCGAAGGCATTAGCTGCGCCGCCTGCTCTTGGCTAATCGAAAAACGCATGGCACAGCTAAAAGGCGTAAGCAAAGCCACGCTTAACCTTTCCAACCACCGCCTGTTTTTGCAATGGCAAAGCAACGAAGTAAAAGTATCCAGCCTAATCGAAGCCCTGCTGCGCCTTGGTTATAAGGCTGTTCCCTTCTCGGCCACCAGCCAAGAAGAAACCCGCCATAAAGAAAACAAAATTGCCATTCGCCGCCTAATGCTGGCTGGCTTTGGCATGATGCAAATGATGATGATGGCCATTCCGACCTACTCGGATATGTTAGCCGTAGAAGAGTTTTTCCTGCGCTTGGCGCAACTGCTGCTGTCGGTGCCTGTGGTGCTTTACAGCGGAGCGCCCTTCTTTAAAGCCGCTCTGCGCGATATTAAAGCCAAGCACTTTACTATGGACGTGCCTGTTAGCCTTGCCATTATGCTGGCCTTTGGTGCCAGTATTTGGAGCACCTTCCACCAAGGCGAGCACGTTTACTTTAGCGAAGTCTGTATGTTTATTTTCTTCCTCTTGGTAGGAAGATATCTAGAAATGCGCGCACGCCACCGCATGAACCGCGCAGGCAACAACCTGCTTACGCTTTTGCCCAACATGGCGCTTAGGGTAAACGCTCAAGGCCAAGACGAACTAATCGCCGCCAGCGACATTCAACTGGGCGATATTTTGCGAGTAAAACCCGGCCAAGCCATAGCCGCCGACGGCGTGGTGCTAGAAGGCAAAAGCTCGGTAGACGAAGCCGCTCTTACCGGCGAATACCTGCCAGTAGCCAAAGCGGTTGGTAGCCCCTTGATAGGCGGTACGCTTAATGTCGAAAGCCCACTTTTAATGAAAGTAACCGCCACTGGCGCAAGCGCGCGTATTTCCACCATTATGCGTTTGCTCGACCGCGCCCAACAAACCAAGCCTCGCGCCGCGCTTATTGCCGACCGCATCGCCAGTTATTTTGTTTTAGCGGTGCTGATGGTTTGTGCGGTTATTTTTGCCTATTGGTGGCAGGTCGATGGCTTTGATAAAGCCTTTTATGTGGCCTTATCGGTACTGGTTGTTACCTGCCCTTGCGCCTTAGCCCTAGCCACCCCCACCGCCCTAACCGCCGCCACCGCAGCGCTGCGCGAACGCGGCCTACTCATTAGCCAAGGCCATGTGCTCGAAACTTTGCCACAAATTACTCGCGTAGTATTCGACAAAACCGGCACGCTAACCCAAGGCCGCTTAACTCTAGAGCAAGTTAAATTACTGAGCGCGCACAGCGAAGCGCAGGTTTTGGCACTGGCCGCAGGGTTAGAAAAATACAGCACCCACCCCATAGCTCGCGCTTTTAAAGACATAGAAGGCGCAGAACTAAACCAGATTCAACAACTGGCTGGTTTGGGCATTCAGGGCGAGTACCAAGGCTTGCTTTACAAACTAGGCCGCGCCGACTTTGCTTGGCACGCACCACTGCAAAGCCCAAGCGGCACCGGCCAATGGTTGCTGTTAGCCAGCAGCCAAGAGCCTATTGCTTGGCTGCAACTGAACGACAGCCTGCGCAGCTCGGCCAAACCTCTTATCGAAGGATTAAGCCAGCAGGGTTTAAAAATCTCCTTACTCACTGGCGACCCAAGCGAAGCAGGCCCCGCCCTTGCCAAAACACTGGGCATTAGCGATGTACGCATAGGCATGAGCCCAGAAGCCAAACTGGCCACCGTTCAAGCCTGGCAACAAAGCGGTGAAAAAGTATTAATGGTGGGCGATGGCATTAATGACGTGCCTGTTTTAGCTGGTGCCGACCTCTCTTTAGCAGTGAGCGAAGCCAGCGACTTAGCCAAAACCCACGCCGATACATTGCTCAATAACGGCCAACTCGAAACCTTACTGAGCATGCTCGAAACTGGCAAAAAAACCGCGCGCATTATTTGGCAAAACCATGCTTGGGCGATTGGCTACAACCTAGTTGCCCTGCCTGCGGCGGCCTCTGGCATAGTACAGCCTTGGCAAGCCGCCATTGGTATGTCGATTAGTTCGTTATTAGTAGTAACCAATGCCATGCGCTTGCTGCGCCTTAACAAGAGGAAATAAACATGGATATTTTATACGCCGTTGTGCCCTTTTCTATGTTCTTACTGGCATTGGCGATTGCAGGGTTTTTCTGGGCTATTAAAGCGGGACAGTTCGATGATATGGACTCGCCAGCGCATCGTATTCTATTCGACGACGATGACGAACCTCACTCAAAGCCAACCCACAAAGAATAATTACTGCCACTTAGCAGGGTCGTAAGAAAACACAGGCAACGACCATTTAAAATAAATGGCCGACATACGAATGGTTAATCCGGTTAAAAACGCCACCACCAAAGTAATCCACTCTGGCACATGGATATGCAGCATCAAAAGATACAACAGCGCCACCAGAAGCGACACGCTGGCGTAGAGTTCTTCGCGTAACACCTGTGGCGTAGAACCACACAAAATATCGCGCATAATGCCACCAAAAATACCTGTCGTAATGCCCGCCATCACCACCACTGGCAGCTCGTAATTTAATTTAAGCGCCACATCACAACCAATAATGGTGAAGGCAATTAAACCCATGGCATCAAGCAGCAAAAACAATTGGCGCAGCCTAAACATATAGCGAGCCACTAACATGGTGGCCAAGCCAGCGGCGACGGTTAAGTAAATATAAGGAGGGTGTTGAGTCCACCCAACTGGGAAGTTACCCAACAAAATATCGCGCACCGTGCCACCGCCCAGCGCCGTAATAAAGGCAATAAAGGCCACGCCAAACATATCCATATTACGGCGACCCGCCGACAACGCCCCAGACATAGCTTCAGCCGTAATCGCAATAATATAAATAATGGTTAACACAGCTTGCTCCCGCCTCAACCTAAAAAAGAGCGCGATTATATACGAAAAAAAAACAAGGAAGCGATTACCTTAGGGTGTCCTCCAAAAACCTTGGCTTGCACACCTGCCATGCCCCAAAAGCCATAACCACAGCACAGCCCGCCAGAAAACTAAGAGGCAACACCCAGCCAGTGCCTAAGTCGCGCATTACCCCAAGCACAAAAGGCCCCATACAACTGAGCAAGTAACCAAAACCTTGAGCAAAGCCCGACAACGAGGCTGAACCTTGTGAGGTGCTGGTACGCAAGTTAATAAGAGTTAACGCCAGCGGAAAAGTAGAAGGCCCAAGCGCCATAGCCGTAACCCAAAACCAAGGGTAGCTCATTGGCGCAAACATTAACCCCGGAAAAGCCACGGCATAGGCCACCAAACAAAACACCACCAACGGAAATGGATTGCGCATTTTAGCCCCAGCCCAAGGCATTAATAGCGAACTGGAAAGCCCCACCGCAGCAAACCAAGCCAACATCACACCACCAAACTCTGGGCTGGCTCCGGCATCCACCATAAGTAGCGGCAACCAAGTGAAAATGGCGTAAGTGATGAGCGAAGTCATACCAAACATAAACACCAACCCCCAGGCTAAACTTGAACGCCATACAGGTAGCTTTTGCTGGTTCGCCGCGCTATGCAGTTGCAACTCAGAGCTTGGATTTTTAACCCATAAAACCGCCATAAAGCCCAAGGCTACGGCAGCAGGTAAAGCCCAAACCCCCAA
>JBASZG010000250.1:0-4154 GCA_049277875.1 Venatoribacter sp.
TCATCAAACTCCGCCAACGCCTCGTAACCATGTTTGGCGTATTGGCCTGTGGAGAGCAGCGTCTCGGTACCAAATAACTCCGCACCGCCATCAATGTGGTTATTCTGATTGCGATCCAGTACCAGCAAACCATCTTCGGGCGCAACCCAACTGGTTTTTTCAGCAAAACCGCTGTTATCCAAATCAAAAAACACACCCTCTGTAATCGGCAACGTGCCTATTGTGCCGTCACCATTTAAATCCAACGACAATGGATCAAAGACCTGAGGAGGCGTAGGAATCGGCGGCGGAGGTGGAGGAGGAAGAATCGGCGGCGGAGGCTCTGGATCGGGAGCTGTGCTGGTTTCGGTTTCGGGCGTTACTACTGACGGCAAATCGTTATCTGCACCTGGAGACCAATAGCCACCAATTCCATCATTTTGGGGTTCAGGTAATCCAGCTCTAGTTAAGGCGTCACCTGCCGTTGTATTTGAATTCTGATCCAATGGTCGATATTGATGCCCCTCTCTTTCAATTGCATCCATAGCATCTTTGATACGTTGCCACTCTGATGAAAGATCTGCTCCAGATACAATGTCTTCAAAATATTGTTCTTGACCGGCAGCATTAGGATTTAAAGGGTGGTCAGGATAACTACTATCATATACCCCATGAGTTGTGATAATTGTGCCAAAGTCGCTTGCTGAAGAACCACTACCAGAAGAGCCCGATTGAGAAAGATCATTTATTCCAGCATTAGTACCCCCTCCAGCCCAACCACTTGCGGCATATTGCTTTCCTGATGAGTCGGTATAAACAATATATTGATGGTAGTAATTTGGTCCAATTTTGCGATACCCTACTTGTATGCTTTCCATCATATCTCCTCACTTAAAACATGTTTTTAATGTAAAATCCCTTCATCTCAGAAGTTAAGTTACTTTCAAAAAAGAAATAAATTACAACCTTATAATCAGCCATAAAAAAAAGTTTTTTATTAAACTCATACACTCCAACCAAAATTGATTCATCATAATTTAAACTATCTAAATCATTTTTATCTTTTGATTGGCTAGAAACATTAAAACCAAACTTTTTAAGGGTTAAAGAAACCTCCTCTTTCGGCATTCCCTTTTTAAAATAATTTCCGACGATATCATCAACCACTATCTGCTCAAAATTGTTTGGTTTAGGTAAAGATCTAATTTCTTCAATCAATTTATTTTCCCCCATACACCCTCCTAAAATAAATAAAGCAATAACAAATATATTTTTCATTCTAAAATCCCACCCCTAATGTGAAACATTTAAAAGCCACATTTTGATTGCCCCTTATATTATTAAAAATTTCACAAAAATATTTTACCCCTTCCGTGCTCTCAGAAAATAAATACTCATAAGCACATCCCAACGTCCCACAAGACCAAGATTCTGCCACTTTAAGAACAGAACCTTTAGGGCACCTCTATATCGCCAATAGCTCTGGCATTATCGCCTTTTGAGTAGTTTTCTGCGGCTGACGATATTTGTACAGGAATAGCATATCCATTGATAATATTGATTGCTGCTTGTGTATTACTTATTGCCATTCTTAGTCCCTCTTAATGTTAATTAACAAAATAAAATCAATAACGAAAAAAGTTATTGCCATAAACTTATTGAAAAAAGATGGCGGAGAAAGATAAACCGCCTTTACAATATCAAGATCTAATCGCGGAGTTCCATCTATATATATTTGACTGACAAATGGGGTTCCCATAGGTAGAATATAATTCAAAAAATCTATACAAATATATTTACCTTTATCGTCTATACTAAGTGCATGGCTATTTAATATATAGAGATCACCTACCTGAAATACTTCCCTTTCAAATTTTTTAGGTTTTATAACCACCAGCCATGTCGCGAACCCTCGAATAGGCTTAGTATAAAAATAGTCACTCATAACACCACAATATGTATTTGGGTTTTTCAGATCCGATTCACTGCGAACAGCAAATTCCATTAGCTCTGTAAAAAAAACTAGAAATCCTGCAACCATAATAAAAAATACTTCTCGTTTTCCTCTGGTGGTTGGAATTTTTAACTCTATCTTCATTATCTACCACTCTTCTTTTGAGTAGTTTTTTGCAGCCGAGGAGATTTGCGCTGGAGCACCATACCCATTGAGATAAATAAAAACCTCTCTCAATATTGCATGCTCATCAAAACATATTTGACTAAAAAGCATATAGTCATTTAATTTTTGAAAATCTACAGATGGATTATCGTGGCTTTTTTCTTTATTAAGAGCATCTCTATCTCCAACAAGAAGTAGAGTTAAACCCAGAAAAATCAAATGAATGACTGATGAGAATATCCTTTTAAATGACATTCCATTTCTCCCTTAGCCGCATTACCCTGAAAGCTATGCCGCTCCTATTGATATATTACTTATTATAAATTCTCAAAACCAAAAAACTTGGTTTTGGCGAACGCACACTAGGGTATTTTAAAAGCCGTTGCAATATGAAAAATGAGTATTTCATGCAGAACTATTAGTATGATTATTTCGGTTTATAAACCATTAATTTATCGGCATTTTCTTTTTTTATGCGTTTTTGCTCACGGCGCATGGCAAAAAAACTGGATAATAATTGACTGCATTCCTCTGCCAACACCCCCTGTTCTATTTGCATAACATGGTTATAAAAAGGTTGCTTCGGCAGCTCGATAGCACTGTGAATAGCGCCTGCTTTGGGTTCTGTTGCACCGTATACCAAACGCGCAATACGACTGTGAATAAGCAAGCCTGTACACATAGTGCAAGGCTCAAGCGTGACGTATAGCGTGCAATCAATAAGGCGATAATTACCCAAGTGCTTGGCGGCCGCGCGGATAGCGACCATTTCGGCATGGGCGCTGGGGTCTTGCGTGCTGATGGGCTGATTAAACCCCGCACCTATGACTTTTCCATCGTGTACAACTACCGCACCCACGGGCACTTCATTAAGCTCATAGGCTTTTTGTGCTTGCTCTAAGGCAAGGCGCATAAAATCGGCATCGGTCATGCTTTCTTCACTTTAAAGCCACGTTTAATCAGTTCGCTGGCGATAAGCTCTCTTTGCTCACCCTGAATTTCAATTACGCCATCTTTCAAAGCACCGCCGACCCCGCATTTTTGCTTTAGCTCCTTGGCTAGCTTTTTAAGCTCATCGCCCACCAAAGGCACACCACTGACTAAAGTCACTACCTTACCACCGCGGCCTTTGCTCTCGCGACTGACCTTCACCGTACCGTCACCTGCTGGCAACTGCGGCTCGTTACAAGTGCACGCATCCACAGCATTACGACACTCTGGGCACATACGCCCTGTTTCAGTGGAATACACCAAACCACCACTGTTTTTCTTACTCATATTCAGGTCTCATTTTTAATATTTACCCCGTTTGCTTTCGCCTTGAGGGGCATTACTTCAGAAACACGCCATAAATACATCCTTGTAGGCTCTGATTTGCCTTCCATGGCAAATCAAGGTTTCTTCAGCAACACCCCTCAAGGTGAGCAAACTACATTGTAATCTGCGATATCGCCTATTACTTGAAGTCGCTCAAGCTAGGCGTTTCGGTGTGCAGTGAACAGACCGTTTGCGCCATGGATGGCGCAATCGAGCCTCCATGGATGGATTTACGGCGAGTCTGTGAACTGCATGCCGAAAAATAGCCTAAAGCATTGAGCGATGTTTAAAAGAGATATCTAGTGTAAGGGCAGAGCCGAACGATCAACCACCTTCCGCATAATAAAACTGGAATGAACACCCGTTACACCTTCTATACGGGTAAGTTTACCCAGCAAAAACTCTTGAAAGTGTTCCATGTCTTTCACTACTACTTTAAGAATGTAGTCGGCGCTTTGCCCTGTTATTAGGTAGCATTCTAACACTTCTTCGCAGTTTGCTATGGCCGTTTCAAAACCACCCAACCGCTCTGGCGTGTGCTTATCCATGCTGACCGACACCTGCGCTTGCAGGCTTAAGCCCAGTTTTTTGGCGTTAAGCTGTGCGTGGTAGCCTTCAATAATGCCTGCGTCTTCTAGGGCTTTTACCCGCCTTAAACAAGCCGAAGGCGACAGCCTAACCTTATCGGCCAGTTGTTGGTTGGTTAGGCTGCTGTCTTGCTGTAGCTGCTTTAAAATTC
>JBASZG010000251.1:0-11164 GCA_049277875.1 Venatoribacter sp.
TGGATGCTTTAACCCAAGGGCTTGAGAAAACCTACGACACAATCGTCTTTACTCTAGATTCGCTGTGGAAAATGTTAAAGGGCATGCTTTCGGTAAAAAACTTGAGTGGCCCAGTTAGCATTGCTAAAGTAGCCGGCGCTTCAGCATCTGGCGGTTTAGAGTCTTTTGTTAGTTTCTTGGCCTTATTAAGTATTTCGCTGGGTGTTTTAAATTTATTGCCTGTGCCAGTGTTAGATGGCGGGCATATTGTGTTCTGTTTGGCTGAAATAATTCGCGGTAAACCTTTGCCTGAATACGTTCAACAGTGGGCAATTAAAGTAGGTATGTTCTTGTTACTCGGCATTATGCTGGTGGCTTTCTATAATGATTTAGGCCGTTTGTAGGCTAAGAGTGGATATCGGATTCATGCGTTTTGGGCTGTTAGCACTGTTATTAGGGTTTTGTGCATGGGCACAGGCTGAATCTTTTACGGTTTCAGATATTCGTTTAGAAGGTTTGCAGCGCGTTTCTGCTGGCACTGTGTTCGAAGCCTTCCCTGTAAATACGGGGGAAACCGTAAACAGTGAACGCTTGGTTACTGCCACGCGTAAGTTGTTTCAATCTGGGCTGTTTGACGATGTAAAAATATTACGCGACGGCAATGTCTTGGTGCTGCAAGTGGTTGAACTGCCAACCATTACAAAAATCGACATTAGCGGAAATAAAGCCATTCAAACCGATATGCTGCTCTCTGGGTTGAAGCAGTCTGGCTTAGCGGAAGGCTTAGTATTTAAGCGTTCTACGCTTGAACGTATTGCCTTGGAACTGGAACGCCAGTATGTGGCACAAGGTCGTTACGACGCCAATATCAGCACCGAAGTGGAAGCTTTGCCTCGTAACCGTGTGGCGTTAAATATCAAAGTAAAAGAAGGCAATGTTGCCAGCATCGTCGATATCAATATTGTGGGTAATCAGGTTTTCTCTAACGACGAGTTAACCAAACGCTTTCAATTACAAAAAGCCAACTTTTGGTCGTGGTACTCCAGCGACAACAAATACAGCCGTGAGAAACTCGCCGCCGATTTAGAAACGCTGCGCTCTTACTACCTCGACCGTGGCTATATTCGCTTCAATATTGAGTCTACTCAGGTTTCCATCTCCCCAGATAAGCAAGGCGTGTATATCACCATTAACGTTAGCGAAGGTGAGGTGTACTCCATTAACGAAGTGAGCATGGCGGGCAATTTAGTGCTGCCAGAAGAAAATTTCACTCGCTTACAGCTAATCCATAAGGACGACACCTTTTCGCGCCAACGAGTAACCTTCAGCAGTGAGCTGATGACCAAACGCCTTGGCAATGAAGGCTACACCTTTGCCAAGGTTGATGGTGTGCCGCGAATTAACGATGAAGACCGAACCGTCGACCTTACTTTCTTCGTGGAACCCGGCAAACGTACTTATGTGCGCAATATTAATTTTACTGGCAATGAAACCACCAAAGATGAAGTGCTGCGCCGTGAAATGCTGCAAATGGAAGGCGGCTGGGCTTCAACCGATAAGATTGACGCAGGCAAAACTCGTTTAAACCAATTAGGCTTTTTCAAAACTGTCAATGTTGATACCCCGATGGTCGCCGGCACGGATGATTTGATTGACGTGAATTACGATGTTGAAGAACAGCTTAGTGGCAGTTTGAACTTCAACATTGGTTATGCAGGTGGCAGTGGCATGATTTTGGGTGCCAGTGTTAGCCAAAATAACTTCTTTGGTACCGGTAATCGGATGTCCTTTGGGGTGCAAAAAAACGACTACACCCAAGCCTATAACTTTTCCTATTTGAATCCTTATTACACCATCGACGGTGTTAGTCGTGGTTTTAACTTCTACTATCGCAAAACCGACTATTCAAAATTTACCAGCGTAAGCGATTATCAAACCAATATTTATGGCGGTAACGTTACCTTTGGCTATCCTATTTCAAACCGTCAACGCTTGTCTTTCTCGTTGGGCTACTCCAACACTGAAATCATCCCCGGCACTACGGTTCCTTGGGAAATTGTCGACTTCACCGAAAACGAAGGCACCCTCTTTGACGAGTACACCTTGGGCATTAGTTGGCGCTATTCCAGCTTGAATAAAGGTTTATTCCCAACGGCTGGTACCGAACACCGTATCACTGGCGATCTGGCCGTGCCCGGCAGTGATGTCACTTGGTACAAATTGGGCTACACCTTAAACCACTATATTCCGCTTGCCAGCGAATGGGCGCTGCGTATTCGTACCGACCTAGGCTATGGTGATGGCTATGGTGATTTAGATAGTCTCCCTTTCTTTAAAAACTACCGTGCAGGTGGCATTGGCTCAATTCGCGGTTGGCGGGTGAACAGCCTTGGCCCTCAAGGCTTACCGCGTTACCTAGCGGTAAATACGGTACAAACCGATGCCAATGGCAACCCTCAATTTGAAACCGACAGTCTAGGGATGCCCATTGTGGATAGCAGTGCCCCCAAAGTGCTGTATGTAACCGATAAAAATGGCGCGGCTGTGGCCGTTAATAATGCTGGCCAATTCAAACCTAAATACGCCACTGGCTCTTCTGGTGAAGTGGCCACAGCGCCTTACTACGTTAATGGCCTGCAAGCCCTAGGCGGCAACGTTTTAATAGAGAGCAGTTTGGAACTTATTTTCCCAATTCCGTTTATTGAAGATCGAAGCTCAATCCGTAGTATTGTCTTCCTCGATGCAGGAAACACTTTCTCTAGCAAATGCTATGTGCCAAAAGATCCTGATCTTCCCAGTTTAACGAGCCACCCATTCTGTAGTGCTGGTGTGGATATGAGCGAAATACGTTACAGTACGGGGGTAGGGTTAACCTGGATCACTGCGATTGGGCCATTAACCTTTACCTACTCGTTCCCGTTAAATGATAAGGAAGATGATCGAACTGAAGGGTTCGAATTCTCTTTAGGACAAGTTTTCTAATTCGATATAACAAAAAGAGGAAGTTATGCGCATTTTAACCACCCTAGCTTTAATTTTGGCTGCCCAAGTCGCTGTGGCCGCTGCCGCACCAAGCCCCACTAAAGTGGGCGTTATTGATATGGAGCGTGCTTTGTTCCTATCGAATGCCGCCAAATCATCCGTTAAAGACTTTGAAAAAGCTAACCAAGCCGAAGTGACTAAAATCAAAAGCTTGCAAGACGATTTATTAAAATTGAAAGAAAAGCTAGAAAAAGAAGGCGACCTGTTGGGTGAAGATGAGCGCCGCAAACTTGCTAACGAACACGAACAAAAGTTATCAGAATTCAAATTTTATGCACAAAAGCTGCAACAACTAGAACAAAAATGGAAACAAGAGTTGTTCCAATCACAGCTGCCTGTCATGGAAAAAGAGCTTAAAGCGCTGATTGATGAAGGCGGTTACGAAGTGGTATTGCAAGCTGGTGCCGTGGTTTATGCCGCACCAAGTGCAGATCTAACCAAAGCACTCATTGATCGTTTAAACGCGAAGAAATAACAAAGGCGAATAACCATGCAGCTAACCTTAGGCGAATTAGCCCAAAAACTCGACGCAACCTTAGTTGGCGATGCCAATGTATTAATTACTTCAGTGCAAACGCTGGAGCAGGCTAATACGGGTGCGGTAAGTTTTTTGGCCAATCCTGCTTATCGTAGCCAACTTGCTGACACTAAAGCCAGTGCTGTAATTGTTGCGCAAGACGTCGCTGCAGAAGCGCCTTGCGCGGCACTGATAGTTAAAAACCCTTATTTATCTTTTGCTTTAACGACTCAGCTTTTTGACAATCGCCCTAAACCCACCCCCGCTATTCACCCTACGGCCATTATTGCTGGCACAGCCAAACTGGGCGAGAACGTAAGCATTGGGCCTAATGTAGTGATTGGGGAAAACTGTCTGATTGGTAATCAGGTGGAAATTGGCGCGAACACAGTAATAGGTGATAACTGCGTTATTGGTAATTATTGTCATCTAAACGCCAACGTTACTCTTTATCACGGCGTTACCCTTGGTGAGCGTGTGCGTGTACATTCTGGCACCGTGCTGGGGGCTGATGGTTTTGGCTTTGCGCCTAATCGTGGCCAATGGGTCAAAATTGCTCAGTTGGGTGGCGTGCGTATTGGCAACGATGTCGAGATTGGTGCTAATACCTGTATTGACCGTGGCGCCTTAGACGATACGGTAATAGACGATCATGTAATTATTGATAACCTTATCCAGCTTGCCCATAACGTGAAAGTCGGCACTGGCACCGCTATCGCCGCCTGTACTGGTATTTCAGGCAGTACCGAAATAGGTAAAAACTGCATTATTGCTGGTGGCGTTGGCATGGCAGGGCATCTTGAAATTACCGATGGTGTGCAGATTACTGGAATGGGGATGATTACACACTCCATTAAAGAGCCTGGCGTTTATTCCTCTGGTATTCCGCAAATGCCCTCTAAAGATTGGCGTAAAAATGCCGTGCGCTTCCGTCAATTGGATGACTTGGCAAGACGCTTAAATAAGCTCGAAAAAGGTATAGAAGGTAAATAATGACCACATCCCCCATTCAACAGGTACAGGCGTTGTTACCGCATCGTTATCCGTTTTTATTAGTGGATCGAATTCAGGAAGTTGATGCAAACGATGAAGCCGGCCCGATTATCCGTGCCTATAAGAATGTTACTATCAATGAAGAGTTTTTTAATGGCCACTTTCCCGGCCATCCCATCATGCCAGGTGTCTTGATTTTAGAAGCGATGGCGCAAGTTGCGGGCTTGCTAGGACTGCATATGATGAAAGCGCTGCGCAAAGAAAGCACAGTGTATTATTTTGCTGGTGCTGATAAAGTACGCTTTCGCAAGCCGGTTCTGCCGGGCGATCAACTTTGTATGGAAGCTCGCTATTTAACTGGACGCCGTGGTATATGGAAATTCGACTGTCGAGCATTAGTGGACGGTGAGGTTGTTTGCTCTGCAGAAATTACCAGTGCAGAACGTGATTTGGAGCAAGAATGATTCACAGCACCGCTATTATTGACCCTTCAGCCAAAATTGCCGAAGGGGTAGAAGTTGGCCCTTATTCTATCGTGGGCGCCGATGTTGAAATTGGCGAAGGTAGCGTTATTGGCCCACACGTTGTTATTAAAGGGCCAACCGTTATCGGCAAAAACAACAAAATATATCAATTCGCCAGTGTGGGCGAAGATTGCCAAGATAAAAAATACGCGGGTGAACCCACGCGATTAATCATTGGCGATAACAACGTTATTCGTGAATCCTGCACTATTCACCGTGGCACGGCTCAAGATAAAGCCGTTACCACTGTTGGTAGTGGCAACCTGTTTATGGTGAACGTGCATATTGCACACGATGTGGCCGTAGGTGATAACTGCATCATCGCTAATAACACCAATATTGCAGGGCATGTCAGCATTGGTGATTACGCTATTTTAGGTGGTGCTTCACAGGTGCATCAATTCTGTAACATTGGTGCTCATTCCATGTGTGGCGGCGGCTCTGTGGTGCTTAAAGATGTGCCTGCCTATGTTATGGCACAAGGTTATCCTGCCGTGCCTCATGGCATTAATACTGAAGGCTTGAAACGTCGTGGTTTTAGCAAAGAAGCGATCAGCGCTTTGCGTCAAGCTTATAAGGTGTTGTACCGTCATGGTCTTACCATGGTGGAAGCACACGCAGAGCTTAGTGCTATGGCCAACGAGCACCCAGAAGTGCTGGCATTAGTGCAAAGTCTTGATCAAGCCGCGCGCGGTATTATTCGTTAATATGCGCATTGCTTTGGTGGCCGGAGAAACTTCTGGCGATATGATTGGCGCAGGGCTTATTCAAGCCCTGCGTTTGCGTTTTCCTACGGCCAGTTTTGAAGGCATCGGTGGCCCGTTAATGCAGGCTCAGGGATTGAATAGCTTTGTGCCTATGGAACGCTTAGCCGTGATGGGGCTGGTTGAAGTGCTAGGGCGTATTTTCGAGTTAATTAAAATACGCTCTAATTTAATAAAACACTGGAGTAACAACCCTCCAGATGTGTTTATTGGCATCGACGCTCCCGACTTCAATTTGGGCCTAGCCGAAAAACTGCGTGCTAAAGGCATTAAAACCGTGCATTACGTTAGCCCTTCGGTGTGGATGTGGCGACAAAAACGTGTGTTTAAAATTGCACGCGCAGTCGATTTAATGCTTACCCTGTTTCCTTTCGAAGCCGACTTTTATCAGCAATACCAAGTTCCAGTCGTGTGCGTTGGCCATCATCTGGCCGATAAAATACCGCTTGATACGCCTAAGGCTCCTGCTCGTGAACACCTTGGTTTAGAGCTTGAACGCCAAACTATCTGCCTTATGCCAGGTAGCCGTGCAGGGGAGGTGGCCAAGCTTGGCGAGCTGTTCTTGCAAACAGCCAAGGCCATAGAGCAAACCCACCCTAATATTCAATTTATTATTCCTGCTGCAAATGAAGCGCGGTTAGAACAACTGCAAGCCTTATTGGCCGCGCAGCAGTTAATATCAGTGAAGTTGGTATTGGGGCGCTCGCATGAATGCATGGCCGCTGCCGATGTGATTTTACTGGCATCAGGAACGGCTACGCTTGAAGCCATGTTGATGAAACGCCCTATGGTGGTGAGCTATCGTATGGCTAACTTAACCTTTGCCATTTTAAAGCGAATTGTTAGCCGCCCTTGGGTTTCTTTGCCTAATTTATTGGCTAATAAAGAACTGGTTCCGGAATTATTGCAGCAAGATGCAACTGTCGAAAAACTAAGCGCTGCGCTTATTGAACGTTTAGACAATCAAGCTGAAGTGCAGCGGTTGCACCAAGCCTTCACCAGCATTCACCAGCAATTAAAATTAAATGCCGATGAACGAGCGGCTGCCGCCATTGCCAATCTGATTCAGGGTTAATGGCATACCGCTTTAAATAACGCGTTGTCTTTGCTTAAAACACGCATTTTAGCATTGGGATCAAGCTCGTTATCTTGCCTTAGCTGGATTAACTCGCCCGTTTCGCAATTCAGCACATGCTTTTTCATAATTAAGGCATCGCTTGGAGCTTTTTCGATGCGGTACAGCACAAAAGTGGCTATGGGGGCTTTTGGCTCGGCCTGCTCTTGGTAAGTCACTTTGGTTGGATCAACTAAGGTATAGGCGGTTGTTAATGGCAGAAAGAAAGTCCAGGGTCGAAAGAACGCTGGCGTTGCTTCAGTGCCTACTACCACAGCCGCTTCTGGTTTGTGTAATAGCTGGTTGGAATACCAAGAATATTCATAGCTAATTTGGTAGAGCAAAATACCCAAACCAGCGCAGACGGGGATAATCCACTTGCCTATGCGTTGGCCTGAAATCTTGCGCAGCCCAAAACCAATGCCTGCTGCACCTAATCCTGCTACTGCTGCCGCTAGTAGTGTTAAAAACATTCTTAAACCTCTCTTTTTCGCTGGCTTTTCCTGTTTGAAATTCCACCGCAGCTCTAGGCTTGTGGCTTTGATTAACGACTAGTCGTTTGCTTGTCCTTGCTGCGAACTCGCTTCTGAAACTCGCCGTGAATATGTCCCTATAGGCTCCACTGCGCCATCCATGGCGCAGAGGGTTTCATCAGCGAGTTCGCAGCAAGGACTTTTCGCAAACGAAATAGCGATTACAACGAACTTAGCCATTCTAGGCTGGGGTGTTTGGGTGCTTACAGAGCAGACCCTCTGCGCCATGGATGGCGCAGTGGAGCCTCCATGGATGGATTTACGGCGAGTCTGCGATGTAAGTGCCCAAACGCAGCCCATAAGCCTAGAGCTGCGTTAGGGTAAAACAAAACTAATGGTCTACTGCAGTTCCTGCACCGTGGGGTGAACGAACGCTCTCAACCAACGCTTTGATCTCTTCAGGTACATCTTCACTGGCCAAGGATACCGCAAAGGCAACAATGAAGTGCAACAAGGCTGCAACGGCACCGAAGGACATTGGTGAAATACCAAACAACCAGTTATCAGGAGTGTTAGCCAGCATGTTTGTGCCAGGGATAAAGAACCAGCCTAAGTAAGTGAAGATATAAAGCAACTGAGTAATTAAACCCGTTAGCATACCTGCCACTGCGCCTTTGCTGTTCACTCGCTTAGAGAAGATACCCATCATAATGGCTGGGAAAATTGATGCTGCTGCAATCCCAAACGCCAGCGCTACGGTTTGAGCCGCAAAGCCCGGAGGGTTAAGCCCTAACCAGGTTGAAATTGCGATAGCCACAGTCATTACTACACGAGCGGCTAACAGCTCATTTTTCTCTGAAATTTCAGGGTTAATGAACACCTTGATAATGTCATGGCTGACTGCCGAAGAAATGGCCAACAACAAGCCTGCTGCAGTAGAAAGCGCCGCTGCAATACCACCGGCGGCAATCAAACCTATAACCCAACTAGGTAAGGCAGCGATTTCAGGGTTTGCTAACACCATGATATCTGGGTTTACATAAAGCTCGTTGCCTTCCCAACCACGTTCGGCGGCAATTTCTTTACCCTTAGCAGTGCTGTCATTGTAATACTGGATTTTGCCATCGCCGTTTTTATCGGTGAATTTTAGCAAGCCAGTTTCTTCCCAAGTTTGGAACCATTCTGGTGTTTGCGTATGAGCTACAGCCTCAGCCGTAGGGCCGTCAGGGTAAACCGTATGCAACAAGTTTAAACGTGCCATAGAACCAACTGCAGGGGCAGACAGGTACAGCGCCGCAATAAACACTAATGCCCAACCAGCCGACCAACGCGCGTCGGAAACTTTAGGCACAGTAAAGAAGCGGATGATTACGTGTGGTAAACCAGCCGTACCAATCATTAAGGTCATGGTAAACAAGAACATATTGAAAATGTTATCAACATGGTCGGTAAAGCCTGCAAAACCAAGCTCATGTAACACTTGGTCAAGTTGCACAAACAAAGGTTGGCCAGACTCTAAATGGTTGCCCAACATACCAAACATTGGAATTGGGTTACCGGTTAGCTGCGCTGAAATAAAGATTGCAGGAATGGTATAAGCCACAATCAACACAACGTACTGGGCTACTTGGGTGTAAGTAATACCTTTCATACCACCCAATACGGCGTAGAACAGCACCACAATGGCGGCAATCCAGATACCAGCATCGCTACTTACTTCAAGGAAGCGCGAGAAGGCTACGCCAGCGCCCGACATTTGCCCAATCACATAAGTAACCGAAGCCATAATTAAGCACACCACCGCAATTAAACGAGCAGGGCGGCTGTAGAAACGTTCACCAATAAAGGTTGGCACAGTGAACTTACCGAATTTACGCAGGTAGGGTGCCAGAAGCATAGCCAGTAGCACATAACCGCCCGTCCAGCCCATTAAAAACGATGAGTTGATGTAACCCACGCCCACTAGGCCGGCCATGCCAATAAAGGATGCCGCAGACATCCAGTCGGCAGCGGTTGCCATTCCGTTTGCCACAGGGTGAACGCCGCCACCAGCCACATAATATTCTTTGGTTGAACCCGCGCGTGCCCAAATCGCAATAGAGAAATAAAGCACAAAAGAAGCGCCCACGAAGAGCATATTGATCATAAATTGACTCATGCTATTACTCCTCTGCGCCAAATTCTTTATCTAGCTTGTTCATGCGCCAAGCGTAGTGAAAAATTAAGGCGATAAAGGTTAGGCAAGCGCCTTGCTGTGCCACCCAAAGCCCTAAATCTGCCCCACCAATATGGATACCCATAAAGGCTTCTCGAAATAGAATGCCAAAACCAAATGGCACGACGGCCCAGATTATTAAGCTACCGATGATCAAGCGAAGGTTCGCTTGCCAGTAGGCTTGTGCTTTTGTGTTGTTATTACTCATAACACCCTCCGAAGTTTTTATTATTAGTGCAATTTCAAACTAGCAGCGAACCCTAATTTGATAACAGCTAGACCTTCGTATGATGGAGGTATCTACAAAGTGGTATTCAATAAAAAATTAATTTGAATCAATGGGTTATGTCGAAAGCAAACTGGCGTGCAATGATACATTTACGACTAATCTCCAAGACGCTTGCGGTCGAGCGAGCCTATGCGAAGCTCAAGCAAATTGGCATAAAAGTGATAAACTAGGCCTTTTTTCAGGTTAAGAGACATTTATGGGTGATACCGCTGTTCTTGCTTTCGCCACCTTATTTGCCACCATCAGCCCCATCGACGTGGCCGCTATCTACGCGGCCATCACGGTTGGCAGCAGCATTGCGCAAAAGCGCCGCATGGCGGTTCGCGGTGTATTGATTGCAAGCATTGTGCTGGGGTTGTTTGCGGCAATGGGCAACTGGTTACTGACCATGCTGGGTATTTCGTTGGCGGCATTGCGTACCGCAGGCGGCATAATGCTGTTATTAATGGGGTTAGACATGGTGTTTGCTCGCGGTACAGCCAACACCACCACCGATGAAGAAGACGAAGAAGCCATTCGCAAACACGACGTTTCGGTCTTTCCCTTGGCCTTACCATTGCTTGCCGGCCCAGGCTCAATGAGTGCCTTAATTATCTTAATGGCTCAAGCGCAAGGCGATGTTTTGCAACAGGCCGTCATTTACGCTGTCTTGGCTGTTGTTATGCTGATTGCACTGGGCTGCTTGCTACTTTCTTCGCATTTAAACCGCGTGCTGGGTGTCAGCGGCATGCAAACCATTACTAGGGTTATGGGTGTGCTGCTGTGTGCTTTAGCCGTGCAATTTGTCTTTGATGGAGTGGCGGAAAGTGAATTGTTCAAAGCACTTTTAGCACGCTAATAACCAAGGATTTTTATGACTGAACCTATGAACTGGCAACAATTGCTCTCACCCCGTCGTTTTGGTGAAA
This sequence comes from Venatoribacter sp., assembly GCA_049277875.1. GTDB lineage: Bacteria > Pseudomonadota > Gammaproteobacteria > Pseudomonadales > Oceanobacteraceae > Venatoribacter. The sequence continues at coordinate 10,819 of JBASZG010000251.1, forward strand.
GCCAAGGTAGCCTTGATTTAGAACCGGGGCGCACGCCTTTTGATAAAGATTATGACAGGCTGATATTTTCTTCGGCCTTTCGCCGCCTCGACCGCAAAACTCAAGTGCACCCACTGGCCGAAAACGACCATGTGCACAGCCGCTTAACTCACAGTCTTGAAGTTGGCTGTGTAGGGCGCTCACTGGGCACGCGCGTCGCGCACAGCTTAGGCAAACGCTTGCCACAAGGGCTTAACGCCAACGATGTTGGTGCTTTGGTGCAGGCCGCCTGTTTAGCCCACGATATTGGCAACCCGCCTTTTGGCCATACTGGCGAAGACGCTATTCGTCATTGGTTTCGTGACCC
>JBASZG010000252.1:0-3862 GCA_049277875.1 Venatoribacter sp.
GCGCTAAACGTATGCAAGCCAAAGTTGGCACCCGCATTCAAGTGATTGTTGATGAAATTGACGAAGAAGGTGCCGTTGCGCGCACCATGGGCGACGCCCCTGGCATCGACGGCATGGTGTACCTAAACGACTTTTTTGATTGCGCCCCAGGCGACATTATCGCGGTAGACATCGAACACGCCGACGAATACGACCTGTGGGGCAGCCCCATCCCCTCTAACGTTATCGCGCGCGGTTAAGCCCATCTTGTGCTGGCCGGTTATTAATCGGCCAGCCAGCCATTAACGCCCATTCATATCGTCCAGCAGTCGTAAGATGATGCCCATGATTTGTTGATAAAGCATGTAGCCTGCGTGTTCGTCTTCCACGCCAACGTCTACGTTGGGGTTGTCGTTAACCTCAATGACTACGGCTCTTTCGCCGTGTTGTTTTAAATCGACGCCATAGAAACCATCACCCATGGCTTTTGCGGCTTTAAGAGCGGTTTTTAAAACGTCTTTTGGTACTTTTTCTAGCGCGTGTGCATCCGATGCACCCGATTTGTTGCTGCTGGCTTTGTGGTTGTAGATTTGCCAGTGGTTTTTGGCCATGTGGTAGCGGCAAGCGTAAAGCGGTTGGTTATTTAAAATGCCAATGCGCCAGTCGAACTCGGTGGGCATGTATTCTTGCAGTAGCAAAATGGCCGAATGTTCGTTGAGGCGGCTAATGCATTCTTGCAGCTCGGCTTTGGTTTTGGCTTTTTCTACGCCAATCGAAAACGAGCCGTCGGGCACCTTCACAATAATAGGTAAGCCCAGTTCTTTAATGACTTCGTCCATGTTAAAGGGTTGCTGACCAATAAAGTGCAGGGTTTTTGGGGTGGCTACTTTGTGCAATTGCAAACGCTCGTGCAAATACACTTTGTTCGAGCAGCGCATAATATCGGCAGGGCTGTCGATAACCAGCAAACCTTGGTTTTCTGCGGCTTGAGCAATGCGGTAGGTGTGGTGATCGACGTTGGTGGTTTCACGAATAAAAAGCGCGTCAAACTCGCCAATGCGTGAGGCTTCTTTGTGGGTAATAAACTCAACATTTAGGCCAATTTCCTTACCGGCCTTCTCGAAGTTTTTAAGTGCCCCTTTGTTAGAGGGCGGTAGTTTTTCTTCTGGGTTATACAAAATAGCAAGGTCGTACTTGTAGTTCTTCACCGATCGGCGGCTGTGCCAAATCTTTCGGCTAAATACGTCGAGCGCGTTTGCAAACTCGGTTTCGCTGGCATCATCTAGTTCTTCTAAATGCAAAGACTTGAGCTGGTCTATGGCCCACAAATTAGCGTGTAAACGCTTTAAGCTCACGTCCAGCACTGGGAAACCATAAGTTTCAAAAATACGTCGAGCTACCGAGGCAAGGTCTGGATTTTGTGTTTGCCCAAAGTAAATCCGAAAGCGCACTTCGCCGCCGTGGGCGGTGGTGCGTTTGTATAGGGCATCTAAGTGCTGGCCTTGACGCAGCGACAGTGGGTGTCCGCTTTCAAAATTGTTTAGCTCGGTAATGGCACGCACGCTAGGAAATACATGGCCTCCGCGTGCTTCGGCCAGCAGCGAGCCATAATAGCCAGTGCCTAAATAGCTGTAATCGCGGCACAGGTTAATAACGTAACCCTTGGTGGCGCTGTAGTCGCTAAGATAGTCGTCTATGGCTAAAACTTGATTGGAAGGTAAATAGGGCGCCCAGTCAGACAAATGGTCAACGAGCACAAGCAATGGTTTCATGCGCTACCTAAAAAAATAATCAAAGGGAGTTTAAGTTTGGAAAAACTAGGCTCACTATAGGCTTAATTTTTTAATTGAAAAGAGGGAAATATGCCCACGCTTATTCCACGCCTCGCTACCCTCGATGACGTTGCCCATTTGCTTGAAATAGAAAACGAAGTCTTTAGCGGCGATCGCCTAAGTGCCAAGCGTTTTCGCTATTTTATTAAAAGCGAACTAAGCGAGCTTTGGTGCCTTGAAGAAAACCAACAGCTTTTAGGTTACGCCTTAGTGCTGTTTCATCGTGGCACATCGTTGGCCCGCTTGTATTCCTTGGCGGTGGCTTCAAGAGCGCGTGGGCGCAAGCTAGGGCAGCTTTTGCTAGAGCACGCCGAACAATATGCCATAAAACGCCATGTGTTATTTATGCGCTTGGAAGTGCGTCAAGATAACCAAGCGGCGCTGCATTTATACGAGCGTTCTGGCTATCAAAAGCTCAGGGTACTAAGCCACTATTACGAAGACGGTGGTGACGGCTGGCGCTTGGAAAAACGCCTGCATCAAGCCGTGCCTTTGCCAGAGCATCTGCCTTTTTATTATCAAACCACACCCTTTACCTGCGGCCCTTCGGCTTTGCTTATGGCTTGGCAAAGCCTAAGCAGCAAGCCAGTTATGAGCCGCATAGAAGAGCTAAATATATGGCGTGAAGCCACCACTATTTATTTAACCACAGGGCATGGTGGCACCTCGGCGCAAGGGCTGGCTTTGGCCGCTCACAGCCGTGGGCTAAACGCCGAACTATGGCTTTCAAACAGCGATACGCCCTTTATGGACGGAGTGCGTAGCGAGCATAAACGCGAGGTCATGAAGCTGGTTGCCGACGATTTTAACCAACGCTGCGAACACTTGGGCATAGCCACTCGGCTGGGCGGCTTTAGCATCGAAGACTTACGCACTGCCTTGGCGCAAAACAAGCGTATTTTGCTGCTTATCAGCACGTGGCGGCTCAACCGCAATAAAGCACCGCATTGGGTGTGGTTGGTGGCCTTAGATGAAAACTACGCCTATATCAACGACCCAGACGTAGACGAAAAACTAGAGCAAATTAACCTCGACAACCTCTATGTGCCGGTAAGCATTAATAACTTAAGTGCCATGATCCAATACGGCACTAAGCGTTACACTGCGGCAGTGTTGCTATCGGCTTAAGAAGAATGAACGTAAGGCGTGGTGCGGCTTGCGTCCCACAGGTGATCTAAGCTTTCATCGCGTTCAGCACGCAGGCGCACCCATTCGGCCACATTGTTACGCCAGTATTCATTAGGCTTAATCAGCGGGGCGGCCAACAACTTGGCTTCGGTGCCTTTGTGGGCAAAAACGATAACGTTGTGAATCTTATACGCGCAGAGCATGGCTAACCTCGAATAGAAGAGCGCATTTATAACAAAGTTAGCCTCTTTAGCCTATGATGTTGTCAACTTTATAAGGAGCTAATCTATGTTTACCCTTGATGAACGTTTGCAAAACGACACGGTATTTATTGGCCGCTTGCCCTTGTGCCAAGTACTGCTAATGAACGACAGCCGCTATATTTGGCTGATTTTGGTGCCTGCTCGTAACGACGTGTTCGAAATCTATCACCTAGACGAAGCCGACCAAGCGCAATTAGCCAAAGAAACCTCTTGGGTATTAGAAAAAATGGCAGGTCGCTATTCGCCCGATTCTATGAATGTTGGTGCTCTGGGTAATATTGTTAAGCAGTTGCACGTTCACCATATTGCTCGCTATACCACCGACCATGCTTGGCCCGGCCCAGTGTGGGGAAATGGTGTAGGCGTGCCCTATACCGCCGATGCGCTAGAAGGGCGTATTCACGATTTAAAAGACTTACTGGCCAGCAAGTTTGTTGAAGATATCGACGGCGAAGACGACCCAGTGCCTGAAAACTACGCATTATGGTAGGAGCGGGCCATGCAAGTTATTCGTATTTATACCAACACGCCTTTGCGTAACTACAACTATTTAATCGCCTGCGAACAAACCAAGCAGGCGATTGCGCTCGACCCTTGGAATGCCCAAGAGCTATTTCAAAGCGCACAAGAGCATGGGCTTAGCATTAAAAAAATCGTCAA
>JBASZG010000253.1:0-5224 GCA_049277875.1 Venatoribacter sp.
GGCGTATATCATCTTCTTTTAATTGCTCCAGCATAAAATTAATTTCATTTTGCCCAGTTGTGAACAAGGCTTGCTTATGCTGTAGGTTTCCAATCATTTTGCTTTGAGTATTGGCTCGCTGCATGGCAACGACAGAGCCCAGAGTAATGATGGTTAAAATAATTAAACTGACGATTAGAGCCATTCCCGACTCTTGTTTTAGCCTGCGCATTCAACGTCTCCGCCATTGGATAATTGGGGTAAATGTAAGGGGGCAAAGCCTTCTTTTACGCGAATACGACCAGAGCGAGAAATGGTGTAGATGGCTGCAAAGTGAACATGGCGCTTAAGACAGTAAGTGAAGTTTCCAGTGTTAAAACCAGCAAACCCTTGATAGTTAAAACCAATGCTACTGTTGTTGAATTTTCTAAGAATAAAATCGGATTTTATGGCAGGTAATTCGGCTAATATTTTTTCGTTGCTATCGAGTTTTTTATTGTTGTTGTAGTCGGTAAATAAGGTGACTTTTTCATTCCATTGATTGCTGCATTGTTGGTTAACGTCTAACGGACAAAAGGCGGTGCGGGCTTTTAGAGTGATGGCATTTTCTTTGGCATGCGCAATCAAACTGGCAATAAGTAGACTGTCTCGTTTGGCTTGGTGTTTTTCTATCCAGCTCATCATTTCAGGCAAAGCTAGGTTGGCCAGTATTGCCATGATGCCTAGTGTGATCAGTAACTCAGTTAAGCCGATTCCTTTTTCAAGCACGTCCTTGTCCTCATAAAATAGTGTGCGTCACTGTGCCTAACGCAGGGTGCAATCACTATCCTCTGGGTTTCTTAGAATAGATTTGTCGCTTAGGTATTTTGTATGACACAATTTGCGCTCTGTGCCATTTAGAAGAGAATAACGAATGACAAATCGCGTGTTGTACGAGGTAAAAGAGCACATTGCTTATGTGTGGTTAAATCGCCCTGAAAAGCTGAATGGCTTAGATATGCCGATGTTTCATGAAGTTGTAGCTACGGCCAAAAAAATTCGTAAAGACAAATCGATTCGAGTGGTTATTTTAGCGGCTAAAGGTGATTCATTTTGTGCTGGGTTAGATTTTAAAGCCGTAAGCCAAAACCCCAGCATGATTGCTAAAGTCTTTTTAAAATGGCCTTGGACTAAACAAAACTTAGCGCAGAAAATAGCGCATTGTTTTCGCGATCTGCCTGTTCCTGTTATTTGCGCTATTCATGGCAACTGCTTTGGCGGTGGCATGCAAATGGCGTTGGCCTGCGACTATCGCATTGCTACCGCAAACGCCAACCTTTCTATTATGGAAATTAAATGGGGCTTAATTCCTGATATGAGTGGCACAGTGACGCTTTCGCGCTTAACTCGTGTGGATATTGCCACCGAGCTAACTATGACCGGCCGCCAGTTTCCTGCTACCGAAGGTTTTGACTATGGTTTGATTAGCAAATTAGCCGACGACCCGGTGGCCGAAGCGGAAAAATTAGCGGCTATTATTGCCACTAAGTCGCCCGATGCCATTGCCGCTGCCAAACAACTATTTAAGAAAACTTGGAAGGCTGACACTTGGAAAGCTTTGCGCATCGAGCGCTGGGTGCAAATGCGTTTGCTGGGGCGAAAAAATCAGCAAATCGCTATGAAAAATGGCTTGGCAGGCAAAAATTCAGAGCCAAAACCTTTTAACAACAGAACGTTTTAGCTTTCAGTTGGGCCTTGTTTGAAACAGGCCCTCTTGTTTTTAGGCGGATAAAACGGTACTTTCTTTGGCATTGATTATCTCGGTCGTTTGACAGCGCTGTCTTAACTCAGCGTTTGCTTTAAACGGCCGTTTTTTATTGTGAGGTTTAAATATGGCCAGAAAGCCTAATATTGTTCTAACTGAAATTGATTTAGAGCGTTTAGAACGCCTTATTGAAAAGACATCGGCAAACGATTTTCCTAGCGTTGTTGGGTTAGAGAAGGAACTAGAGCGAGCTAAGATTGTGGCTTCAGCAAAGGTGCCAAAAGACGTTGTTACCATGAATTCAAGCGTGCGTTTTTGTGAGCTATCCAGCAACCACGAATTTACTCTTACCTTGGTTTACCCAAAAGACGCAGGCAAAGATGGCACGGTTTCAATTTTGGCACCTGTAGGTGTGGCTTTGCTTGGGCTTAAAGTGGGCGCTGAAATGGAATGGCCCAACCCTAAAGGCGAAAAATTAAAAGTGCGTATTGAAGAAATTGTCTTTCAACCTGAACGCGCTGGCGAAATGCACCTGTAATTACAGCTCTCCTAAAAACCCACCGGTTTGATGCGCCCATAACTGGGCGTAAATTCCCCCCTTAGCTAATAACTCGCTGTGGCTGCCTTGCTCGACAATGCGGCCTTCATCTAACACCACTAGCCTGTCCATGGCTGCAATGGTGGAGAGCCTGTGAGCAATGGCGATAACGGTTTTGTTTTCCATTAGGCGGTACAGGCTGGCTTGAATAGCGGCCTCAACTTCGGAGTCGAGCGCCGAGGTAGCTTCGTCCAAAATCAAGATGGGCGCGTCTTTTAAGAGCACGCGAGCAATGGCAATGCGCTGGCGTTGGCCGCCAGATAGCTTAACGCCGCGCTCGCCAACGTGAGCGTCTAGTCCTTTGTTGCCCCAAGGATCACTCAGCTCTTGAATAAAGTCATAGGCTTCGGCTTTTTTAATGGCGGCAATCAGTTCTTCTTCGCTGGCGTCGGGGCGACCATAGAGAATGTTTTCGCGCACGGTGCGGTGCAGCAAAGAGGTGTCTTGAGTCACCATGCCAATGTTCTGGCGTAATGAGTTTTGAGTAACGGTTTTGATGTCTTGTTGGTCAATTAAAATGCGGCCGCTGTTGAGGTCGTAAAAGCGCAGCAGAATGTTAACCAAGGTAGACTTACCCGCACCTGAACGTCCCACTAAGCCAATTTTCTCACCGGCTTTGATGTTGAGATTTAAATCGTTAAACACCACCCGATTTTGTTCAGCTTCTTTGCCTTGGTAGACAAAGTTCACCTGCTCAAACTGGATGCCGCCTTGCGCAATTTGCAATATAGGTGCATTCACTTGGTCGTTAATTTGCGGCTCGTTGGCAAGCGTGTTCATGCCATCTACCACTGTGCCAAGGTTTTCAAACAGGCTGCCCACCTCCCACATAATCCACTGCGCCATGCCGTTAACGCGTAGCGCCAACGCAATGGCAATGGCAATGGCACCGGTGCTGATACTGTTGTGGCTCCAAAGCCAAATAGAAATAGCCGCAATCGAAAATGCCAGCGAGTAGTTTATTAGGCTAACCGTCATATTAAGGCCAGTCACCAAGCGCATTTGGCGGTATACCGTATCCATAAAACCTTCCATCGACTCACGCGCGTACAGGGTTTCGCGGTCAGTATGAGAAAACAGCTTAACGGTTTGAATGTTGGTGTAGCTGTCCACTACGCGCCCAGTCATGGTTGAGCGGGCGTCGGCCTGCTCGGTGGCAATGCGTTTTAAGCGTGGCACAAAGTACCACTGAGTTATTAAATAAGCGCCAAGCCAAACGGCCATAGGTGCCATTAAACGCCAATCGGCCTTAGCGACCATAAAAAACACAGCGGTGAAATACACCAAGATATACACCAGTACATCGAGAATTTTCATCACCGTTTCGCGCACCGCCAGCGCGGTTTGCATAACCTTGGTGGCCAGCCGGCCAGCAAACTCGTCTTGATAAAAAGACAGGCTTTGCCCCAGTAAATAGCGGTGGGCTAACCAGCGTATTTTCATCGGATAGTTGCCAAGCAGAGTTTGGTGCACAATTAAATTGTGTAAAAAACTCACTAAGGGCATCACCACCAAAATGGTAACGGCCATGATAATTAGGCCAGTACGCTCTTCTTGTAAAAACGTATTGGGGTTTTTATTGGCCAACCAATCGACAAGTTGCCCCATAAAACCAAACAGTTGCACCTCTAAAATGGCCATCAGCGCCGTTAAAATAGACATAGTAACTAAGGGCACTTCAGCACCCTTGGTATAGTGGCGACAAAAGGCTAATAAGCCTTTGGGGGGTTGGGTTGGGTGCTCTGGTGGGAAGGGGTTAACGAATCGTTCAAATAGACGCAGCATAAATTTAAAACAAGATAAGGTTGGCTGCATAGAATAGCATAAAGTCGCATGCAACTTCCTTTATCGTTAAGATGAGGAATTATTGCTGTACTTAAAATTATTACGGCCTATTGTGCGCACTTTCATCCACCGCTTACCGAGTAAGGAGGTAGCGAGCCTAATGGTTACCGACCCACTAGACTATTACGACCAAGACGCTTTTGAGCGTATGAGAAAATTTGCCGAAACCCAAGAAACCCCATTTTTGGTGGTAGACAGCCAAACCTTTGCTAAGCAACTAGATGAGTTGATGAGTGGCTTCCCTTACGCCAAAGTATATTACGCTATTAAAGCCAACCCTATGCCAGAGCTATTGCGTATTTTGCGTGATAAAGGTTGCTGCTTTGACGTAGCTTCGCGCTACGAGCTGGATAAGGTTCTTGCTGAAGGTGTAAGCGGCGATCGTATTAGTTATGGTAACACCATTAAAAAGGCGGCCGATATTCGCTACTTCTATGACAATGGTGTGCGCTTGTTTGCCACCGATTCAGAAGCCGATTTACGCAACATTGCCAAAGCCGCACCCGGTTCCAAAGTGTTTGTGCGCATTCTTACTGAAGGCTCTGAAACTGCAGACTGGCCTTTGTCGCGTAAGTTTGGTTGCCAATCGGATATGGCGATGGATCTATGCATCATGGCCCGCGATCTAGGCTTGGTGCCTTATGGCATTTCCTTCCATGTTGGCTCTCAGCAGCGCGATATTGGTGCCTGGGATTCAGCTATTGCTAAGGTAAATTACATTTTTGAACGTCTGAAAGCGGAAGACGACATTGAATTAAAAATGATTAACATGGGTGGCGGTTTCCCTGCCAACTATATTAGCCGTACCAACGACTTAAAAACCTACGCCGAAGAAATTACCCGCTTCTTAAAAGAAGACTTTGGCGAAGAGCTGCCAGAAATTATTTTAGAACCGGGGCGCTCCTTGGTGGCTAACGCGGGTATGTTGGTCAGTGAAGTGGTACTAATTAGCCGTAAAGATCGTACAGGCTTGCACCGTTGGATTTTCCAAGACGCAGGCAAGTTTGGTGGCCTAATTGAAACGATGGATGAATCAATTAAGTACCCACTTTATGTTG
>JBASZG010000254.1:0-22746 GCA_049277875.1 Venatoribacter sp.
GGTAAAATCTCTTCTTCGGTATTTTCTGTTTCTTTCTTACGCTTAAAAAAACTAAACATGGAACAATCCACAATATTAAAAGGCCAAAATTAGGCCGCTATCCTATCATTTTTCTACTTAAAACCCATCGACAATAGTGCCAAGCTTACCTACCATCGCGTTTAAATTGATATTTCAGAGATGTTATGAGTAAAACGCAAAGCCAACAGTTACGCATTATCGGCGGCCAGTGGCGCTCTCGACGCTTAAACTTTCCTGCTATAGAAGGCTTGCGTCCAACCTTAGATCGCATTCGTGAAACGGTATTTAACTGGCTGCAATTTGAGGTTGAAGGTAAGCAAGTTCTAGATTGCTTTGCAGGCAGCGGCGCGCTTGGGCTAGAAGCTCTATCGCGCGGTGCTAAAAACGTTACCTTTGTCGAAAAAAACAGCCAAGCCGCTAAACAACTGAATGCCAATTTGGCCTTGTTAAATTGCTCATCTGGGCGGGTAGTAAACACTGACGCCTTGGTTTGGTTAGTGCAAACCCAAGAATCCTTTGATTTAGTGTTTTTAGACCCACCTTTTCATTTAGGTTTGCTTCAGCCTGCCCTAGATACTCTTAAACTTAATGCCAATGCCTTAGTGTATGTTGAGCACGAAACGGAGCTTGTTCCATGCTGGCCCGCACACTGGCAAGAAATCAAAAGCAAGGCCACCAAAGAGTTCTGCTTTCGTTTATTTCGAGTAGCCACTACAGCCAGCTAGGCTTGGGCATAAACTGCTTTTGCAGCTGATCCATTACGTCTTTGTAATCAGGAGTTAAGTAAGGGCGCTCTAGAGTAAATACCTGATAGATACCACCTTGCAATAACTCCAGTGAAATATGGTCGTCTTCGCTACTTAGCAAGTTGCAACGCAGGTACGAGAACCATGACGTTACGACAATCCAAGTATTCAGTGCCAAGGCCGAAATATCGTCTTCGCTTAAAATCAAAATACCAGCTTCGGCTAAACCTCTAAAAATACGTTCGACTTGCCTTAAACAACTGCGGTAAAAATCTTGGTACTTGGCGTGCATGTCGGGGTCAGCCAGCAAAATAGGTTCCATATTGCGATGCAAAAAGCGGTAGTCCCACAATCCCTGAAACACCGCCTGCAAGTAAGTGAGCTTATCCATGGGCTGCAGCGCTCGATCGGTTGGCACAGTTAAGATGCTTTCAACCCTCTCACGATAACGCTCAAACAGGGCAGCAATAATGGCCTGCTTGTTTTTGTAATGGTAATACAGGTTGCCCGGCGATATGTCCAAATGTGCCGCTATATGATTAGTGGTTACGTTACGCTCGCCTTGTTCGTTAAATAGCTGCAAACTGGCGTCTAAAATACGACCTTTAGTTTTAGAGGACATTTTGTACCTTGTATAAAGTGTTGCAAAAACTAATTCTTGCATTTTTAGAGTATTGACTCTAATAATAACAAAAATTAAACAATCGCAGGAGTTTTTTCCATGAACGCTCAGCAACAAGCCCCTCAACTTGCTGATCAGCAAGAAGAATTAAACCGTTTAAAGACTATTTTTGCCAAGCAAAAAGCGGCTTATCGTGCGAACCCTATGCCCAGCGCCGATGAACGTCTTGCCGATTTACAGCGCTTAAAAGACGTGCTGCTTAAACACAAAGACAGCCTAGCCGATGCGGTGTACCAAGACTTTAGCTGCCGTTCTAAAGATGAAACTCTGGTAGCTGAAATTATGACCAGCGTGCAAGGTATTAATTATGCCATGAAGCGTTTGCGTAAATGGATGAAGCCTTCTAAACGCCATGTAAGCATGCTGTTTGCCCCCTCTGCTAACCAAGTGATTTATCAGCCTTTGGGTGTCATTGGCATTATGGTGCCTTGGAACTACCCGGTGCAGTTGGCGGCACTACCGCTAATGACCGCTTTGGCGGCTGGCAATCGCGCCATGATTAAAATGTCGGAATTTACTCCGGCCACCAACGCCGCTTTGAAAAAAGTCTTGGCCGAAGCCTTTAGCGAAGACAAAGTAGCCTTAATTGAAGGCGAGGTGGAAGTATCTTCTGAGTTTTCAGCCACGCCTTGGGATCACTTAGTGTTCACCGGCTCTACCATGGTAGGCCGCATTGTTATGGCCGCTGCGGCGAAAAACTTAACCCCGGTTACGCTAGAGCTTGGTGGTAAATCACCTGCCATTGTTACCCCCAAAGCCAATCTAGAAGACGCAGCTCAACGCATTTGTTTTGGTAAGTCGCTAAATGCTGGCCAAACCTGTATCGCCCCCGACTACGTGCTAGTACCCGAAGGCAAAGAGCAAGAGTTTATCCAGCTTTATAAAAAGAACTTTGCCAAAATGTACCCCAAAGTGCGCGATAACAACGACTACACCGCCATTATCAATGACCGCCAGCACCAACGTTTGCTGTCTTGGGTAGAAGACGCCAAAGAGAAAGGCGCGAAAATTACTGTTATCAACCCTGCTAACGAAAGCTTTGACGGCACCCGCAAAATGCCACTGCACCTAGTAGAACAAGGCACGGCCGATATGCGCGTGCTGCAAGACGAGCTGTTTGGCCCTATTTTGCCAATCGTTCCTTATAAAGCCTTAAACGACGCTATCGACTATATTAACGACCGCGACCGCCCACTGGCGCTCTATGCCTTCACTTACGATAAAGGCGAGCAACAAAAAATCTTAAACAGCACCCACGCAGGCGGCGTTTCTATTAACGATACCCTGATGCATATTGCCCAAGACGATATGCCTTTTGGCGGCATTGGCCCTTCCGGTATGGGGCATTACCACGGTAAAGAAGGCTTTATTGCTTTGTCTAAAGCGAAGGCTGTGCATACCAAAGGCAAATTCAACAGTGGTATGTTTATTTATCCGCCCTATGGCACTGCCATTCAAAGCCTGATTCATAAGTTCTTTATTCGTTAAGAGCTTGGTTTCAGCGGCGGCGCTCTAGGCAAGGCGCCGCTTTAAAAAATTAAAAAAAAACAAAAAATAAGGAGTCGCTATGCCGACTTTAGAAACCAGCCGCCGTGGCTTTATGCAGCTTGGCGCTACCTCAATGGCTGTGCTTACTATGAGCGCAGGCTTCGCCAGCTTAACTGGTTGCACTAAATCTCCTATGCCTGAAGGCTATAAAATACTGCGCCAAAACGACATCGACTTTTTATCGGCTTTAGCACCGGTAATGCTATCCGATAGCTACCCCGGCAATATGGAACCCGAAGTAGCCAAAGAGCTGCTAATGAAATCACTCGACCGTCTTATAGGCACCTTGCAAGAATACGCGCGCTCACAGCTTGAGCTGCTGCTGATGACTATGCAATCTGGCCCTATTCGTATTTTTGCCGATGCGCAATGGGCTGATTGGAAAGACGCTACCACCGAAGATGTAGAAGGTTTTCTACAAGGCTGGAAGCACAGTTGGATTCCACTAAAACGCATGGGCTATAGCTCACTTTGTAAGATTTTTGCCATGTGCTGGTATATGAACCCAGAAACCTTTGCATCCACTGGCTACCCAGGTATGCCTAAAAAAATCAACCTTGGCGAGCAGGCATAAGGAAACATCATGAGTGAAATAATTAAACGCGAACCCGCTATTCCTGTGGTTTCTGGCATTGTTGACCCCATTCGAGAAGGCCGTAAAGCGGGTTGGTATATGAAATCGGCCACCGAGTTTAGCAACGGCGAAGTGTTAGAAGCCGACGTGATTATTATTGGTACAGGCGCAGGCGGTGGCACCAGCGCCGAGATTTTGGCCGAAGCGGGCTTAAAGGTATTGATGATTGAAGAAGGCCCACTTAAAAGCTCCGACGACTTTAAAATGGACGAGCGCGATGCCTATCACAATCTTTACCAGGAAAGCGCAGGACGCATGAGCAAAGACGGCGCCATGTCGATTTTGCAAGGCCGTTGCGTAGGTGGTACTACTGTTATCAACTGGACCTCAAGCTTTCGCACCCCAGAGCAAACTTTAGAATACTGGGGCAAAGAATTTGGCATTAAGGGGGTTAGCAAAGAAGAAATGGCCCCCTGGTTTGCCAAAATGGAAGAGCGCCTAGGCGTAGCACTTTGGGGCATGGAACCCAATAAAAACAACGCGGTACTGCGCGATGGCGCGGAGAAACTAGGCGTGCATTGGGAAGTTATTCCGCGCAACGTGCGTGGCTGCTGGAACCTTGGCTATTGCGGCACTGGCTGCCCCACTAACGCCAAACAATCCATGCTGGTAACGACCATTCCGGGAGCGCTACAAAATAACGCCAAGCTGGTGTATAGCGCCCGCGTTGACCGCCTGATTATGGACGGCAAAAAAGTATTAGGCGTGGATATTGTCGCACTTGACGAGCAATACCGCCCCACCAAAGTACGCATTGCCGCCAAAGCACCACGGGTTATTTTGGCCGCTGGAGCGATCAACGGCCCGGCTCTAATGCTGCGTTCAAAAGCGCCCGACCCTTACAAACTGATTGGTAAACGCAGTTTCTTCCACCCCACAACCTTTACCTTTGCTGAATTTGAAGAAGTAATTGATCCCTACTACGGCGCGCCTCAGTCTGTTCACTGCGACCATTACCAATGGGAAAGTGTAAACGGCCCAGTTGGTTTTAAACTCGAAGTGCCGCCGCTGCACCCAGGTTTGGCTGGGGTGTTACTACTAGGGCACGGAATCAGTCATTTCCAAGACATACACAAACTGCCGCATCTGCATTCAATGATTGCGTTGCTGCGAGATGGCTTTAACCCAGAAAGCCAAGGCGGAAAAATAGAACTGGCCAGCGACGGCGCGCCTATTATCGACTACGAAATTAACGATTATTTATGGGACGGAGTAAAACGCTCATGGAAAGCCATGGCCGAGATTCAATTCGCCGCAGGTGCCAAAGCTGTGCGTATTTCGCATATGGACAGCCCTTGGTATCACAACGTAGAAGAAGCCAAAGCCGGCATCGACCAACTGAGCTCACGCTCTAACTCCTTCACCGCAGGTTCGGCGCACTGCATGGGCGGCCTAACGATGGGCGAAGACGTAAAACGCTCGCTAGTGAACAGCCAAGGCAAATACCACCACCTTGATAACCTTTATGTGTTTGATGGTTCAGTATTCCCCACCAGCATTGGCGCTAACCCGCAGCTCAGTATCTATGGTATGACCTGCAAAAACGCCACCCACTTGGCTGAAGAAATTAAAGCCGGGCGCGCCTAGCATCCATCCTTGGAGACAGTTTGCGCGCACTGAGTGATAGTTACAGAGCCAACCGCGTGCCGCAGGGATGCAGCGGCCATTGGCGGCCAAGTTATTGAGTTAAACAGCGCTTAAATCGCTGGGTTAAATCTTCAATAAACTTAATGTAACCGTCTTCTGCCAGAGCAATATGAGTTGCCATAGGATCTAACTCGCCACGGTTAATCTCAATGCCAGCCACAGTGGCATCAACCAAGGCAGGGGAAAATTCAGGCTCACTAAACACGCACACGACCTCGCCTTGGCTTAATTGTTTACGCATAGTTTGCAAGGTGCGAGCGCCAGGCTTGCGTTCAGGCGAAATAGTAAAGGCCCCCACCTGGTGTAAATCCATTGCCTTTACCCAGTGATCGTAAGCCTGATGAAACACAAAAAAACCCTGTTTTTGCAGAGGCGTTAGCTCGCTGTAGGCATACTGCGTCGCCGCACGAACTCGTGAGGCAAAGTCGCTGTGCACTACGCCCAATTCTGCTGCTAGGCGATCTTGAGCCTGAATCATAATATCAGTGGCAAACCACCAATGTGGGTCTTTAACTTCGCTGCCTTTGCCGTAGCTACTGATATCAATCCATATTTTGTCGCTCCAGCGCTGGGTGAAGCCAGCAAGGTATGGCTCAGAATCTTTACCAGCCCAAATAATAATGTCGGCATTTTGAATGGTATCAATATCCGATGGGCGCAGACTAAAGTCGTGGGGGGTCATCCCCACTGGCACAAGAGTATGCAGTTGTTCGGTTGGCACCACCGAAGCCGCCATCAAGGCAATAGGGTGAACACTGGCCAAAACCTGAATCGCTTTTTCTGGCAGTGCAGCCAGCGCACTTTGCCCATAAAGCAGAGTAAGGGTAAGACAAAGAAATCCCAGTCGTTTCATTGTGTTTCATCACTTGTAGCGTAAAATCGCCGCATTATAACGGCTTGTTAAATTTTTTCTTTCTTCACGGAGCCTATGAGCACTTCTTTTTTAATACAGGCTCGTCACCTCAACCTCGTGCGCCAGCATAAAACGGTATTGGACGACATTAATTTAACAATCGCCCCCGGCCAAATCATTACACTTATCGGCCCCAACGGTTGCGGAAAATCAACGCTCATTCGGGTGCTACTTGGACTAGAAGACTGTGATTCGGGCGTAGTAGAGCGTAAAGAACGGCTACGCATTGGCTATATGCCGCAAAAACTTAGCCTAGACCAACGCATGCCGCTGAAAGTATGGAGTTTTCTAAAACTCGCGCGCGGCGCACGCTCTAGCGATATTCGAAGCTGGCTAAAGCGCCTGCATATTGAAAATCTGGCGCAACTTTCCGTGCACGATTTATCGGGTGGTGAATGGCAGCGCGTACTGCTAGTGCGGGCGCTATTAATGAAGCCACAACTTTTGGTGCTGGATGAGCCAGTTCAGGGCGTTGACGTGCAAGGACAAATGGAGCTGTATGCCCTAATTCCCAAACTCCGTGATGAGCTGGGCTGTGCCGTGCTTATGGTATCGCACGATTTACACTTAGTGATGGCGGCCACCGATGAAGTTGTGTGTCTAAACGGCCACGTTTGTTGCTCTGGTCACCCAGATAAAGTCTCTGCAGACCCTGCCTACTTACGTTTATTTGGCCTGAAAGTTGAAAGCACGCCTTTGGTTCCTTATACCCACCATCACGATCATGAGCACCACGATCATAGCAACTGTGGAGGGCAGCATGATTAACCTTTGGTGGATTACCCCCTTATTAGCTGGCCTGTTGTTAGCACTGGTTGCCGGCCCTTTAGGCAGTTTTGTGGTGTGGCGACGGATGGCCTTTTTTGGTGACACTCTGGCTCACGGTGCACTGCTTGGCATCACCTTTGGTATTTTAACCGACCTTAACCTCACCTTTGCACTGATGCTTGGATCGGTAGTTTTGGCCCTATTACTGTTGCCGCTAGAGCAGCGTGCGCAGCTCTCATCCGACACCCTGCTTGGCATTGTCTCGCACAGCACCTTAGCCATTGGCTTAGTAACCCTGAGCCTGACCAAAGGCGTAAGAGTCGATTTAATGGGCTATTTATTCGGTGATTTACTGGCCGTGCAATGGCAGGATTTACTCTGGATTGCGCTTGCTGGCGGCACCATTTTATTACTGCTGATTTGGCAGTGGCGACCACTTTTGGCCATCACTGTCAGCCCTGAACTAGCCGCAATAGATGGCTACCCGGTGCAGCGCTTAAAGCTGCTACTGCTGATTATGCTGGCCATATTGGTTGCCTTGGCCATGAAGGTCGTAGGGATTTTATTAGTGAGTGCTTTGCTGATCTTACCGCCTGCCATTGCTCGCGCGTTTTCACAAACGCCGAAACAGATGGCAAGCTTGGCCAGTTTGCTGGGCATGTTAGCCGTGCTTTTGGGGGTGGGAGCATCGTTCTACTGGGATACGCCGGCAGGCCCCAGCATTGTGGTATCTGCAGCCAGCCTCTTTGTTGTTAGCCTAATCATTCCACCTTGGTTAAGGTTGGCTAAACAACTGTCTAGCTTGTCGAGAAAGTCAGGCAAATAATCCTTTCTGAACAGGCGTTTCTTAAAACTCCATCTATAGTTGGTGCATGCCTAAGGTGTGTTTTATCCGTCTTCATATGCTTAGGCAGGCTCGGTCGCTTGCCCCCAATCGGCGACCGAGCTTTTTTATTCTGGCTGCAAAAAGAATCCGTTTAACTGCGCCTTAAGTTCTGCCAAGCCATCTCCGTTTGCCGATGAAAAGGTTTGCACTGTCACTGCATTGGTGTACTTGGCCACTTCTTTTCGCACTTGCAACAAAGTGCTTTGTGCAGGGCCGCGCTTAAGCTTGTCCGACTTCGTAAGCAACACATGCACAGGCAGTTGCGCCTGATCGGCCCAATTCAACATGGCGGTATCGAAGTCTTTTAATGGATGGCGAATATCCATTAATAACACCAAACCAACAATCGCTTCGCGGTTGGTTAGGTAATTATCCAGCTCACGCTGCCATTCTTCTTTAATAGCCAAAGGCACTTTGGCAAAGCCGTAACCGGGTAAGTCGACCAAAGCCAAAGGCAATTCAGCCAACTGAAAATAGTTAATTAGTTGAGTGCGCCCAGGCGTTTTACTGGTGCGGGCAAGGCGTTTGTTATCGGTTAAACGGTTTAAAGCACTGGATTTTCCTGCATTGGAACGCCCAGCAAAGGCTACCTCTCTGGTAATCTCAGAAGGGCACTGGCTAAGCTTGGCTGCGCTTTTAAGAAAGCGAGCGTTGGTATAAGTCAAGGAAGCTGAGGTTGACATAGGTAAACTAATGACCGTCTTGAAATTAATGTTATATAATGCGCCGAATTTTGCTGGGCATCTTAACATAAATCTCTATTTTGACGTTTTTACTGGCGCAAAATAGGTAACGATGCAAGTTTTGTATAAAAAATGGTTACATTTTCGGCTATCATGCCGCGCGTAACTAACAAATTCATTTATAACTTTGGACTTGATGATGAAAAACCTGTTGATTAGCCTGATCGTATCCGCTGGACTGATTACTGTTGCTCATGCTGGTGACGCAGAGGCGGGAAAAGATAAATCTGCTATGTGTGGTGCTTGTCACGCTCCTGATGGCAATAGCCAAGTACCAAACTTCCCTAAAATTGCAGGTCAAGGCGAAGCTTACATTGTGAAGCAACTACAAGACATCCGCGATGGTCATCGCAATGTGCCTGAGATGGCCTTTGTTGTTGCCATGAGCGATGAAGACTTTGCCGATTTAGGTGCTTACTTCGCTTCTCAAACCGCCTCAACTGGTGTTGCTAAAGAAGAATTGGTGGCATTGGGCCAACGTATTTACCGTGGTGGCAATGACGAAAAAGGCATTCCTGCTTGCTTAGCCTGTCATGGTCCTAACGGTGCTGGCATTGCCGCTGCTAAATATCCTCATTTAGCCGGTCAACACGCGGCTTACACGCAAAAACAACTTACTGATTTCAGCATGGGCACCCGCACCAACGATGGCGACGCTCGCATCATGCGTGATATTGCAGAACGTATGCATACCAAAGAAATCGAAGCCGTTTCTTCTTATATCGAAGGGTTGCGTTAAGCAACACCGACAAAAAGCGGCTTAGGCCGCTTTTTTTATACCCGGAAACTTTGGCCTTGCAGAACCTTTGTGCCAAAATGCCCTCCAATCGACTTCAATAATAATTCAGGGAGCACCCTATGCATTTCAATTTCAAACCTTGGTTAATGGCATTGACCATGTTGTTTTCTGTCTCTGCTTTTGCCGCAGACTACAGCGAAGGCAATGGCTATCAACTGCTGCCTGAACCTCTAGCGGTTATGGCCGATGGCAAAATTCACGTTGAAGAAGCCTTTTGGTATGGCTGCCCACACTGTTACAGCCTTGAAGGCAGCGTCACCCGTTGGAGCAAAAACCTACCTGCAGACGTTGAGTTTAGCGGCCTGCCTGCCATGTTTGGCCGTGCTTGGGTAGCCCATGCACAATTCTACTTTGTGGCCGATGCATTAGGGGTACTAGATCAGGTTCACGATCAAATTTTCCGCGCGATTCACGTTCAAAAAGAGCAACTACTTAGCCAAAAAGATCAACGTAACTTCTTAGTGGAACGTGCCAAAGTTGACCCCGACGCCTTCGGCAAAATGTACAACTCTTTCACCGTTAAAAGCCGCATGAAGCAAGCAAACCAACGCGTGTTGGCCTCCAAAATTGACGGTGTACCTGCCATGATTGTGCAAGGCAAATACCTAGTAAACTCCAGCACCGCCAATGGCCAAGATAATATTTTGAAAGTGGTCGACTTCCTTATCGAAAAAGAACGCAAAGCACTAAAAAATTAACTGCAGTTTTGAATGATAAATTAGGCTCCTTCATGGGGCCTAATGTGTTTTGGCTTTTTATTTAAACGAATGCGCAATTCTCTGCAAAGCAGCTACACTAGCGGCACTATTTCACAAAAAATTGGGCTTTAGAGAAGCAGTATGACGAAAGATACCGGAACGGATCCAACTCGATATTGGCGAGACAAATATCTTGATCTTCTTGATAAACACGAAAAGCTAGAAAGCAAAAGTCAGCAGCAAGAAGAAAACCTACGTCGCGCACTGCTGGTAACCACAGCCATTGCCCAAAGCCAATCGAAAGAAGTTGACTCCAGCCTCAACAAGCTACGCATCGCCTTAAGCCCCGGCGCAAGCGGTTTAGCTACCTCCATTGATGGTCTGAAGCGCACCATTAATAATTTTGAAGAAGAGCATAAACAGCGCACCGAGCTAGTCTCTGGGCTTATTCGAGACATCAGCGTCAAAATCGACGAATGCCCCATTCCCAAAGAAATTAAATCCAAAAGCAAACACATTCGCCGCAAAGCCTCCACTGACTTACAACTCTGGTCTGGCTACGCCATTCAGCTAATTAATTGGTTGGAAATTCTTGGCGACATCATTACCCTTGAAGGCTACGACAAAGAGCAGCAAAGCAACTGGTGGAAACGCTGGTTTAAAGACCAAAAAACCAAAGAGCAGGCTGAATTACAAACCGACATCCAAGAACCTGGCTTCTCGGCCATTTCTCAAGACGTTACCGAAACCTTGCGCGAACTTATTGACCAAATCAGCGTGCCAGAACGCTTAGGTCATCAACAAGAAAACCTGCATTCACGCCTAGAAAGCGACCTACCTTGGTTTGAAGTGGTTCCTTTATTAGAAGAAACCTCCACCTTTATTCTGCAATGCTTGGCTAACAGCCAAGTAAACATTGAAGAATTTTTACAAAGCCTAGACACCCGCTTACAAGCCATTCGCGAGGTAGTTATAGGTGCCAGCAGTGGCCGTTCAGAGCGCACTAAAGCGCGTGAACTGCTCACTACTATGGTACAAGACCAATTAGCCGATATTCGCTCTGTCGTGGCAGGCACCACCGATCTTAAATTGCTTAGTCAAAACGTTTCCTCGCACTTACTGCTCATTGTCGAAGCCATGGATCGTTATCGGGAAGACGAAGACCATCGTGAAGCACGGCTTACCGCACAGCTAGAACAGCTACAAGAGCGCTTAGCCGAAATGGAAAAAGAAGTTGGCGAAAACCGCCAAGCCTTTGAAGAACAAAAGCACAAAGCCACGCACGATAACCTTACAGGCCTACCCAACCGTGAAGCCTACAACCTGCGCCTAACCGATGAAATGGCGCGCTATCACCGCTATGGCAACCCACTGTCGTTAATAATTTGCGATGTAGACCACTTTAAACGAATTAACGACACCTATGGCCACTTGGCTGGCGATAAAGTGTTACAGCTAATTGCCCGCACGCTACGCAAACGCATTCGAGACGTCGACTTTGTTGCCCGTTTTGGCGGCGAAGAATTTGTGATTCTCATGCCTGAAACCACAGCTCAAGAAGCCAAAGTTGCCGCCGAGAAACTGCGCCAAAGCATTGAAGAAAGCCCATTTAATTTCAAAAAAGAGCGTGTATTTATCACCATGTCTTTTGGCATTGCTGAATTTACCAAGGAAGAAAGTGCCGACCAAGTATTTGAACGTGCCGACCGAGCTCTTTACAAAGCCAAAGAAACAGGCCGAAATCAGTGTGTTATCTGTAAAGAATAAACAAAGCGAATAATACATTATAAAAACTATTCATTTTTATAATACATTAAATCTGCCTACACTGAATTTCATAACCTGTTAGGAGCACTCTTATGGAATTCAGCCTATCCCCCAAAGCCCAAGATTACGTTAATCGTGTGCGTGAATTTATGCGCAGCGAAATTGAGCCAATAGAAGCCAAGTACCTGCAAGAACTGCACAGCCAAGACAACAAATGGCAAGTGCTGCCCATTGTTGAAGAACTCAAAGCCAAAGCCAAAGCTCAGGGCTTATGGAATATGTTTTTGCCCGACGCGCATTTTGGCGCAGGCTTAAGCACGCTCGAATACGCCTCGGTAGCCGAATTAACCGGCCGTTCTTACCTTGCCCCAGAGATTTTTAACTGCAACGCTCCCGACACCGGCAACATGGAAGTGTTGGAAAAATACGGCAGTAAAGAACAGCAAGAGAAATGGCTTAAACCCTTATTAGCGGGCGAAATTCGCAGTGCGTTTTGTATGACCGAGCCTGCCGTTGCCAGCTCTGACGCCACCAATATGCAGGCCACCGCCACCATCGAGGGCGACGAAATTGTGCTCAATGGCCGCAAATGGTGGAGCACCAATCTTGGCCACCCCAATTTAAAAGTGGGTATTTTCATGGGCGTGACCGACCCCAATGCACCCAAGCATAAACAACATTCGATGGTGCTGTTCGACTTTGCCACACCCGGTATTGAAATCGAACGTATGCTGCCGGTATTTAACGCCTTCGACGAACCCTATGGCCACGGCCAGGTGAACTTTAATAATGTCCGCGTTCCTCTTAGCAACCTGATTGCCGGCCCCGGCCGTGGCTTTGAAATTGCACAAGGGCGCTTAGGCCCAGGCCGTATTCACCACTGTATGCGTTTAATCGGCATGGCCGAGCTGGCGCTGGAGCTGATGTGCAAACGCGCACTAAGCCGCACCGCCTTCGGCAAACCTTTGGCCAAACTGGGCGGCAATATGGACATCATCGCCAACTGCCGCGCCAAAATTGACCAAGCCCGCCTGCTGGTTTTAAAAGCCGCGTGGATGATTGACGAACAGGGTGCTGCCGGTGCCATGAGTGAAATCTCACAAATCAAATTCATCGCCCCCAACGTCGCCCAAGAAGTGGTCGATGCCGCCATCCAAATGCACGGTGGCCAAGGCTTAACCAACGACCTACCTTTGGTAGGCCTATTTATGGCCGCCCGCGCCTTGCGCTTAGCCGACGGCCCAGACGAAGTACACCGCATGGTCGTCGCCAAGCAAGAGTTGAAAAAATATCTGTAAACGAGCTAGGCGCTTGGAGCTAGGCGCAGAAAACATTAACTCAATAAGCGGCGCGCCAAGCCCCTAGCGCCCCGCACTAAGCGAGAAAACCTTATGCAAAACGTATTAATTACCGGTGCGGCCAGTGGTTTAGGTCGGGAGTTGGCCTTGGAGTTTGCCCGTCACGGGGCGCAGATTTGTATTGCCGATATCAATCAGGCAGGCAGCGAGGAAACTCTGGCCTTAGTAGAAAAGGCCGGCGGTTCGGGCTTTATTCATTCGTTAGATGTGCGCAAAGAAGCCGAGTGGCATGCGCTGCGTGATGTCATAAAAGCACGCTGGCAACGCATCGACGTGGTGATTAATAACGCTGGCGTGGCCACCGGCGACCGCATCGACGCGGGCGAATGGGCATGGTGGGAATGGATTATCGACATTAATTTAAAAGGCGTGGCGCTGGGTTGTCGTACTTTTACCCCGATGATGAAGCAGCAAGGCAGTGGGCATTTTATCAATGTGGCGTCCTTGGCTGGCCTGCTCAAACTGCCGTCTATGGCCTCTTACAACGCCACCAAAGCGGGCGTAGTTGCCATCAGCGAAACCATGCACTTTGAACTTATGCCCTATGGCATTGGCGTCACCGCGTTGTGCCCCAGTTTTTTCCGTACCAACCTGAATGCCAGCATGAAAACCTCCGACCCCGACATGCTCAAGTTTGTCGATAAAGTATTTGAAGCGTCCGAGCTCAGCGCCAGCGACATCGCCAAAGCCGCTTACAGCGCCATGCAAACCAACCAAATGATCTGCAACCCGCATAAAGACGGCCGCAAAGCCTACTTTATCAAACGCTTCCTACCGTTTTTATTTAATAAGCAGATGCTGGCCATGGCCAAAGGGCTGAAGAAACGAGAGGCTAGGGGTTAGTTGGGTGTTGGGTGTTGGGTGTTGGGTGTTGGGTGTTCATTGTGACCTGAGATAACCCTCAACGCACGCGAAACCCCGAACTCCAAACCCCGAACCCTTTGCTCCAAATAAAAAAGGTACAAAAACATGAGTAATAATAATTTTATCGACGAAGCCAAAGCACTGCGCGACAGTGACAGTTTTGATGTGCAGGCGGTACACGCTTGGTTAAAAGAACAAAGCCACGATTATGGCGATGAACTGCCGCAGGTGAGGCAGTTTTCGGGTGGCGCATCGAACCTAACTTACCATTTAAAATACCCAGATAAATACGCCGATAACGACCTAATTCTGCGCCGCCCACCTGCTGGCAAAAAAGCCGCAGGCGCGCACGATATGAAGCGCGAATTTTCGGTGATGGCGCGCCTAAAACCGGTGTACCCCTATGTGCCGAAAATGATTGCCTTTTGTGATGACGACCGCGTATTGGGCAGCGATTTTTATATTATGGAGCGTATGCGCGGCATTATTCCTCGCGCTAATTTTCCACGCGGTATGCAGGTAACGCCAGAACAAGCCCGCAAACTCGGCTTTGCCAGCTTTGATAAGCTGATTGAACTGCATCAAGTAGACATCCACGCCGCAGGCCTTGATGATTTAGGCAAAGGCGAAGGCTATGTTAAACGCCAAGTGGAAGGCTGGTGCAAACGTTACCAAGACGTGGAGACCTGGAATGTGCCCAGCTTTAAAAAGGTCATGCGCTGGCTCAACGACAACCAACCGCAAGACGTTAGCACCTGCCTTATTCATAACGACTTTCGCATGGATAACCTAGTGCTGGATGCCGACAACCTAGGCGAAATTATCGGCGTGCTGGACTGGGAAATGTGCACACTGGGCGACCCACTGATGGACTTAGGCGGCGCCTTGGCCTATTGGGTAGAAGCCACCGACGGCAAACTCATGCTAGGCATCCGCCGCCAACCTAGCCATGTTCAAGGCATGCCAACCCGCCAAGAAATCGTTGATTATTATTGCCAGAAGATGGGCTTTGATAAAACCCACTGGCCCTTCTACGAAGCCTTTGGCGTATTCCGCTTAGCCGTCATCGCCCAACAAATTTATTATCGTTACCACCACAAACAAACCGACAACCCAGCCTTTAAAAACTTCTGGTTTTTTATTCATATTCTGCACAGAAAATGCAAACGAATTATTAAGGAGGCACGCCGCTAGGCGCGAGACGCATGGCGCGGTTTAAATTGCGCCAAGCCCCAAGCCCTTAGCGCCAAGCGAAAAATGGCAAGTATTTATCTAATCCGCCACGGCCAAGCCGGGTTTAACAAGCTAAATTACGACCAGCTTTCCGAGCTTGGCCATTTGCAGGCCGAGCGCGTCGGGCAGGTGTTGGCGGCGCGTGGCTTTGAGGCTGGCAGGGTGTTTCATGGCTCCATGCGCCGCCATCAAGAAACCATGCAGGGTGCGCACTTGCATTGGCACGCATTTGGGCCAATCGTGGAGCACGCCGGCTTTAATGAATTTGATTCCGACGAAATAATCGCTAAAGCCTTTCCAGAATTTAAAAACAAACTGGTTTTAGGCGCATGGTTAGCCACCCAAAAAAATCGCAGAAAAGCCTTTCAAACGCTCTTTGCCAAAGCCGTGGCGCGCTGGGTGTCAGGCCAGCACGACAGCGATTACAGCGAGTCTTGGCCCGCGTTTAGCGCACGGGTAAAGACAGCTCTGCAAGACGCCATAAACCTCAGCGAAGGCAAAAACATCGTGATTTTCACCTCTGGCGGCCCTATTTCTGCCATCGCCCAGCATTGCCTGAATTTAAGCAACGACAAAACTTTTGAACTGAACTGGACGCTAGTCAACGCCAGCCTGAGTCAACTGCTGTACTCCAGCCAAAACCCAGAAAAAATCAGCCTAGCCAGTTTTAATGAACAACAACACCTAATAGGTAAGTATTTGACTTATCGCTAATTGTGTAGGGGCGGTTTCTAACCGCCCGCGGGCGAATGCAATTCGCCCCTACAAAAAGGCAAATAATTAAAAGGAAAAAACCATGACCACTGAGAATTTATTTAACTTAGATAACAAAGTCGCCTTAGTCACCGGAGCCAGTCGTGGCATTGGTGCGGCGATTGCCAAGTTGCTGGCGGCTAATGGCGCGCATGTGATTGTTTCCAGCCGAAAGCTGGAAGACTGCCAGCTTGTGGCCGATGAAATTATCGCTGCTGGTGGCAAGGCTGAGGCATTAGCCTGTCATATTGGCGAGATGGAGCAAATTGACGCCTGTTTTGCGGCCATCGAGGCTAAGCATGGCCGCCTCGATATTTTGGTGAATAACGCCGCCACCAATCCTTATTTCGGCCATATTTTAGATACCGACTTAAACGCCTTCCAAAAAACCGTGGATGTAAACGTGCGTGGTTATTTCTTTATGAGCAGTGCCGGCGGCAAGCTGATGAAAAAATCCGGCGGCGGCAGCATTATTAATGTGGCTTCGGTGAATGGCGTGATTCCCGGCGAGATGCAGGGCATTTATTCCATCACCAAGTCGGCGGTGATTGCTATGACCAAAGCCTTTGCCAAAGAATGCGCGCCATTAAATATTCGCGTGAATGCGTTACTGCCCGGCCTTACCGACACCAAGTTTGCCAGCGCCCTCACCCAAAACGATGCCATTATGAAAATGGCCTTAATGCACATTCCCATGAAGCGCGCCGCCATGCCTGAAGAAATGGCGGGGACAGTGTTGTATTTGGCCTCTCAGGCGTCGAGTTACACCACAGGCGCAGCCATTAACGTGGATGGCGGGTATTTGCTGGTCTAGTTTTTGATAAAAACTTTACCTGTTTGTAGGGGCGAATTGTATTCGCCCATGGGCGGTTAAAAACCGCCCCTACGTTTTAAATAAAGCCGCGTTTGGCGCGGCGTTTCGGTTTGTTGTGAGCTGCCGTTATTACTGGCGCACGCCTTCGAACGACATAAAGATTTCAACTTCTTTCAGGCCCATGTCTTTGGCCATTTTGATATTGAAGTCATCTACGCTCAGTGCAGTGGTGCCTTCAAAACCAGCGCGGTAGCCACCCCAAGGGTCTTTACCTTCACCAATAGCAACCGCTTTAACCACTACAGGCTTAGTAATGCCGTTAAGCGTGAAGTCGCCAGTTACGTCCATAGTTTTATCGCCAGTTGATTTAACCGAAGTAGAAACAAATTTTGCTTCTGGGAATTTACCGGCATTTAAAAAGTCAGCCGTGCGCAAGTGCTTATCACGCTCAGCATGATTAGTGTTCACGCTGGTTGTGTCGATTTTTACACTGATTTTGCTGTCTTCTGGTTTGGCCGCATCGTAGCTGAAATCACCATCAAACTTGGTAAAAGAGCCATAAATAAAGCTGAAGCCAATATGACTTACTTTAAAGTTGATAAAGGCGTGTTGACCAGGAATGTCGATTTTATAATCGGCCGCCTGCACAGAGCCAGCTAACAATGCCGAAGATAAGGCCAAAGCAGTAAGAGTTTGTTTTAACATGGTATTTCTCCAATGGGTGAGTAAATAGGTTATGCAATTCAGGTTTAGGTTAGCGTTCTGATTTACCAAACATGCGCACCAAGGTGGCATCTTTATCAATCAAATGGTGTTTTACGGCGGCAAGAGCGTGGCCAATAACCACAACAATCAGCCCCCATGCTAAGTATTTATGCACTACGCCGGCTATATCTGCTTGATCAGGAAGGTTGCTAATAAGAGCAGGCACTTCAAACCAACCAAATACAGAAATGGGGTCGCCTTCAGCCGTCGAAATTAAATAGCCCGCAATCATAATGGTAAATAAAAGTAGATAAATCAGCAGATGTCCAGCTTTGGCCGCCAATTGCACCAGCTTACTTTGGGTGGCTATGGCTTTAGGCTGCGGTGTAGTAAAACGCCAAATCACTCGAAAAAGCATCAGAGCCAATAACACAACACCTATGCTTTTATGCAGAAATGGCGCTTTGTGATACCAAGCATGGTAGTAGCCAAGATCCACCATCCAAACACCCACAACAAACAGAGCAATCACAATAAGCGCAACAACCCAGTGAATACTGATGCTCACCAAGCCATAGGCAAAAGGGCTATTCTTCCAGTTCATAATTACTCCTTAAGTAATAGATAAACCTAAGATAGCAGGAGATTAATTTAAATAAATAGGATTATTTAGACAAATAGCATCTAAAAATTAGAAAGAAATAAGGGCGCCATATTTTTAATACAAAAAAAACGGGCACTAGGCCCGTTTTTGCGTGCGATCAAGCTTACTTAAATCACGCCTTGCGCCAACATGGCTTCTGCTACTTTTACAAAGCCTGCAATGTTTGCGCCTTGTACATAGTTCACCGAGCCGTCAGGCTGAGTGCCATATTCCAAGCAAGAACGGTGAATACCTTGCATGATTTCAAGCAAGCGGGCATCCACTTCTTCGGCCGTCCAAGACATACGCATCGCGTTTTGGCTCATTTCTAAACCAGAGGTAGCAACACCACCAGCATTACTGGCTTTGCCTGGGGCATAACGAACTTTATTGGCATCAAAGACGTTCACAGCTTCAGCGGTACAAGGCATGTTGGCACCTTCAGCCACAAACTGCAGACCATGCTTCACAAGAACTTGTGCGTCTTCTGCGCCCAGCTCATTTTGGGTAGCGCAAGGAAGTGCCACATCAATTGGTGTTTCAATTTGCCAAGGTTTTTTACCTGCCAAATATTGAGCGCCCACTTGTTCGGCGTATTCAGAAACGCGGCCATACTGCTCATTTTTAATTTTCATAAGCAGGGCAAGTTTTTCTGGGGTGAAGCCATCTTCATCGTAAACGGTGCCAGCCGAATCAGAAGCGCTAACCACATGCGCACCTAATTCCATGGCTTTTTGAATCGCAAATTGAGCAACGTTGCCAGAACCTGAAACCACAACGCGCATGCCTTCCATAGAAAGGCCTGCATGGCGCAGCATTTCATCGGCAAAATAAACGCAGCCATAGCCAGTTGCTTCGGGGCGAATTAAAGAGCCGCCATAAGTTAAGCCTTTACCAGTGAATACGCAGTCTGAGCGGTTGGTAAGTTTACGCATCATGCCGGTCATAAAACCAATTTCACGCGCGCCAACGCCAATATCGCCAGCAGGGACGTCGGTGTCAGAGCCAACATGGCGGAACAGCTCAGATACGAAAGCTTGGCAGAAGCGCATAATTTCGCCACGGCTACGGCCTTTAGGGTCGAAGTCAGAGCCACCTTTACCACCGCCCATGGGCAAGGTAGTTAAAGAGTTTTTAAAGGTTTGCTCGAAAGCTAGGAATTTTAAAACAGAGAGATTTACCGAAGGATGGAAGCGAAGACCGCCTTTGTATGGGCCAATGGCTGAGTTGTGCTGGATGCGGAAACCGCGATTGACCTGCACGTCGCCATTATCATCTACCCATGCAACGCGAAATTGAATAATTCGCTCAGCTTCAACCAATCTGTCTAACAGTCCGTGCTCGGCATAACGTGGGTTTTTAGAAATGAAAGGCCAAAGGCTTTCGATTACTTCTGTCACAGCTTGAAGGAATTCAGGCTGCCCAGGGTTACGTTGAGCGACATAGTCAAGAAAGTCGTGTGCTGAATGATAACGCATGATTTTGTTCCAGATTGAATTAGTTCAGAAAAGCACGAAGGGCTTTTTTTGGCACAAAGCGAGACATTATGGCGCTTTTTTTTCTGATGTCACGATTTTTTTATATAAATTAAAACGCAGGCAAAAAAATAGCCCCGCAAGCTTGGAGGCTTGCGGGGCCTGCGGCAACGGCCGATATTTAGATGGTTAACCAAGCGTTCAGCGCTTGTAAGTCGGCATCGTTTAGGGTGCCTGCAAAGAATTTCAAATTCAGTAAATTTAAAATGTAATCGTAACGAGCATTAGCGTAGTCGCGCTGTGCGCCATAGAGGTTTTTCTGTGCATTCAGCACTTCCACTATGTTGCGAGTGCCCACTTTGTAGCCGGTTTCGGTGGCTTCCAAAGCGCTTTTCGCTGAAACAATAGATTGTTTACGCGCTTTCACGTTGAGTGCATCGGTTTGCACTTGACGGTAGAGGCTACGAACATTTTGCTTTACGTCACGACGTTGTTTTTCGACGTTAAACTCGGTCGCTGCATAGCTTTGTGCAACCTGTTTGCTGCGACCATAAAGCGAGCCACCGCTAAACAAAGGCATTGATGCCTGAATGCTAACAAAGGTTGATTGCACCGGAATGGTGCCATTAGCAGAGAATTGGTACTGATCGCCATCAGAGTAAGAAGCCACTAACTTAACTGTGGGCAGATGGTTGGCACGAGTGGCATTGTATTGCGCTTCGACGCTATCTAAGCCAGCCTCGGCAATTAACACACCAACGTATTTTTCTAAACCTGAGTCAACCCAGTCTTGTACGTTAGCTGGCTCTGGTTGCTCCATAGTCAAGTTGGCCTTTAAAGGTGAAACGGTTTCTGGGCGTTCGCCAGTTAGTTGCTCTAAGGCCTCAAAGCTAATGTCTAGGGCGGCTTCTCGGCCCAATAGATTGACCTTGGTTAAATCATAAATAGCTTCAGCTTCGTGCACATCGGTAATGGCAATCAAACCCACATCGTAACGCTGCTTGGTTTGCTCTAGGGCGCGTTTTACGGCTTTTTCTTCAGCCTGAGCAGTGGATAAATTATCTTGGGCACGCAGCACATTAAAGTAGGCTTGGGCCGTACGCAGTATAAGTTGCTGTTCGGCCATATGCAGTTGCATTTGCGATGAATTATTACCCACTTTAGAGGCTTTATAGGTGTACCAAGTATTCAGATTGAACAACACCTGAGAAGCTTGCAAAGAAAACATACCCGCTTCGTATTTGATTTTAGATGCGCCAGCCATATCAATATCAGTTCTGTTGATATCGTAGTTATAATTCAGGCTAACCTGTGGCAATAAAGCACCGCGAGCAATTGTTACGCTGTAATCATCGGCATCACGAGTGGCACGAGCAGCGGCTATATCGGCGTCATTACTCACAGCTAATTCATAAATAGTATTTAAATCGGCAGCCTGTGCAGCCCCAGCCGTTAGCAGTGCAATGGTTAGAGAAAGCAATTTTTTCATAAATGGTGCCTTTAAAGCTGTATGTCAAAATGAATGGAGACGGATTCTATCAGAAAAAAACCAGCCACATTCTATTTATTGTTGCTGTTAAACGAACACTGAGTGCTGTCTAGTTTGTAATCAATAAACTGTATTCTTATATAGTTATATTAAAGAGTCAAGCCCACCTCCCTATTACTGATACAATTAGCCAGATTATTAAAGCTGAGTTTTTTGCATGAGAAAGAAGTACGTCCCTGATTTGGTGAAAATGGCGGCTGTCTGCGAGATGAACTATGGCCGTTTAAGCCGCTTACTCAGGCTTAAATCAGCCGAACATGAATTTCACCTTACCCTTGCCAACCAACATTTGTCCGTCAAAATTAAGGTGGTGGAAGAACAGCGTTACACCACCATGCTTGAAATAGCACAAGACAGCGCTCATCCTTGGCTTGGCCCACAAAGCATGCAGGTGCGCCTATACCACGATGCCCACATGGCCGAAGTTTTGGGCTATCAGCAACAAGGGCAATTTGCGGGGCATTACACTTATCCAAACCGCCATATGCGTCACCCAGACGAGAAGCAACAACTCAACGAATTTCTAGCCCATTGGCTAGAGAATTGCTTAAAATACGGGCAAATTACAACATTCGACACCAGCCTGCCTTAACTCAGGCCAACCATAGGGACGCAGCGCTTATGTACTCTTTAGCTTCTGGTTCAATATTACATTTAGTGCAAATCACTGATTCTCATATCCTAGCCACGGAAAATGGCCAGCTTTTGGGCATGAAGACACGCGACAGCCTGCAAAAAGTATTAAATAAAATACGCCAAGAACGCCACCAAATAGACGCTTTCTTAGTAACCGGCGATCTTTCACAAGACGACAGTCTTGAATCTTATCAATACATCAAAGAAGAATTATCAACCTTTGCCAGCCCCAGCTTTTGGTTTAAAGGCAACCACGATGACGAAAACAACATGCAAAAAGCGGCCCAAGGTGCAGAGCATTTAGAGCAAGTGATTCGTACCGATTACTGGCAAATTGTGCTGCTTAACTCTCAGGTTGAAGGCTCGGTGTTTGGCTATTTAGCCGAAGATCAATTGGACTTGTTGCAAAAGGCCCTAAGCGAACGCCCAGACCTGCACACACTGATTAGTTTTCATCATCATCCTGTGGCTATGGGCAGCCGCTGGATCGACCAGATCGGGCTAAAAAATGCCGATCAGCTTTTTACACTTGTCGGCCAGCACAAAAATGTTCGCGCGATTTTATTTGGCCATGTGCATCAGCAAAGTGATGGATTAAAAAATGGCATCCGCTTGCTTTCTAGCCCTTCAACCTGTATTCAGTTCACTCGCCACAGCGACGACTTTGCCGTCGACACCTTAGAGCCTGGCTATCGTTGGCTAGATTTACACAGTAACGGCCAAATCGACACGGGCGTTAGCCGGGTGGAAGGCATGGCACAATTTATTGATTACAGCAGTAAGGGTTATTGATTTGAGTAAAAAACCATTTGCCTGTTTGTACTTACATGGCTTTCTTAGCTCGCCCCAATCAGCCAAAGCACA
>JBASZG010000255.1:0-1733 GCA_049277875.1 Venatoribacter sp.
ATGCTTGGGTTTTGCTGATATTCAGCCACTTTTCCATAAATTTCAGCGGGTTGTTGCTCGGCAGTTCGTACTTGTCTTCGCTCATACCAAACAGGTTATAAACGTCTTTGGCGCAGTAAAGTGTCCAACTGGCTAAGCGCTCGGCGTTCATGCCCACTAGCTCGCGGCCTTCGCTAAACAGGTAATCAATCCACTTTAGCTCGCTGTCTACCACTTCACGAATTAACGCACGGATGTCGTCTTTTAATGTGGCAAAGGCAATTTTGCCGCGTTCGGTGGTCATTTCGTGCAGCAGCGCGGCCTTGTCTAACTCAACGTGAATTTCCAGCTCGTCTTGCGCAATCTTCTGAATCGCTTTGCCGATAGGCTGAAACAATCCAGTGTCGCAAATGGCAAAGGTCACTGCGAAGCTGGCCATAAATTGAATACGCTCCATGCACAGAAGCGCGACTATGGTCATAAAGACTTTGTTGTAGGTTTCTTGGTTGTTCGGTAACTGACCAACGGCATACAGGTGCGAGGCTTCGTAGCCTTCTCCAAAGGCTTTGGCCACTCGATGCAAACGGGTGTGGGCTTCTTCTACCGCTAAAATCTCATTCAAAATGGTAGAAGGGTCGTCAAAGCTATTACGCACGATTTCAGAATAAGTGGCGGCGTGTACTACTTCGTTATCGCTAATACGCTGCCAAGCTGCCCACAGCTCAGAGCTGGTGATAAAGGGAGCCAACACTGGTGCGATGGCACGAGAGGCCACCGAATCTGCTTCCCATTGCCAAGCTAGGGTTTTAATCATCATGTCGTAGGTGGCTTTGGAGCAGCTTTTAAATTCGGCATTACAAGAGCCATAATCAAACTCGTTCTCGTCCCAGTCGAGTGATTTCTGTGCTTTGTAAATAGCCCAAATTTCTGGGTAGTGCTTATTTACTGTGTCGAACAAACCTACCTTTTGCCCCATCAATAGCAACGGACGCTCGTAGTCGGTCTTGTTGTAATTAAAAACATTATCGGTCATTTTTCTTTCCATTTATTTTGTCTTATATCGAATTGGGCTGGTGCGAAATACACTCAGCCCGAACTACAAACGCTTACAGTGTGCAGCTTTCGCAGTTTTCTTCGATATTGGCTACGGCTTTCATACCGTTTGAGGTTTTTTGGTTCATGTAATACTTGGTTTTTAATCCTAGTTTTACTCGTTGCAGATAGTTCTTAATCAGCTCGGTAGACTCAATATGCGTGTCACCAATAACTTTACGGTAGAAGTCGCCACTGATGCCTTGGTCTGTCCACTTTTGTACCAGTGCGTACATTTCGCACAGGTCTTGAGTAGGAATATCCCAAGCCGATTGATACCACTGTGCTAGGGTGTCACCTTCTGGAGCAGCCCAGTAGTTCACACGTTGGTTGTCAGTCTTAATCATGGTTAATTCCCGAATCGGGTATAGACCATTAGTAGTGCCTGACGAGTTCGCACTGGTTTCAGTGGGCATGTGTGCGGCTAAGGTGCTGTTACGAATACCACCATTAGCGATGATTTCAGCACGCAAGGTTTCCCAATCATAAAGGTTTTCCACCGCAGTTATGTTATCGACGTTTTTATTATAAGTATCTAACGGCAGCCAACCTTCAGGCCATTTGGTTTTATGCATCCAAGGTGCATTACCAAGCTCTTTGCCTAGCTGCAAGCTGGCTTTTGCTAAGTAGTAGAAATGACGCTCAGCCACTTGATGAATAAA
>JBASZG010000256.1:0-2256 GCA_049277875.1 Venatoribacter sp.
GCCATACGGATTGCGGTTTCTGTCATAGATTCAGGAGCAGACACACGTACACGGCCATCGGGTGGCAGTACACTGATATGCAGGTTTTTGATTGCCTTGCGATTTAACTGCATCGCAATAGAACCAATTTCTACCTTAGGCATCAGTGGTACTCTTTTTGCGCTTTGGCCAATTCCATTACACCCTGAATATCCACATCATACCCCATCGTTTCTTCTCGCACCGCATTGGCAATTTCTCGCTCCTTAAATCGATCTCCCACCCAATCCGCTTTTTTGGTATAACGAATGGCACTATCTATTTTGGTAGCCAGCAATTCATCTTGACCAAAATTATCGTAAAACGCGCGTTTTGGATTAGAGTCCATCGATGGCGGATAGTTAGCCGCTGTCTGCTCCGGACGTATAACCTTACGAGACAGCTCGCGGATTTTTTCCAGATACTCTTGATATTCAATCGCTTTTTGGCGACGAAGCTCAATCAGCTCATCCAATAACACCGACATTTGCTCGTAATACTTAGGGTTAACCGGGTTTTCATCAACGATGGTTTTACGCACGTTATTTTCGATGGTTTCGGCCATGGCTTCCTGATTTTTACGAATACTTTCAGGCAAAGCCTCCACGGCATCAGCGCCTTTTTCGACAATGAGCTCAATAAGCCCCAGCTCTTCAAAATCCATCAGTACTTCGCTGTCATCCGCACGAATATACATATCTAACAAATGGCGCATGGCAGGCTCAAAGCGTTTCATTTCTACCAAATCGCCACTGGCCAGTTTTACTTCGTCACGGACTTTTTCAAAATGAGCAACTTCTGCTCTTATCAAGTCTACATCTTGCGCAGAATAGCCTGCATCAGGCATTTCATTGGCGATATTGGCGAACGCACGCAGCAGTTTGGCAACGTTCTGATAAAGCGTTAAACGCAGTGCTTCTTTCTCGGTGAGCTCGTCTTGGTTCAGACCTGACTTACCACAAAAATAATAAATGTAGTCTTCCGTGTTGCGTGGCGCTTTTACCGCCTCACACAAGGCGCGCACCATTTCCAGCGCATTATCCAAATCGAGCTTGGCTTGCTCTAAACGATCTTTCAGCAGCCCTGCAACGTCTTCCTTGTCATAACCATCAAATGCGCCTTGAGTATAATCAGAAATCGCTTTATCCAACGAGTGGAACAGATCTTTGTAATCAATGATGTAACCGTATTCTTTATCATCGCCATCCAAGCGGTTCACGCGGCAAATGGCCTGAAACAGATTGTGATCAGCCATCTGTTTGTCGATATACAAATAGGTAGCCGAAGGGGCGTCGAAGCCAGTCAGCAACTTATCGACCACGATGAGCAAGCGCATTTGTCCTGGCTCATCAATAAATTGTTTTTTAACTTCTTTTTCAAACTCTTCAACGCGATTTGCGGCCTTGTCTTCCGGTTGCTCGAAGTAATCCGCAAGCATTTTGCGGTAAATATCGTACTTAAAGAGCTTTTCCGTTAAGCCTTCACCGGTTTCTTCCCCTTTAATGCTCGCAGCGGTCGGTTGAAAACTGGTGACAATAGCCACCTTACCGGCTAAATCCGTTTGGCTGAACATCTCATAGGCTTTACAAGCCTGATAAACGCTGGAGCAAACCAACATCGCATTGCCGTGGCCATCCATCAGGCGTGGCTTGGTGTCCATATCCAGCAAAATGTCATTCACAATCTGCTGTAAACGCGATTTACTGGACAGCACCTTTTGCATGGTGCCCCATTTCTGTTTCAACTGGGTTTTCGCTAATCGAGATAAGCCGCGAGTTTTGGCTTCAAACCATTCATCGACCTTTTTCTGCGACGTGACATTTTGGTCAATATCTCGTGCTTCGTAGCGTAAATCGAGCACAACGCCATCGGCCACAGCTTCATCAAACTTATAGGTGTGAATGTAAGGGCCAAATACCTCAACCGATTTTTTCTTGTCTTTCTTCATCAAGGGGGTGCCGGTGAAGCCGACAAACATGGCTTCTGGCAGAATGGACTTCATCGCTTCGTGCAACTTGCCCGATTGAGTACGGTGGCATTCATCAACAAATACGAATAGGTCGCCTTTGGCTTTAAAGTCCGATGGTAGGGATTTCTTTAACTCGGCAATAAACTCATCCGTCGCGGTATCGTTTTCCGAATCAGACTGCCGACCAAATTTATGGACTAAAGAGCAAACCAACCAAGGGTTGGGCTGATTTAGCGTCGCCACCAAATCAGCACCGCTTTTGGTGCGAT
>JBASZG010000257.1:0-4817 GCA_049277875.1 Venatoribacter sp.
TTATCTACTGCCGCACGAACCTCTTCTTCAGTTTTTAGCTTATCCGCATCAGCAATAAGCTGATTCAATTCGGCCACGGTCAACGGCTGCGTCATGAATAAATACCTGTAAGATAGAAAAGTGCTAAATGTTAGCCGCCAATGCCAGAGCATGCAATCGCTAAGCGCCAAAATGCAAAAGCTGTTAAACTGCGCACCGCCTTTGGTTTTTCAGTCACACTCATGCCACAACATATTATTACCTGCCCCAACTGCCACCAGTTTCTAACCCAGCACCAAAACTCTTGGCGCTGCGAAAACAACCACAGCTTTGACCAAGCTCGCCAAGGCTATTTAAACCTGCTGCTGGCACAGCATAAAAAATCTAAGGCTCCTGGCGACACTCAAGACATGGTAGACGCACGCCAACGCCTGCTAAACACCGACTTATACTTGCCAATTTCAGAAAAGCTGAATCAGTTGGTGCTAGAGCAAACTATCCCACTGGCGCAAATTGCCGATATCGGCTGTGGCGAAGGCTACTACACCAACCGGCTTTACCAAGCCTTTGCTCAAGAGGCAAAGCCAATGCTTTATGGCATAGACATTGCCAAAGAAGCTCTAAAACGTGCGGCCAAACGGAATAAGCAGATTCATTGGCTGGTTGCATCAGGCAGCCGCCTTCCCTTCAATGATGCTGGCCTAGACTTGCTGTTAAACCTTTTCACCAACCCCATGTATCAAGATTACCGGCGGGTTTTGCGTGAAGATGGCTTGGTCATTATCCTAAGCGCAGGGCTTAAACACTTATTTGAGTTGCGCCAGTTAATTTACCCACAAGTAAATCTTGAAGCCTTTAGCCCAGAGCAAGCCATGCAAGAGCAAGGCTTTAGCTTACAGGCCACGCACAATTTAAGTTATCAAACTAAGCTTAATGGCCAGCAACAGATTATGGACCTCCTGCTGATGACGCCGCACCGGTTTAAAGTAAAAGAAGAGGCCTTAACTAAGCTTAAAGAACTCAATACACTAAGCCTCAGTATTGATATTAATTTTTATATATTTCGTGCAGATGCAAACAAAGTGGATGAGCTATGACCCAAGTTGATTTCTATATTTTGAACAAGCAAAGCCTACAAGATCAGTATTTGTTTGCTTGTCGAGTGTTGGAAAAGGCACAGCAGCAAGGCAATCGAGTGCTTATTCAAACCGACAATGAAAATAAAGCCAAAGAGCTGGATCAGTTGATTTGGGCTTATAACCCCAATAGTTTCTTGCCTCATGTACTATTGAACAACACGGCTGCACTACAGCACGCTCCTATTGCCATTGGCTGGCAGCAAGACCCGGCTCATCACGATGACATCATCATCAACCTAAGCCATGAAATACCCAGTTTTTACAGCCGCTTTAAGCGCTATATCGGCATAGTAGTGCAAGAAGACCAAGTTTTAGCTCAAACTCGCCGCCATTTTAAGTTTTTAAAAGACCGTGGCTACCAAATCAACACGCACGACCTGCGTATTCGTTAAGTTTTCGCTATAATCCAACGCATTTTTGTAACCTAGCACACAATTTTTAGCGAGCCGCTAAGGTTAAATTTATTTAACGTGCTTAGTTTAGCTGGCTACTTCGGCAACACGCTGCAAGTACATCCCTGTAAGCTCCATGATGACCGTCCAGGTCATCATGGGTTGCCTCAGTAACCAGCTAAACCGCACTATAAATTTAACCTAGCCACACTCGCCAACACAGATTTAGACAATTAAGAGCATCCCATGGAAAAAACTTACAACCCAAGCAGTATTGAACAACCTCTGTACCAGAACTGGGAAAGCCAAGGCTATTTTCGCCCCTACCAAGAAGGGCTAACAGGCGAAGGCTACAGCATTATGATTCCGCCACCCAACGTCACAGGTTCACTGCACATGGGCCATGCGTTTCAACACACGCTGCAAGATGCCTTAATTCGTTATAACCGTATGCTGGGTAAAAAAGCCCTGTGGCAAGTAGGCACCGACCACGCCGGGATTGCCACGCAAATGGTGGTAGAGCGTAAACTCGCAGCCGAAAACCAACCCGACCGCCATGCGCTTGGCCGCGAAGCATTCTTAGACAAAGTATGGGAATGGAAAGGCCAATCCGGCGGTACTATCACCCGTCAAATGCGCCGCTTAGGTAACTCGGTAGACTGGGATACCGAGCGTTTTACGATGGACGATGGCTTTTATAAGGCCGTACAAGAAGTCTTTATTCGCTTGTATAACGACGGGCTAATTTATCGCGGTAAACGCCTAGTCAACTGGGACCCAAAACTGCACACTGCGATTTCCGACCTAGAGGTGGAAAACAAAGAAAGCAAAGGCCATATGTGGCATTTGCGTTACCCACTGGCCGATGGTTTAACCACCGCCGAAGGTAAAGATTACATAGTGGTCGCCACCACCCGCCCTGAAACCATGCTTGGCGACACCGGTGTGGCGGTGAACCCAGAAGACCCACGCTACAAAGCGCTAATTGGCAAAGACATTATTCTGCCCTTAGTGAACCGTCGTATTCCTATCGTGGCCGACGAGCACGCCGATATGGAAAAAGGCACCGGTGCGGTAAAAGTTACCCCTGCGCACGACTTCAACGACTATGAAGTAGGCAAGCGCTGCAACCTACCGATGATTAATATTTTCACCTTCAACGCCGATCTGCGTGAAGTGCCAGAAGTATTTAACACCGACGGCAGCGAAAACACCGAAATTAACGCCGAAATTCCTGCTAAATACCGTGGTATGGAACGCTTTGCTGCGCGTAAAGCCATTGTTGCCGATTTTGAAGCCGCAGGCCTGCTCGAAGACATTAAAGACCACGACCTGACCATTCCTTATGGCGACCGTGGTGGCGTGGTGATTGAGCCTATGCTTACCGACCAATGGTATGTCGATGCTAAAACCCTAGCCAAACCCGCTATTGAAGCGGTAGAAAACGGCGCTATTCAGTTTGTACCTAAATCTTACGAGAATATGTATTTTTCGTGGATGCGCGATATTCAAGACTGGTGTATTTCACGTCAACTGTGGTGGGGGCATCGTATCCCTGCTTGGTACGACGACAGCGGTAAAGTGTACGTTGGCCACGACGAAGCCGAGGTTCGTGCACAGCATGGCCTAGATGCCAGCGTTAATCTGCGCCAAGACAACGACGTGCTCGACACTTGGTTCTCCTCTGCCTTATGGACCTTCGGCACCCTTGGCTGGCCGAATATTGATGATAAAGAAGTGGCCCAACGCCTCGCCGACTTCCACCCCACCGACGTATTGGTGACGGGCTTTGATATTATTTTCTTCTGGGTGGCGCGCATGATTATGATGACCATGCACTTCATTAAAGATGAAAACGGCAAGCCGCAAGTGCCTTTTAAAACCGTGTACGTGACTGGCCTTATTCGTGATGAAGTGGGTCAGAAAATGTCGAAATCCAAAGGCAACGTGCTTGACCCACTAGATATGATTGACGGCATTTCGCTTGCTGATCTGCTGGAAAAACGCACCGGCAATATGATGCAGCCACAACTGGCAGAAAAAATTGGCAAACGCACCCAAAAAGAGTTCCCTGACGGCATTAACCCTCACGGCACCGATGCGCTGCGCTTTACTCTTGCCGCCATGGCCAGCACCGGCCGCGATATTAACTGGGATATGAAACGCCTAGAAGGCTATCGTAACTTCTGTAACAAACTCTGGAACGCTTCACGCTATGTGATGCTTTCCGTGGCCGGTGAAGAAGCCGTAGAAAACGCCAAAGACGGTCAAATCCAAATTACCGACGCCATGAAAGCCGCCTGTGGTGCCGGTGGCGAACCTGCGGTGCTGTCGTTAGCTGACCGTTGGATTATTTCACGCCTACAGCACGCCGAGGCCGAAGTACGCCGCCACTTTGACCAATACCGCTTTGATATGGCCGCGCAAGCCTTATACGAGTTTATCTGGAACGAATACTGCGACTGGTATTTAGAGCTTTCCAAACCCGTACTGTGGGACAAATCTGCACCTATTGAGGTAAAACGTGGCACCTTAGGCACGCTGGTACGCGTACTGGAAGCCATTTTGCGCTTGGCCCACCCTATTATTCCGTTCATTACCGAAAGCATTTGGCAGCAAGTCAAAGAGTTAGCGGGCAAGCAAGGCGACACCATTATGCTGGCCGCCTACCCTGCCCCTCAAGAAGCTCTGAGCGACCGCGCCGCCGAAGCCGATATTGAATGGCTAAAAGGCGTGATTACCGCCGTGCGTAATATCCGCGCAGAAATGAACCTTGGCCCCAGCAAAGAGCTTGAACTGCTATTACATAATGGAGACGACGAAGACTTCCGCCGCGCCGATGAAAACCAAGCCTTCTTAATGAAGTTGGCCAAATTGAGCAACATCACTTGGGTAAACGAAGGCGACGAACTGCCGATGGCCACCACGCACTTAGTCGGCCAGATGGAAGTGCTAGTGCCAATGGCGGGGCTTATCGACAAAGACCAAGAAATCGTCCGCTTAGGCAAAGAAATCGATAAATTAGCTAAGGAAATTGAGCGTATCGCCAATAAACTTAGCAATGAAGGTTTTGTTGCCAAAGCCCCAGCCGACGTGCTTGCCAAAGAGAAAGACAAACTTGCTGCCTTTGAACGCGACCGCAGTAAACTGGCCGAGCAAGTTGAAGCAATTAAGGCGCTTTAAGCGCCTTTAGAGACGAGAGCCGTCATGCTACGATTTTTTGCCACCAAACTCACGAAAGAACACGAACACTTTTAGCCCTTCTTTTTCGTGTCTTTGGTGGCTTTCGTGGCACTCTTGCGCATCC